>JBBPYR010000200.1:0-10958 GCA_038199755.1 Ktedonobacterales bacterium | reverse complement strand
TTTCATCGCGATCAACGCCTGTGTTTCTCGATTTACCTCCAATGACGCTTTTACCTCCTTGAACATATTTTCTGTCGGGGAGAGAGCCCTTTTTGGGCGTTTGCCCCACCCCACGGGCGACCCAAGGGTCCCAGCCCCTCATCCGCATCCTCTCCCGCCCCTACTGAAATGAGCCTTCCCGTCACCTCATCCATTCTTAACTTCATGTCTATGGGGCAACATTCATGACGCCCTCGTACCCGTTGAGGAGCGATTCGCCAACGGGTACGAGGGTGCGATAAATCTCACCCTTACGGGCCTGCTGGTCCCTACAGCATGGAGGAAATAGGTATGACAACCATTGAACAGCGCATCGAACACATACGCAATGATCGCGAACATGGCTCGCGCTGGCTGGTACGCGAAACCATATGCGTACTGCATGATCTCGCCCAATCGTTGATCGACACTCAGCTAACGGCAGACGAGCAGCAACAACGCCTGCGTCAGGTTGGGCATACACTAGCGCAGGCGCGACCCGCCATGGCCGCCATCGCCAGTGCAGTCGGGCGCATCCTCGCCCCAGTAGAGGACGGATCAGTCGCTACCACCGTAACCGCAATGCAAGCCGCAACTAAGCTACTCCAGGACTATGATAGCAGCACAGCAAGCATCAGTCAGTTCGCACGACCACTACTCAAGCAGCACCTGATGACCTGTAGCATCTCTGGCACGGTACTGGACGTGCTGGTGGAGTGCCGCGACCACATCACAGAAATGATCGTGCTAGAGGGTCGCCCCCGCTACGAGGGCCGCACCATGGCGGCAGAGCTTGCCAAAAAAGAGCTTCCCGTCACCCTCATCACCGATGCCCAGGCCGCAATTTTCCTGCCGCTCTGCCACGCCGTTGTCGTAGGTGCCGACAGCATCCTCACCGATGGCAGCGTGCTCAACAAGGCAGGGACCTCCCTGCTGGCATGGGCCGCACACGGTCATAACGTACCCTTTTATGTGCTGAGCGAAACTCTGAAAATTTCGCCCCATCACTGGCAATCTGACGAGATGATCCAGTGGCAGCAGAACACCACCATGCTAGAGGAAAAAGAGGCCGCAGAGGTGCTGGCACAACCAATTGAACATGTGCAGGTGCGTAACTTCTACTTTGACCACACACCCCCACAACTTGTTACAGCCATCATCACTGAGCAGGGCATCCTCAACCATCACGAAATCGCCGCCATCGCCCAACAAGCCCAGGCAAATGAAGAGGCATTGAGAACGTAAAAACGCCTACCACCAACCACGAAGCGATTGGTGGTAGGCCTGGTTACGATAGTTTTACCTATCCTTCTCGTAGCTCACGACACCTTCGAGAATTTCGTCAATGCGTGTGAGCACATCAGCGGAAAGTGTGATGTCACTGGCCTGCACATTCTCTATCACCTGTTGCGGACGAGATGCGCCAATGATGGCCGAACTCACATTCTTCTGACGCAATATCCACGCGAGGGCCAGTTGCGACAACAGATACCCACCCTCCTGCGCGACCTCTTGCAGATGTTGTACCGCCGTCAACTTCGCATCCGTCAACTGACCATGCATGAACATATTCGCCTTCTCGTCCGTGGCGCGTGTGCCCGGCTCCGGCTGCTGCCCCGGCTTATATTTGCCCGTCAAAATGCCCTGTGCCAAGGGCGAGAAGACCACCTGACCAATACCTTCGCGCTCACACAGCGGAATGACATCACGCTCAATGTAGCGCGTCAGCATGTTGTAAATGGGCTGATTCGAGACGATCTGATCTAGGTTGAGTGCTTGCTGAGTAGAGACCGCATCAGCAATCTGCGTCGCCGACCACTCCGACACACCCAAGTAAAGCACCTTGCCCTGTGTTACCAGATCATCGAGTGCGCGCACCGTCTCATCCAACGGGGTCTCGCTATCATAGCGATGGCACTGATAGAGATCCATATAATCCGTTCCCAGGCGGCGCAAGCTGGCATGGCACTGCTCCATAATATGCTTGCGCGACAGACCACGATCATTGGGACCATCACCCATCGGAAAAAATACCTTTGTGGCCAATACATACGAGTTACGCGCGTAGCTCTTCAGAGCACGCCCCACCACCTCTTCTGCGGCACCATTGTTATAGACATTCGCGGTATCAAAAAAGTTTACGCCATGCTCATATGCCGTATGCACACACTGAATAGCCCTGTCTTCCTCAACAGCAGTGCCATAGGTGAGCCAGCTGCCCAAAGCAATTGAGCTCACACGCACACCCGCTCGCCCCAGATGTCGATATTCCATAAATTATCCTGCTCTTTCCTTTTCCAACCATGGATACGTTTGCTACTTACCCATGTAACACGTCTAAACATACGGTAGTGAAGACAATGTATCTCAATTATACCCCAACTAGTCCTAGTAATTTGGTCAAAACCCTTTCTTTCAGTATCCTGAAGAAGAGAGAAAGTGAATATTCATAAATAGCCTGATACAAATAGCCGTATGGAAGGGAATATGTAGTGGACAATCAGCAGCGAGACAACATCTATGGTGCATTAGAAAATACCACATCATTACAGCCAGACAAGCAACAACAGCTAGCGCGAGAGGTAGTCCCCGGAGCTGTCATTGAACGTGGCAACACACCACGCCTATCAGCCTCGGCACAATCTACCTTTCCCGCCAAAGCACCATCTGCCCCCCCTTTGCCAGAAGAGGGCCACGAGCATGAGGAACAGCCACTCTACGCGGCAGAAACGACGACGCTTCCCACAGCGATCACCTATACAGGGCAAAACTCACAGGAGTTTTTCTGGCTCTTTGAATATGGGCTAGAGATGGATAACACCTACCTCAACCACCCGCAACGGCTAAACGGATTAGCCCTCCCCTATGGCACAGCCACTCTCAGAGGCTATCGTCTCGCCTTTGGCACTCTGGCTCACGACACATTGGCAGGTGAGCAAGTAACAAAAACATACATCACACTCCTGCCAGATCAAAGCGCACATAGCGAAGTTTGGGGCTTTTTATATCGTGTTCCGCGCCGTGTTGTGCAAAGCAACAATGAGCAACCCGCTCTTCTTCATAGCATCCATCATGCCCACAAAACGCATGCCCTCTACCAAACAGAGGAAGTGCTTGCCCATGAAACACTCCGTGGCCGCGATATTCCTTGCGTGACATACATCCTCACAGCCAATGCACAACACCAGTTGTACGCTCTCTCCTCCTCACACTATGAACAGAATGAGACCGTACAAGCACTTGCCAGCATTGCCAAGGAAAAGAGATTCCCCCAGCAGTATATACAAACATGGTCCACACCACCCACCGCACTCACCCATTTCATCCCGCCCACCCCATCCGCCCTACCCATCCTACCCGCTCCACATTCCGCACCCGCCTCATTCCCTTCACGCCCTTCACATTCTCAACTTGCACAAAAGGCGCGAAAGGAAACCCTAGTTGCCCCCGTTTCTGAAGTACCACAAACACCGCAGATGCCGCAAGAACAAAACACTGAGCCATTGCTTCTCCTCAAGGAGCAGCAACGAACGCAGCTTAAAGATGATGTAGGTCGTAGAGCACCCGCACGCACTGAAACACCTATGCTGATTGTCGCCACATATCAATTATTGCTGCTCTTAGGAGCCTTAGCACTTCTTGTCTTACAAGGCATTAACGTGCTCGACACGCCCGTCCTGACATTCCAGGCAGCGGCTATCCCCTGGCTCGTGCTGGTCTATGGTCTCATCGGCGGTTCAATCAGTGGTATCGTCACCCTAGCACACCGTCACCGCCAATACCAAGGGCCGATCTTGAGTGTGATTTGGCTGGTGCGCCCCTTTATTGGCTCGGTCTGCGCGCTCCTCGCCTACCTTTTGCTCAATAGCAATCTCCTTTCCTTCAATTTCGCCAGCAATCACTTCGCAGCACTTTGCCTCCTCATCAGCACCGTAGCAGGTTTCGGCGAAGGATGGCTGTTTAGGAATGTGTGATATAGCATGCTTGACAATCTCCGCTCCACATGACACCATCTAGACGTGTGTGTACGCACTCGAATATGCAACATGGAACGATGCAAACCGCTGTAGGGACCAGCTTGAGCGCGTCCCGTACCCGTTGAAGAGCGATTCGCCAACAGGCTGCGGACGCGCTCAAGCTGGTCCCTACAACATTATCGCGCCATCACCAACATTCATTTTTCAAGAGCGTTAGCGAGAAGAAGAACATACAAATATAAAGCAGGTGATTACTTTATGCAACTTTCAGAAGAACAACAGCAAAAACAATGGTGGGCAGAGGGCGATACCCCTGTGCGCACCGACTCCAAAGTATCCTACTTGGTCGATGGACGATCAGCTATGCTCGTAATGTGTCGTCACTTCATCAAAGCACAACAATACATCTATCTCGCAAACTGGGGATTAACCGCAAAAATGGAACTGGTACGCGGCAAAGATCATCGTGTCGGCCCCGACGGTAGCCCAGAGCAGGAGGCCTTTTTAGCCGAGTTGCGTGCAGAAGGCTTCCAAGAAGCTGATATCGACTTCTGGGTGCAAAACGACCTTTCAGTACAAGCGGTGCTCGGCTACGCCGTCAAGAGAGGCGTTGAGGTCAAGGTTTTGATCTGGGCACAATCTCCGCTTTTCCAGCATTGCAATGTCGAGGAGTCGCGCGATCAGCTAGCAGAGGTAGGAGTAGATTGTATCCTTGATAATAGTGCCTTCGGCATACTCCACCATCCTGTTGAATCACTTCATCAAAAAATCTCCATCATCGATGGCACCCACGCCTTTGTCGGTGGCGTAGACCTGCTCATCGAGAAAGAGGGCGATTTCGACCGCTGGGATACCCATGAGCACCTCTTCAACACGCCCCTGCGTGTGAACAAGGAGCACACCACACCTCATTCCTGGCATGATGCACACTCGCTGATTGAAGGGCCAGCCGCGGGCGATGTCGAACTGAACTTCCGACAACGCTGGAACGACGTCATACACCATTACCATTATGACGAGAGCCACCTTGTAGCGGAACATCCCTTCGCAGCAGCAGTAGAAACACCAAACATCCTACAAATTGCTCGTACCATACCAGAACATACCTACAGCTTTGAGCCACTCATTATTCGCGGCATCAGTCAACTATACGCCAAAGCATTGCACAACATCGAGCACTTCGCCTACATGGAAAATCAATACCTCTGGCTCCACTCCTACACGGGCGTTGAGCTACCCCTGATCAGCGGCGATAGCCCAGAGATGGAAACAAACCTGCGAGAAATGGCCGGAGCCCTCAATCGTGGTGCCTCCATCGCCATTGTGCTCCCAGACCATCCGAATGTGGGGCGCAAACTGACCGACGTTGGTTTAGGTCGCCTGCGTGAAGAGGCATCACAAGCCTTGCACGAAGGCCGCTTGCATGCCTTCTGCCTGGCAACCTCCTCTACTGATGGCGAAACCACGCATTATCGTCCCATCTACGTACATGCCAAGGCCACCATCGTTGACGATATCTGGTCAACCGTCGGCTCGGCAAACCTCAACAACCGTGGCATGCGTGACGACGTGGAAATGAATGTCGGCGTACTCGATCCCATCCTCGCCCACGGCCTGCGCCTCATGCTCCAAGCTGAACACCTGGGTCTGGCAAGCGAAGACGACCTGTTCATGTTAGCGCGTCTGCTTGGTCGCCAGCAGCAAACAATCCAGCAGCAGGAACACGCCGCCGCCGTGCTCAAACACCTGCATGATACCTTGAACGACCCCGTGGTCGCCATGCAACTCATGCACGAACGCGCCTGGGACAACTTGCGCCGCTATAAAGAAAAGCAACCCTTTATCGGTCATTTGCTGCCCTATCTCACTGCGGACGAAGCGCAACAACAAGGCCTGAACTTCCGCGAAGATCACGGCTGGATCGAAGAGCCTTAAAAAGAAAAGAAGGGCTCACGAGCATTGAATTACCTATTGCAATAGGAAAGTCAATGCTCGTGAGCCCTTCTTGTATGTCAACCTAGCCAAACAGCTTCGTTGCACGCCCATTTGAGTGCATAAGCACCTCGCGCACAAAAAGCGGTATCAGAATAGCATGCGAACTCAACGCGATCACCCACATAGCTACCGTCACCATATTATAGGGATGAGTATACACCTGCTTATTCTGTTTACCATGCGAAACTACATTTTGTACTGTATCAGCCATACTCTTCTTCCTCTCAATAACTCAGTGAATTTTTACTACTTCATAAAAGATACCATACTCTCTTCACGAACACACAAAAGAGATCGTTTCATTTAGTTGACATTCCCCTTCCATACCTGTTATGCTTAGGACAATAAAAAAGCAGCATTGTCTGACCCGCGTTGAGCGAACAGAGTATGAGAGTGGCACCCAACAGCGATCCGATGGAGAGTGGAAGTTCGGAACGGAAATGTACCCTCAGAACGCCTTCGTGAGCGGCTGATCGAAGAAAGTCTTGCCTTATTCGTAACGACAAGTAGATCAGGTGGATGGTTCCCACGCAGCAGCATAACCAGCAAAAGTGGTCTTGTTTTCGTAATGATACAGCAAGACAAGCAGGGTGGCACCACGGGCGTGTGAAGAACATAGAGACTCTTAACACTCTCGTCCCTTCAATGTTCAGGAAGGGATGAGGGGTTTTTTATTGCCTTACCCCCCTCACTCCTTCCATCTAACATCTCGTTGAAGGAGTCTTTTTATGACAAAACTATGGCAAAAAGGATATCGCGTTCACGAACAGGTTGAACGTTTTGAAGCGGCACAAAACAGTCTGCTCGATAGTCGCCTCATTCACCACGATGTCTGGGGATCGCTGGCCCACGTCGCCATGCTCGCCTCTATCGGCGTGCTCACAACAGAAGAACATGAGACACTCAAACAGGGGCTATGCGACATTCTTACACGGGCAGCAAACGGCGATTTTTTCGTGCAGCCATCAGACGAAGACGTGCATACCGCCATCGAGAACTACCTGAGCACACTCACAGGCGCAGCTGGCAAAAAGATACACATGGCCCGCTCACGCAACGACCAGGTGTTAGTCGATCTACGTTTATATGGCAAAGAACAACTACACGAAGTAGGCCAGCAGCTTGGAACCCTCATCGCAACCCTGCTTGATTTCGCCCACACCTATCAGGATGTTCCCATGCCCGGCTATACCCACATGCAACGGGCCATGCTCTCATCCGTCGGCCTCTGGGCCGCGGGTTTCGCCGAGTCACTGCTTGACGACGAGCAATTGCTCGCTGCCGCTTATATCCTCAACGATCAATCGCCGCTTGGCTCAGCCGCCGGTTATGGCGTGCCCTTGCCCATTGATCGCCAGCTGACCTCGGACCTGCTCGGCTTCTCGCACGTCCAAAACAACGTCATCTATGTGCAGAACAGTCGCGGCAAAATCGAGGCTGCCATTGTGCAGGCACTCAGCCAGATCATGCTTGACCTCAGCAAATTCGCTCAGGACGTGCTGCTCTTCACCACCGCCGAGTACAGCTTCTTCCAAGTACCACAAGAACTTTGCACTGGCAGCAGCATCATGCCACAGAAGCGCAATCTTGGCATCATGGAACTGCTACGCGCACGCACACAAACCATGTTCGCGCTGCAACAGCAAATTCTTGGCATCGTCAGCGGTCTACCGAGTGGCTACAATATGGACTATCAAGAGACCAAACGCCCCTTCATGGAGGCATTGGACCTGATCAAAGAAAGCTTGGAGATCACCACCCTGGTCGCGGGCAGCTTGAAGGTCAACAACGAGCAGCTCACCAAGGCCTGTACCTTTGAACTTTTTGCCACTGATCGCGCATATGAACTGGCAAAGACGGCCAACATGCCTTTCCGCGATGCCTACCGCATCGTAGGTGCCGAGGTCACAGCCTTGCTTGATCGCAATAGCATACTGCCCATCGAGAGCCAGGAGCAGCTCGTGCAACGGTTACATGCACGCGCACACCTTGGGGGAGCGGGTAACCTCGGCTTAGAGCAAGCCCAGCAGCGTCTTGCAGATCTGCAAGCCAGTTGGAAGGGGCGCAGTGTCAGCTTCGAGGCTGCCATCCAACAACTCGTCGGACCCACTGTCACTCCTGTCACCTCTGTTACCCCTGTCACCCCTGTCACCCAAACTATTCCTATGTTAGAAGGAGAATAACCCATGCCTAGCGTCGTACTCGCCTATTCTGGCGGTTTAGATACCTCTGTCGCCATTCGCTGGATCAAAGAAAAATACGATCTGGACGTCATCGCCTTGACCATTGATGTGGGCAATGAACGCGACCTGTCTGCCATCGCCGACCGCGCCCTTAAGATCGGGGCTATCAAAGCCTTGGTCGTCGATGGCCGCGCCGACTTTGTGCGCTACTTCGTGTGGCCCGCATTACAGGCCGATGCCATCTACGAAGGCCAATATCCCTTGGCAACCGCTTTGGCTCGCCCGCTCATCGCCCGTCTGCTGGTCGAAGTGGCACGCGCCGAGGGTGCCGTTGCCGTTGCCCACGGTTGTACTGGTAAGGGCAACGATCAGGTGCGTTTCGATGTCTCCATCAACACGCTCGCACCAGACCTCAAAATCATCGCACCCGTGCGCGAGTGGAGTATGACCCGCGACAATGAAATCGCCTATGCCGCCGAGCATAACATTCCCATTAAAGTCACCAATGCCAGCCCCTACTCGGTCGATCAAAACCTGTGGGGTCGCAGCGTCGAATGTGGCATCCTCGAAGACCCCTGGGCCGAGCCGCCCGAAGAGGTCTACGCCTGGACCGACAATCCCGACACGATGGCTCAATTGGAGCCAACCTATGTCGAGATATCCTTCCAGAACGGCATTCCCTTTGCCCTCAACGGCGAAGAAATAGATGGCCCGACCCTCATCGAAACGCTGAATAAGCAGGCAGGCAAATACGGCATTGGTCGCATCGACCATATCGAGAACCGTCTTGTCGGCATCAAATCACGCGAGGTCTACGAAGCTCCCGCCGCCGTTGTGCTCCAAGCTGCCCATAAAGCCTTAGAAACACTCACGCTCAGCCGCGACCAGACCCGTTTCAAAGAACTGGTCGTTGGCGAATACGCACGACTCATTTATAATGGACAGTGGTACAGTGCCTTGCACCAGGACTTGGCATCATACGTACAAAGCACACAACGCTTCGTCAGTGGCACAGTACGCGTCAAGCTCTCCCGTGGACAATGCATGATCGTGGGTCGCAAGTCGGAGCATTCGCTCTACAGCCACAGCCTAGCAACCTATGATAGTGGTGACCAGTTCGATCATAACGCCGCTCTGGGCTTCATCAAGCTCTGGGGTCTTCCCCTCACCACTCAGGCGCAGGCCCAACTCTTGCCCACCCTTGGCGTAGAAGGCAGCCTGCTGAACGGCTACCATGAGAAAGCACAAATAGAGCAAAAGAAACTATAACGGCAAGAGAGAAACCATGAGCGTACAAGATACCATTAAACAGCGGCACAGTATCGGCAAAATGACCAACCAAGTGCCGAGCCGCGCAGACATTGAGCAAATGCTGGAAGCGGCCACCCACGCGCCGAACCATCATAAGGCAGAGCCGTGGAGCTTCTTCGTGCTCGCAGGCGAAGCTCGCACCGAGCTGGGCACAATCATGGCCGAATCGCTTGCCGCGAAATTGACAGAAACAACGAGCGAAAAAGCACTGGCCGCACTGAACAAAGAGCGCAACAAACCATTGCGCTCACCCGTTCTGATCATCGTCACCTCCCAATATCCACAACAAGCAAACGTCATGGATATTGAGAATGTCGAGGCAACAGCGGCGGCAGTCGAAAACATGTTGCTCGTCGCAGAAGAACTCGGTCTAGCCGCCATGTGGCGCACGGGAGACGCCGCCTATAACCCGCGTGTCAAGCAGTGGCTCGGCATCGCCCCCGCAGACCATATCATCGCTATCGTCTATCTGGGCTATCCTGCCATACCGAAGCTCGAACGCAATCCAACCCCCATCGCAACAAAAGCCACCTGGCTCGGCTGGGAAGCATAGCACACGCCCCAGGCAATGGGTATGTCGTACCCATTGCCTGGGGCGTGTGCTACTTCTATTACACCTATTACACCGCTAATATTTAATTAGGGCAAACACATCATACCCCTGCAATTGATCGCGCCCCTTGAGGAAGGTCAACTCCACCAAAAAGGCAATACCAGCGATATGACCGCCTAATTTCTCCACCAACTCTATCGCAGCCATCACCGTACCACCCGTGGCGAGCAAGTCATCAACGATGAGCACACGCTGCCCCGGCTTAATCGCGTCCGTGTGAACCTCTACGACATTCGTGCCATATTCCAGGGCATACTCGACGTTCACAGTTTTCGCGGGTAGCTTGCCAAACTTACGTACAGGCACAAAGCCGCAATTGAGTTGGTAGGCCAAAGGCGCACCAAAGATAAAACCACGCGACTCCACGCCGATAACCGCTTCAATGCCTGCCCCCGCGTAATGCGCCGCGAGGCGATCTATCGAGGCACGAAAGGCTTTTCCATCCTGAAGCAACGGCGTAATGTCTTTGAAGAGGATACCTTTCTGCGGAAAGTCAGGAACATCCCTAATCCAACTTTCCAGGTTCAGGGACTCAGGTGTTGACGACATCGACTACTTTCTCCTCTGTTAAAATAGAGACAGAGACTCACCAGTAGAGAGGTCCCTAGTGTGCCTCCCTACTAGATAAAAACACGATTGCAGTATACGCCACGTACCTTAATGCTGCAAGGTGTAGGGACCCAACTTATCACCACAAAAAATATGCGCTGTGGAAACAGCGCACACCATGCCAATATTTCGTAGGGACCAGCTTCAGCGCGTCCAAGAGACATCAACTTAAGAATGGATGAGGTGACGGGGGGCTCATTTCAGTAGGGGCGGGGGAGGCGGAGGAGGCGGGGGTGGGGGCCAGGGGGGGCG
>JBBPYR010000199.1:0-11906 GCA_038199755.1 Ktedonobacterales bacterium | reverse complement strand
TACTGGCAGGCGCGACAATCATGACCCCAGCTTCGTCTCAAAGGCGAGATTCGATTCGACTCGATTCGACTCATTTATCTCAGCTATCTTTCTACCTTAATTTTGCCGGAAATTTGTCTTGACATTGGGGGGCACTATACACCACAGTACCAACAGTGGACACCTTCCAGGTCCTGGTCCTGAAGGTCGCCGTACTCCTCACTCTCCCATGCTCTCTGTTCTTGTGATTGTGACAATTGTGATATACTGAACATCGCATTCTCCTTTCGGGGATGTTGGGGGCGGTTGTGGTTTTCTAGGCCTTGTGACCGCCCCTTTTCTTATGTCCTCAAGCTCTTATGAAGTCCTCTCCTGTATCTGCGCCCTGTGGCCTTCATATTCACTTGCTCATGCCTATATCATAACATATTCATAACGATTTGTCAAGGGTTTTCCTCACCAATATCTGAGCAATTTAGAACGTATTGACAACGTTATCATAACGTCGTACAATGAGGTTATGACATGTGCCTTACAGGGTTGGAGAATTGGAGAATTGGAGAATTGGAGGGTAGAAGATGGTAGCCAAAACTTTGAACGAATATAGGGCGGAGCGATATTTGACTGTGGATGAGTTCGCGGAGCTTCTAGGGGTGACACCCCAGACGCTCTACAGAATTGCGCGCAGAGAGACGCATCCCAGGCCGACCACCATCCGCAAGATCGCCAGAAGCCTAGGTGTACATCCTACAGAGATCGCCGAATTTTCACCCGACAGCGCCAGGAGCGATGCTGAAACCATTTGATAGATCAGGGAGAAGTCATTAGCAGATATGGTACATGTTAACAGACATTCCTCAATTCCCAGTAAGTAGGCATCGCCTATGTCACCTCTGCGCTGTGGTGAAATTATATCTTCGGTTCTTGATCGATATTTTCAAGCGTAGAAGCGTAAATATGATTACTCCATCCGATGGCCTCTTGCCCATTACAGATCTGAGGAGCTAAGGAACTAAGGGGCTAATCTCGCTGGCTATGATCACAGGGTGCATCTTCATCGCTACAGCATCAGAGCGGCGCAGGTCGGGCGGTGTTTGTACGCCTATCCCATTCCTATGCCTATGCCCCTCCCCTTGCCGCCGACCTGCACGATACCACGCACCAGATATGGGCCGTTCCCTCCATTTGCCAGTATCTCCACGTTCTGCTTGTAGGCCTCCGGGAACAACACCACCTCCACCAACCCGTAAGCATCCTGCAAGGTAATGAACATCATCAACTCCCCTCCTTTGGTAGTATGCCTGCGTCCTACCGCCGCCATACCCGCCACCATCACCTCTCGTCCCGCGTATTGGGCCAGTTTGTCGCACGTTATCACCCCATGCTTCTCTACAGCATCCTCATACTATCCAGGGCGGAATATAATTGGTTCAGCCCACTTTTTGGTGAACTCAACCGGCTGGTTTGCCGTTGGATTGTAGTAATCGTTGACGGAGCAGGGCAAACCCTGCTCGCCCGTACATGGCGCGCTTCACGGTTTTTAGGTTGTTAACCTGTCCTTCCGTTTGGCCCTGGCTCCAGGGAAGAATGATCGCCGCCTTCACGGCTTCGTAATCACGGCTAATTCCGGCGGCAAAGCTCTTCATTTCAGTAATTCCGCTCTTCTTCGCCTGCTCCAGCCAACAATCTAGTCGCTCATGCTGTTTGTTAAGCACCATGATGTGGAAGTTTTGGAGCAGGGCATGGACCTGCTGCACATCCGTCGAGGTGTCCAGCAACCGTTGCAGCCGAGCTTGCTGTTCCTCGTTGAGGTCCTCTTGCTGTCGAGCCAATAGCCAACGTAGTTCTCGAGGTGACGCCGACGCCGCACGCTGGCTGCGTGGGTGGGAAAGTGCAGCTTGAGACGGATACTTACGAAGGTAGCTCATGTAGTCTTTTACAACTGTTTTCCCTCCCCTGTACCCCTTTTCACAGATCTCATTAGACAGAAGGGCGGCGTTAGCACAGCCTTCGTTCCATCGCTTCACCAGGTACTCCTCATATTGATCGAGCACACTGGCGCGGCGGGGTCGTGCTGTTGGCAGGGGTGCGACATCAGGTACGCGTTGCCTATCATATTTTCGAACGGTGTTGCGTGCAAGTCCCATTTGTTTGGCGGTCTGATGCAGGCTCACTCCTTGAGCGCGAAGCAAATGCACTTGCTGATGAAGTTTCCACTTACGTTCAAGACGAGCTTGAGATTGGTGTAGGCTGCGTGGAGTGGCCGAAACCGATGGGCGCGGCGGTAGGAGTAGGGGTAGGAGTGGGGGTATGAGTGAGCATGGAGTTAGAGCTAAAGATAGAGACACAGATGGTGATAGGAATGGAAGCACGGCGTTGCGTCCAGATTGTACAGGTGGGGAGGCGATTTCATCAGGAATACCTTGTGGAACACGAGCATGGGTGCGGACAAGGAAGGCTTCAACCGCTTCTCCCAGATTCTTGTAAAGGTGCCACCTATCTGCAACCTGAGTGGCCTGGGGAGCACCTTGCGTTACCCCATCAACATAAGTGGCGCCCCTATCTCTGCTGACGATCTCGATATGTGGGTGGTCGGCCAGCCACGAGCGCACCGACTCCACGTTCCTATCAGGAAGCAAGTCAATCACTTTGTGGGCTTGTAAATCCACGATAATGGTTCCATATCGCTGGCCACGCCGCCAACTCCAGTCATCAATGCCGATGACACGAACCTGATTTGCTGAGGGAGCAGGAGTTTGGACTAGGTGCCTTGATTGCATTGACCATAAAATGGTCGTGTCTGAGACGTTCATTCCCAGCCCCAGTGCCCCTGCCAATCGTTCGCCACCTTTGCCTCCACAGCCAAATCCGACCTGCTGCAAAGCAGAGCGCAGGCGTGCTGTGAGACGAGAGGATGGTTCAAGCAGTTGCGGTAGACGTTCGGTAAAAACTTTGCGAGAACAATTCGGAACCCGGCAGAAGAACTTTCTAACATTGAGCAGCAACCTGACGGGTCGTCCAGCGCAAGGTAGGTCAGCCGGTTTGCGGCAGTAGTGGCTATGGATATGGTGAGAGGGTGTTGAACACAAGGGGCAAGACGCACGGCGACGAGTCGAGCTTACGTGAACGAGCAAAGTGTCGGGAGTTTGGTAAATCATGTCGATCTTCAACCTATGTGGCAATGGCAGCAACATGGATATTGGCGACTTAGGCAATTGCTGGGTAACCTCCTCTGATTGGTTAATGAGGAAGTGTACCAGATAAGGGACTTGAATTCCCCAACTCTTTCACCAAAAAGTGGGCTGAACCTTCAAGCAGTTGACCCAGGTCTCCTCCTCCCTTGCCACTTGCCGCCACACCCTTAGCTGACTTTGCCATAATCAAACCCGAAGCATGGATGGCGTCCACGAGGGTGGTGAGCGCCCTGCTCCCTAACAGGTCCATCTTGACCAGACCCATTGCTTCGATTGCCTCCTTGTCGTACTGGGTGATAGCCATACTCGGATCGCGGGCTGCACGCTGCAGGGGCACGAGGTCGGCGATGGGTGTGGCCTGGGGTGTTATTACGACCCCTGCACAGTGCATCCCCATGTGCCTGGGCAGTCCCTCTATGGCTTTAGCCAGTTCAAAAGCTGCTCTTTCCGTCTTGTCCCTGAGGCTGAAATCTCCTGTGGCTCCGGTATCTGAAGGGCTCCTTCTCCCCTGCTCATCAGGTTCCAGCACGTTTTCTGAGCCTTCTACTCTGTCCTCTACTCTGTCGAACTCCTCCTCATTCTCCTCCTGATCTTCACGCTCACTCTCACCCTCAGCCTGCAAGATATGGGGAAGCCGTGCGGCCACTCGGTTGATGCGCTCCATCGGGACACCCAGCGCCTTCGCCATCTCTCGCCATGCCGACCGCAGCTTGAACGTGATGTACGTGCCAACGATAGCCACGTGCTCCCGCCCGTATCGCTCGTACACATAGTGGAGCACCTCGTCCCTCCTGCGCCAGCACAGGTCGAGGTCTATATCGGGTAGTTCAAACTCGGCTCGGGAGGGGTTGAGGAACCGCTCGAACAGGAGATCGTACTCTATGGGATCTATCTGGGTGATGCCCAGCACATATGCCACCATGCAATCGGCGGCGGATCCTCTCGCCAGTATGGGTATGTCTCGGGAGTGGGCGAAGCGGACGATGTCATAAACCACCAGAAAGTACGGGCAAAAGCCCAGCGACTCGATGACCTCCGGCTCGTACTTGAGGCGTGCAATAGCCGGTTTGGTGAGGGGGCGGTAGCGGCGGGTAGCACCGGCAAAGCAGAGTTTCCAGAGCCGAGAGAAGGGTGTCTCGCCGGGGTGCAGGTCCACTGAGGGGAACAGCGGTTTGTGCAGGGGCAGTTCCACGTTGCACCGCTCGGCTATGTAGCTTGCGTTAGCCAGAGCCTGCGGGTAAGCCCCGAACAGTTTGGCCATCTCTTCCGCCGATTTGAAGTATCGCTCCCTGCCTACCTCTCTGCCTATTTCGCTGCGCCCTTCAACGTTCCATTCAGTGCTTGCTTCGGCTTTAGAGGCATCAGCGGCTCGCTGAGTTCCATCCCCTACCTGCATTGGAGATCCCTGTACCTCATGTACCTCATGTACCTCATGTACCCCGTGTAGCCCTCTCACTCCTCTCACCCCCTTACGGGCAGCAGCAAGGGCTAAGGCAAGTGCGGTTGGAGCATCCTCTCTACCGAGATAGAGCACGTCGTTGGTGGCAACGATGGGGATACCCAGGTCGTTCGCCAACCCGACCAATGCAGGCATGGCACTACTATCGGCCTCATCGTGCGCCGTCAACTCGATGAAGAAGTTACCCTCACCAAAGGCGGAGAGCAGCATCCCGGCTACTCTAGCCGCCTGCCGGGTCTTGCCCTGCATGACCAATGAATTGACACCCCCACGCTTTCCACCCGACAATGCTATCAGACCCCTGCTGTGGCGGCCCGATAGCAGCATCTCTCGCGGTAGACGCGGCTCCTTCCCTGCATTCCCGGTACGCCGTGTACTCCCCGTAGGGACGATGGGTACGGGCTTCTGAGTGAAAGCGAACACTGGCACTCCCCACATTCCATCGTCCCACGGCAATATCTCGTTGTCTTCGTCTTCATATTCACCAACCTCACCATCACCAAAGCCGGCAGGAGCGAAAACCTCCGGATCAGAGTGGAGGCGAAGCACGGTAGCAAGGTGGCAGAGGTTACGGTAGCCGTCCATGTTGCGAGCCAGTAGCGTGAGGCTGTGCCCATCGTCCAGGTCCACGTCCATGCCGATGATTGGCTTGATGCCCGCCTTCTGAGCGTGGGTGTAGAAATCCACCATGCCGTACAGGGAGTTGTGGTCGGTCAAGGCGAGGGCAGGCATCTTGAGTTGTTTAGCCCTGCGCACGAGAGCATGAGGCGTGGCTGTGCCTTCCAGCAGGCTGAACCCCGAACGGCAGTGTAGGTGTACAAATCCCAACAGGATACCTCTTGGTGTCTCTTGGTGAATACCTAAAGCAACACGAAAATGCGTTGTACATTAGATATATCAGAACTTATGTTCTAAAGTCAATAGGTAATTGTAAAATTAGGGATATTTGGCTATATATTCGGGGTAATTTTCTCTGAGAGTTGGGAGCATCTTGTTCTGTATGAGCCGAGGGTCCGTTGCCAGTTCAGATGAGGTGTGAAATGTGGGCAGGCATCCATAAGCTACCAAAGAGACCATGCAATTTCGGGGCTGGAACTTGTCCAATCCATGCTTAGAGTCCGACATGTTATCCTGGACAGATTGCTGCATACCACAGGCCCATTATTGCCATGCTCTCCGAAGATAACCCAATTGTGAATGAGGATAAATGATAGTGACACTAGCGAAGTTGACTAGGGAATTGAGCAGAGGTATAATATCTCGGTTCCTCTCCATTGCACGAGGCTGCCCCAATCACGCGGCAATCTATGGGCGTAGATGTCTCTTGATCACAATGCAATATTAACATCCATATCGTTATCTAGGCTAAACCATACCAAGCCGTTACTGTACATCAGGACGGATTCCAGCTTGCTAAGTTTGCTAACCCTAACAACCTGGCTACCTGTCATCTATCGGTGTAGCGATGTAGCAACATTCTCAAAACTAGGTGAGTTCGTGATAAACTTAGATCTTACAGCCAGCATGGCTATTCATTTACGCCTTCTTGCTGGCGACCCAACGGCCACCGACGATTGTGTTGCGCTCTGGCTCCCGAAATTGGTGCTCACATTATCCGCCAATAACCCACAGGTCTCTGCAACAGACGACCATTTCATCACAACAGCCGCCATAGATGCCTTGTTGGAATATACCTGCAATCCACATAAATACGACCCACAGCGTTCAAGTTTAGCTCACTACCTCCTCATGTCTGCACAGGGAGACCTGCGTAATGCTCTTCGGCGCAACAAAACACAGCGCAGAGATGCTATCTCCATGTCTGTACAACCTGTCGAACTTATACTGCCGGATAGGAATACTAATCTTGAACGGGATGTAATGACGAAGATTGAAGCCGAAGATGCGTGGAGACGTGTGCTGGAGGCGATAGACGATCCTATAGATCGCCAGATGCTCGGGCTTATTCTTCAAGGAGAACGATCCACGGGGGTCTTCGCAAAGGTGCTGGAGATTGACATCTTGTCGCTAGATGAGCAAAAAGCCATCGTCAAGAGGCACAAAGATCGTATCAGTAAACGTCTAGAGCGTTTGGGGAAATCGATTCATGAGTAACCATACTGACAATTCTGACAATTCTGGCAATGCTTCGAACAGGCAACCCGACAGCGATCTGTTAGCTCTGGCTGCTACTCGTGCCGCTCGTTGGCCTCACCTTTTTGCCAGAGTAATCACACGATATCTTGAGTTCAATAAGCTGAACGAGCAGGAGTTATGTTCACGGTTAGATTGTGACCTGGATACACTGAATCACCTGCGCTTATGCGGACGGCCTGACAAGGACCCAGGTTCATTCTCGCTCGACATACAGCGCGTGGCCGAAAAGTTAGGACTCGATATGCACTTTCTGGCCTCTATGGTCCGGGAGGTGGACGCTGTTGACGCCTTCCAAGCATCCAAACGAGACCGGAAGAACGCCCCTTTTTCTTCCATGTCCAGTGGAATGTTGAGAGCAGCGCGCGACCATGAACGTCCCCTATTGGAGTCGGAGAAAGAAGCGGAAGGCGCAGTAAGGGAAGAACAAGGCACGCTGAGCCGGGATGTTGAAAATACAACGGCCAAGAACGAGAGCGAAAACACGAATGATGAGGGGTAGGAATAATGCAACTTGGTTGGAAGCAGGATTTGCCAAACATGTAGATGAATTTTGGAGGCTTGCCGGTGAGCTTGAGCCGTTCCCCCGCAGATTAACCGGGCCTGCCTCGCTCGCGCTGCCTTTGGTCGTCCGTGAATTGTCGCCCTTGACCCTGGATGACATCAGGCTCTGGCTTGCGACACGCAACATCACAAACTCTTTAGAAGATGCAAAGTGGGATGCCAATCGTCGCTTGCGTGGCTGTCTGCTGGCATACCGTGGTTCTGCCTTTGTGCTGGTGGACAGTTCCGATCCCGACGATGAGAAACGCTTCACAGTTGCCCACGAACTTGCCCACTTTCTTTTAGATTATTGGGAACCTCGTTTACGATCTATTGCCACTTTGGGGGAGGATATTATTCCTGCTCTGGACGGTTTGCGCCCGCCTACACGCACCGAGCGTCTACATGCCATACTAAGCACGATGTCCCTCGGTCTGCACATGGATCTGATGGAGCGCACATCCAGCGGCGGATACACTTCGCAGGCAACCCTGGTTGCTGAGGAACGAGCCGATAGACTAGCTCTCGAATTGCTAGCCCCAACTGCCGATGCATGGGTTGTTATTTCGGAGATGCTTGATGCCAGCAACGCTAGCAACACCAGCACCAGCTATGCATCGCTTCACAAACATTCTACCGAAATATTCTGCCAGCGTTATGGCTTGCCCGAGGAACAGGCGCGCCCATACTCGGCGTGGCTGTTGAAAAAAGGAGGCCATAGCCCAGGTTTCAGAGATTGGTTGGGCTTGGGGGACTAATCGAAAATAGCATAATCTGTCGAACTTTCTCCTCCAATAGGGAAGGAGTAAAGGGCAAATAGCGCAAGTTTGGGATATCACTCCGTGCCGAGGCATTGCCTTGGGTGGGAGCGAGCTAGGGAGAGATAGAGATGAGGTGTTGTCATGCCTACGTTTGAGGACGAGGAAGAAGGAGAAGGAAAGCGAAAGCGCGAGGATTCTCTGAAGGCTGAAGGAGATAAAGGGCAAGGATCGTTGCCTCTGGGCAGTGCTGAATTCGAGGAGGTATACGGAGAACCTATATCCAGGGCGTTGGATCTCTCAACATGGCAAGCGGGGGTCAATCTCGAAGAGTTATACACCCGCTTGGGTGATGAAATGGTATCCGAGGCGCTGCGTTTCGAGAACAAAATGCGGCCCCTCATACGCAAGCACGTGTTCCCTCACCTCACAAAGCGCCCGAACGCACCACCCGATGCTGGAGTCTACCAGGCGACGCCTCAACAGATAGAGCGCACTCACAAAGGGTTGCTTTTCACGGGTGCGGTCGAGGCCGCCGACGGCACGCACTTTGCCCACGAGACTATCCCCCTAACCGTCAACCAAATTGGCGTATGCACTATATCGTACAAAGGCGACCAGGGTACGTATGTTCACCGTCTCTTCCGACGCGATTTGCGAGCAGGCGGTCTGGACGATCTCGATCAGATGCTTGAATTGCTTGACAGACGGATGAGGAGGGGCGCTGTTGGCGAAGTTGACAGTGAAGATGATCTCAGCCGACTCGCTCGCCGAGGTATCATGGCCTACGCCGAGAGGGCTGTACTCCTTGAGAAATCAGAAGCTCCCTGGCGGATGGGCCATGGTAACCCTGTACCTTACGAACTCCTTACAGGGTTTGGAAATATGGAACTTATGGAGCGCAGTCTGACGATGCTGCACCGATTACTCATCGGACACAAACAGTGGGTATTTGTTCCTAGCGCGCCTAACGATAGGATGCTTCTAACCATAGGAGAAGCATTGAACCCACTGGAGTATGCCATCGTGGAAACGGCCAGTGAAAAGATGAGCAGATTCATAGAGGGTGGCACATATGACAGGCGCTATGAACTTCTAGGGAGAGCATTCGTAAATGACGTTGGTCCCCAGATAGTGCGCGGCGTCTACAGAGCGTCCAGGCTGGCTCCGCCCTACGTTTTTTACGCTCATGCCGAATGTGCCCACGAGGCGGCATTGATCGCTCTAGCCGACAGCACCATGCACGAGCACCGGGGTTTCCCGATGCTGATCGAGTTGGCCGACCGCATCTGCGCGGGCACATTCGGCGCACAAGCTCTGGCTACTCAGATGGAGGTATATTACGCAGCCCAGGGCGTGCCGTTCGAGTATTTGCCGGAACGCTCCACCCGTAAAGGGTAGGGTTTAGTTTTCAATCTTGATTTCTGAGTTTTGAGTTAGTGATGTTAGGAGGATAAGGCTATGGATAAACAGAGAAATCTGGAAATTGAGCCAAAGACCGTGCCTGAAGTAGCTCTTATGCGCATGGAGGCGATGATAGAGGCTGTGGGGGGCGCATGGCAGGAAAGTGCGGAGTTCGCAGGAGCGGTAGGCCGTACCACTTTCGATTTGCCTAGCAGCGAGGACAACCTGGTGACAGTAGTGCTGGCAAAGGAGCATGTGGCTCAGGGCACGCTCGGTTCCCAATCCATAGTTCGTATCAAGAGCGGGATAACACTCCAGCATGTGGATACCAAAGGCGCTGGGAGCGGGAGTGACGGTGGGAGTGGGGGGCCATTCGCCCAAACCCACTCCCTTGTGAGGCACGATTACCTGGGTGTGGTGGTGGCGGGGCCATTCGCGGAACCGGATGGTCTCAGGGGAGACGCGCCCGTCATTATTACAACAGCAGCCAGGGGCGGCGTGCTGACCCCGCCTTACCATGGGCGGGTGCAGGTGGAGATACTTGGCGAAGAAGTCGAGGGCGGGTTGGTGCCTCCGCGCTTCCGCCCACTGCCGAACAGCCCGGTGTTTCTCCTCTCTGCGAAAGAAACAGCTAATGTACTGAAAGTGAACGGAGAGCTACGATTGGGCCTGGTAGTTGGTTACGAAAACATAGCGGTGGGCTTACCCAAAGCTGACAAGAGCGTACTGCCCAGGCATACCGGCATTATGGGCACGACGGGTGGCGGCAAATCAACTACTGTGGCTCGTCTCATAGCCGAGGCTCAGGCTAACGACTACGCGGTGATCGTCCTGGATGTAGAAGGGGAGTACACGCAGATAGACCAGCCAACCTCTGACCCAAGGATGTTAGCGGCGCTCACTCTGCGCGGCCTACAGAAGCATGGAGTGCCGAACACCACTATCTACCACCTCGTGGGACGCGACACTGCCAATCCCAATCACCCAAGCATCAAAGAGTTCTGCTTGCAGTTTGCGCGGCTATCGCCTTACACAGTCAAGGAGATACTCGACCTGACCGAAGCCCAGTCCATGCGCTTCGATCTGGCATATGATGTTGGTAAACAAGTGCTACGCGATCTGGGTATCTTCCCCACGAAGGGCGATCCCAATCAAGAGCGGCTTGCTCTCGATATAGACGAATTTGAACGCGGCTACCCACGCCTCACGCTATCTTATCTGCTCGATATAGTGGACGGCTTCCTGCACGCGGTCAATAAGCAGCCGGGCGCTCCCAACTTCTATAACGGCGAGTTCCGGGAGAACAGCGGCGAAGACATCATGAAGCGCATACGCGCCGTCAGGACCGACAGCGCCGTTAGTTGGCGAGCATTGTATGGCAAGCTTTGGAGGCTGAAGCGCATCAACGTATTCGATTCGTTCACCGATGAAGTGAAACCAATGAACTACAAGAGGTTGCTGCGCCCCGGCCATGTCAGCATCCTGGACCTTTCAGACACCGACTCGACAACCCTCAACAATCTGGTGATAGCCGACCTGCTGCGAGGAGTGCAGGACGAGCAAGACGAACTCTACGAGGCGGCGGTCAAGCAGGGCAGAGAATTGCCGAGGGTACTGATCATCATTGAGGAGGCGCACGAGTTCCTGTCGGCGGAGCGCATCGAGAAGATGCCGGTGCTCTTCCAGCAGGTGGCGCGCATCGCCAAACGTGGGCGCAAGCGTTGGCTGGGGCTGGTGTTCGTGACGCAGCTGCCACAGCATCTACCTTCGCAAGTGTTCGGCCTGCTGAACAACTACATCATCCACAAGATCACCGACTCTGCGGTCATATCGCGTCTGCAAAAGAGCGTGCCAGGGATAGACGAGAGCCAATGGCGGCGGCTGGCGGCCCTCGCGCCGGGGCAAGCGGTAGTGTCGTTCACCCACATGGCAAGGCCGTTGATGGTGTCGGTGGACCCGGCGGGGTGTAAGTTGCGGATGGTGGATTAGGTAAAAGGACGAAAAATTGCCACAAGCCGATAAATAGCCTCTTGACACGAACCCAAGTCAGGGGTATAATCGGCTTGTGTATTCAGTAGATAGCTATCTACTATTTCAATCCTCACCCATATTGGGTGCTACAACTTCATTATATGGCAATTAGCAAAATGGAGGCAACTATGAACACAGGTTCTTACTTTGGTCGCCAAGTGTGGCACGATGTACAAGCTCATCACGAACTGGTGCGCCGCGTTTCGCTGGCACCCAACCGAGAATGGATAGAGAGTTATTTCGGCTTAGGGCGAGCGCGGTAATAAGTTGACATTATAAGGGAGATATGTCATGTTAGCGACATGACACGGATACGAGCCAGTCGAACAGAGAAATATGAGCAAATGCGCCAGATGCTCAATGAGAAACAGTGGAGACACTTTC
>JBBPYR010000198.1:0-2732 GCA_038199755.1 Ktedonobacterales bacterium | reverse complement strand
GCGGTGTTTTGTGACAAAACACCGCTGCCGCTTCCTGCTGTGTGACGTAGTTCACATTTTTGACAGGAGCAAGAGGGTTTGTCTTGCTCCTGCCTGTGTTTTGTGAAATTTTACCGACTGCGAGCTTGTAAAAAGCATGTACCTATGCGTCTATATTAAAGAGAGAGAGTCCATCATCTACGAGGGAGAGCTATGCGTGCGGACGAACTGATTGGTCAAATGCTTGGTCATTATCGTATCATACGGCCTTTGGGCTATGGAGGTACGGCTACCGTCTTTCTCGCGCAAGACATCAATTTGCAACGCGAGGTGGCTGTCAAGGTCTATCTGCCAGGAGAAGACGATACAAAGGATTTTTTGCGCCGTTTTACCCGTGAAGCGCGCGTGCTGGCCCAATTGGATCATCCGAACATTTTGCCAGTATACGACTATGGGGAACAGTATGGTTTAGCATATCTGGTGATGCCGCGCATGCCAGGAGGCTCCTTGCGTGACCGTTTGCGTGTCACAAAAAGTGTTCCCATCGCGGAAGCTATACACCTGATCGAACAGATATTGACTGCTCTGCAATACGCGCATGAGCGTGGTTTAATTCACCGCGATATCAAGCCAGGAAACATGTTGTTTAAGGGCGATGGCACGCTGGTGCTCTCAGATTTTGGCTTGGTAAAGGTCGTGACACCAACCGAAGATTTCTCGCAAACTGCAAAGAGTGATGGGCTTAGTATTACTGGAAGTGCTATTGCAGGCACACCGGATTATATGCCGCCAGAACAGATCATGGGAAATGTGGTGCCAGCCAGTGATATCTATGCGATTGGGGCCGCCCTGTACGAGATGCTCACTGGCGTACATCTTTTTACTGCCGAAAACTATCTCGGCATGCTCATGAAACATCTCAACGAGCAACCACGCCCACTGCGCCAACTCAATCCGCAGGTGTCGCCCGCGCTTGAGGCGGTTGTTATGCGTACCCTGGCAAAGGACCCGGCACAGCGTTATCAACGCCCCATTGAGCTGTTACAGGCTATCCGTCAAGCAAATCCCAGCACGATAGGCGAGGGCAGTGATGGGCAAACGCTCGATGCTCCCTGGACCATGCCCGTTTCGCCAACTCCCCCCACTCCTCCGACCCCCTCAAATCCGCAGCAAGGGAGTGGAGAGCAAAAGGGGTATGCTGGCGGCATGGTAATTGGCGTGCCGCAATCGACGCCCATCACGCCATCATCACCAACACAAGGCGCGATGCCGTTTCAGCCACAACAAAATTATCAAGCTGCACCCTATTATGCCGCCGCGCAGGGTGCAATAAGTGTGCCCCCACAACGTAAACGCTCTTCATTACCAATCATTTTCACGCTGATCATTATTGCCGTCCTCGTGCTGGGGAGCGTTGCAGCTGCATTCTTTGCTCCCCAGATTTTTGGCATTGCTAAAGGGGGCAGTGGGACGCCTGTGGGGGGAACGGTCGTGAAAGGGGGCGGCACTCCCGTTGGCGGTCAACCAGCTGTGACTACATTGAATGTACCGACAACCACGACGAATTGTCCTGCGGCGGGTGTTGCGCGTGCGGCGGTGTTGGCACCACTCGTGTTAGGCAACCATCAAAATCTGATTTATATTGTGAATGAGAGTGCAGCGGGTAAACCTACCTTTGGCACCATCAAACGCAAAGATGTTACGGCCTATATGCACGATTCAACCCTCAAGGGGATTGAGATTAGCAAAATGGCTGGCGTGTCCATTTTTGATGCGCAAGTATCGCAGGATGGGCAATGGGTGCTCTTCACGGCCAACATTGGGCAACAATATCAACTCCGTATGGTGCGTGTCGATGGACAGGGCTTACAAACACTGTATTGCGCTGCTGTAGGAAGTATGATTGGCGGTGTGCAGTGGTCCTTTGATCAGAAACAGGCAGTATTCGCGCAAGGAGCCACTGCCTTAACAGTATATACATTAAACCTGACAAATGGGCAGGTGCAGGCTATGCTTTTGCCGGATGCCAACAAAAGTTATATGCCGCGTACATGGCTAGATAACAATCATGTATATCTGGTCAGCATCATTCCGAATTCCGACGCACCCGCGCAGGATATCTACTTGCTGGACCTCACTAAAGGAGCCAATCAGCATAGTAGTGATCTGCAAAAAGTAGTCACAATGTCGCTGGCATGTGGCTCGTTTGATACTGATTATGACTCAACCCAATTGATTACTACCACCTGCTCCTCTGCTGGGCTAGGACCTGGTATGGCGACCGGGCCAAGTGCTGTCGCACTCCAATTGGCAACGGGCGGTACGCCCCACACGATTCTAACAGACGCGGCGAAGGCCATTGTGACGATACGGGCCATTAGCAAGACAACGTTACTGGCCATGGTCGAGAACTCGGACGCCAACAAAACGCAGAACGGGCTGTGGAAAATGAATATTGATGGCAGTGGTCTGACGCGCCTGAGTGTTGATAGTGCCAATGCACAAGCCCTCTGCCCATTTACACAATATGCGTGGTCGAATGTCTCGCGTGATGGCAATATGTATGCCTTGCAATCATATGATCCGCCGACGCAAACCTACGGTATGTATTATGGTCAGTTGGGTGGTGGCGCACCCACCCAATTTGCTGGCATCAGCGATGGCACACAACTGTACCTCGCTGGTTGGACAACCCTCTAGCGACAAGGAAGCAGAAGAGGCAGGCTCGTTCGACATGTCGAACGAGCCTGCCT
>JBBPYR010000197.1:0-33317 GCA_038199755.1 Ktedonobacterales bacterium | reverse complement strand
AACCGAGTGGGTGGATGCTGACAACGAATGATAGTGCGTTGACTTCTGGCTATGCTGGGTTGCGTTTACTCACTCAGGGTGGTACTGCGACGATCAGCTCATTCCAGGCCAAGTCATTGTAATACGAGCGTGAAATGAAGCACCTGAGACACCGGGGAGCCAATGTCGTCCCCGGTGTCTCAGGTGCTTCATTTTTGTTTTGTATAATCGCTGTGACCTTGTTCTTATGCGCACTTTGGTCAACTTAGAATGGGTCGTCGTCAGGTTCAGCGAGATGGTCATGCCAACCACTGACATGTGCGTCGCTATGGGTGTGTTTGTCTGCGAGAGAAGTGATTTTTGCATTGATGACGTTGCCGTGTAGCCCCTCATGGTGCAAGCGCAAATTCTTGGAGCGAATCTGCATCTCACCGTGATCCCAAATCTTTAAGTCGCTGACTTCCTCCTCTGAGTGGTAACGAAGGCATACAAGGACGACAGGCGGGACAGTATTTGCCTGTTGTACAATACAATCCGCCTCCTCTAACTGTTTTCGTGCCTTTTCTGACACACTACCTACGGCAAGCCAATATTCCTTCGTTCCGCTCATGTTGTTTGCTCCTTTGCTGTGTAAACAAACACCTCTTCCTGAAAAATGGACACCCTCACTGTTTTTGTGTTGCCAATCCGAAGAGTACGATGTTTGATGCTCCTCGGATTGACAAGTAACATTAACTAGCCTTTAAAAGCTGCATATATTTGATGGTTGCTTCCCCAGTGAGCACCACGGTGCCTTGCTGGTTGACACATTCGGTACGCAGGGTGAGCAACCGTTTATCTTCACGGACGGTGATGACCTCGACGCTTACCGTCACGGTATCATTAATGTGAACAGGGGCGAGGAATTTAAGCGTTTGCCCCAGGTAAATTGAGCCAGGACCTGGAAGTTCCATGCCAATAACGGCAGAGATCATGGACCCCGTTAGAAAGCCATGCGCAATCCGCTTGCCAAACGGAGAACTTGCGGCATACTCTTCGTCGAGATGAACAGGGTTGTGATCTCCACTGACATCGGCAAAGCTCACGATGTCGGCTTCAGTAATGGTACGAGTACGAAGAACTCGCGTACCGATTGCCGGTAAAGGTGCCAGAGCTGCGGAATATTGGCTCATATTTGTTTTCCTCTTCTAAGCGTCAACAGGTTTATCAATCGTTCACGTAACGACTTGTGTGCATGTGCTTCTGCTTCCTGGTCTATGCTGCTTTCTTCATCTGTTGGCAGAGAATGTGCGATGAAGAATAGGTACATAGCCAGGCTTGCATTTGGTCCTAATGGGTCGGTATAGGAGCCAGCTGGACTACCTCCAGACCAAGCGTGACCCATATGACCGATTTTCCAGTACTCCTGTATTGGTGCTCCATCGCTATCATTCCATCGAGCAGTGATGTATGAATAACCATTGAGTACTTGACCAGGGACGACACTGGAGGGACGAGAAAAGTCAGTCATGTAACTACCGTGTGAGGCAAGCTCATTTGTTTTCATCCATTGCTGGACGACTTGATCGCCATTTGTCGCAACCACGGTGTTATCCTTCATACCATGAAACATGATACAAGGAACAACACGGGCAAAATCTCCCATCGCCTGATGCGCAACTATGCCCTGTTCAAGAGGGTCTGGTCCGCCATGTCGCATCGCACGAAGACCCTTACTGATATTCGTCGCCGCCTGATATTCGGGCGCGGAATGTGTGCCGATGGCCGCGAAAAGATCAGGATAGGTGATGCCAAGGATGGTTGCCATAGCACCACCTGCCGAGAGACCAGCTGCATAAATGCGTGTGGCATCAATGGTCCATGAGTCTGTGGTCTGCTGGACTTCCTGCACAATGCCCACGATACTGGCAGGTTCACCACTACCGCGAACTTGATGAGCAGGAAGGAACCAGTTCCAGCATAAGTTTTGATTATGCTTACTCGTCTGTTGCGGATAGACGACGATAAAGTTGTACTGCTCCGCTATTTGATTCATGAGCGTTCCTGCTGCAAAGTCGAGCGCGGTCTGACTACATCCGTGTAGCATGACGATCAAAGGAACAGCAGTGCTCACGCTGTAGTTATCAGGTGTATAGACAGCATAGGGATGTGTACTGTCGTGATCGCGATACATAAATTGTTGCCACATAGTGTTTACTTACTTTGAACGCGGTTCTAGCCAATTTTCAATTTTAGGCCAAAGATTCTTTTTTGCATCTCCCCCCGTTAAGAGGCCAACGTGCCCAGCGTTCAGGACATAAAATTCTTTGTCCTTGCTGCTAATCAGGCGCATGGTGGCTTCCGCTTGCGGCAGTGTACAAATGTGATCTTTTTTCCCAGCGATATTGAGAACGGAGCAGGTGATGTTTGATAGGTCTACGCGCCGTCCACGTAATGTAATTTCGCCTTTGACCAGTTTATTTCCCTGGTAAAAGTCACGTATCCATTGGCGGAAAGCACCGCCGGGGAAAGGGACGCCATCGTTGACCCATTTATTCATGGCAAGCCACGTTTCCATGGGCTTGTTTTGCATAATGCGCTCCCACATCGTGACGTAGGTGCCAACATAGTTGGTGACAGGTCGCACCATGCGGTTTCCGGTGTCGATGAGATCGCCGGGGATATTGCCATAGGCCTCAGCTAGTGGGTCGGGATTGAAGTGCTTGGCATTCATCCACACACCATACAGTCCCATCGTATCAGGGGTGAAGTCAGTGGGGGCGGTGAGGAGGATCAGATTACGAAGCTTTTCGGGGAAAAGCGATGCGTACATGGCTGTCATGGTACCACCCATGCAGAAACCGAGAATGCTTAACTCTTGCGCGTGCGAGTTGCTGAGAACTTTCTTGACGGCACGGTGGATATAGTCAAGCACGTAATCATCGAATGTCAGATTGCTGTCTTCTTCTGCGGGTGTACCCCAGTCGATCATGTAGACATCAAAACCATGATTGGTCAGATACTCTACGATGCTGTTGCCAAGCATCAGATCGAGGACATAAGGGCGGTTAATAAGAGCGTATACTAGGAGGATAGGAATGGGGAAACGTTTCTCTTTGCTCGGTTCGTAGTGGTAGAGTTTCGCCTTATTCTTGGTCCAGATGATCTCTTTGGGGGTTTGCCCAGTGGGTGCCTGCGCCCCTTCTAGTATGATTTGCATCCCTGTCTTGTACTTCTTGAATGTGTCCTCAAGATTCATAAAAGGTAGAGAATGTACATCGTTGACTTGGGTCATGGACTTGTTCTCCTTGTGAGCTTCGTTGATAGGGTGCTACTGTTTAGCTCATCATTGAACCTGCACCAGTAGCAGTGCTGCTTCTTTATGCCTCTGGAGCGGTCTCTTGAGACGCGGAAGCTTTTTTCTGTCCTTTGCGTGAAGCGGGTCCCTGAGAACCTGCCTGCGCTGGAACATCGTTGGATTTCTCGTCCGCGATTTTCTCCAGGGTGGAGAGCACGAGATCGAGTTTGTGTTCAACCTGATCGAGACGCTTTTGTAAGGTAGTAACGGTTTTACTTGTGGCTAGCCCTTCGATCTCCTTCTCCAGATGCGTCACCGCTGCTGAGGTTGCCAGTCCATCGACCCTCTTCTCCAGTTGTACGATTGTCTGCGAGGAAGCTAATCCATCGATCCTCTCCTCCAGTTGTGTAATCGCTGCTGAGGAAGCGAGTCCATCGATCCTCTTCTCCAGGTGCGTCACCGCTGCTGAGGTTGCCAATCCATCAACCCGCTTCTCCAGGTGCGTCACCGCTTGCGAGGAAGCCAGTCCATCAACCTTTTTCTCCAGTTGTGCGATTGTCTGCGAGGTAACTAGCCCTTCGACTCTCTTCTCCAACAGTGCGACTGCTTTAGACGTTGCTAACTGTTTGTTCTGCTCGGCAAAGTCCGCAAAGACATCCTCGATTTTGTCAACCTTCTCTTCAAGATTGATAACCAACTCTGCTACACGGGCGATATCGGAGAGCGTTGGCAGTTGAAGTTGCTTAAAGTATGCTTCGCTGGCATGGCGAAAGGCGCGCACAAGGCTAGTATAGCTCTCGGTAAAGGGAGCGGTGGCCTCCAAAAATTGGTCAGAGCCAATCACTTGTTCAATGGATTTTGACCATTGTTCGTTGGTCGCGTTATACCACTGGCGAAACAACGTGAACGGATCAGAAGGAAGTACCTCCCCGGCAAGGAAGCGATTTTGCGCATCCTCCATGAGTTTTAGCCAGCCAGCCGTTAACCCGAGGGGGTCGCCAGTTGTGGCCGATGCTTGCTTCCAAATTTCCATTGTTGAGCTAAACCACATCTTCCACATTTCACTCGAACCCATCACCAGTGGATTCTGCTTCATCTGCTCCTGGGCTGATTTCACGCTTTTCACCCACGATTGATAGAAGTTGGATGGGTCGGTTGTCGCTTCTTTGCCACTGTCAATGGTACTCAACCACATACGAGAGGTGGTTTCATTCCACTGTCGCCATAACTCAATAGGATCCACTAAGCTCTGGGCTTTTGTTCCATCTGGCACGATACAAACTCCTTTGTTGACGATAATTGCAAATGTGGCAAAAGGGCCGAGGTCATTGCTCAGCCCTTTTGCACACTCTTATTTGCCTTGGTTTTGGCGGCTGGCTGCGAGCATTGCATCCATAACCTGCTGTGAAACCTTCTGGCTCACTTCCATACCTTGTTGCGCGGATTGTTGCGCCACATCAAGGGCTTGGTTAGCAAGGGACTGTGTGGTCTCGACCGCACGTTTGTAGTAGTTGAGAGGAGCGTAGAACCATTCTGTGTATGCGCTCATATAAGGAAGTTCAGCAAGGGCGTTCTGCTGCTCTTGTGCTTTCTTCTCGACATCCTGTACGAGAGCTTGTGTTGCAGCGACATGGCTCTTGGCGGTGCGAGTGCCATCTTCAAGAATGCTCTGCACTAGGGCAACATTGCGGCGTTGTGCGGCAAGGGTGCTATCCAACACGGTCTGGAAAACGCCTTGGGGATTGTTAGAGTGTGCAGAAACGGTTTGCAGTAAGCTGCGGCTTGCCTCTACATGGCTCTTGAGTACCTCGATGCTGTTCTCGAAGACACCCTGGGCGAACTTGGCGTTACGCTCCTGGGCAGCGACTGCGCTCTGGGCAATGGCCTTGTTGGTTTCGTATACGGACTGTGTCAAATTTTGGGTTGTTTCATATAATTTGTTGTCTGCCATGATTTTCTATCTTTCCTTCTCACATACAAAGCGGATAGTATTTTGCTCTCTACTTTGCATGAAACTTACCTCTTATGATTGCTCACGAGAGTATCTATCAAAAGGTGACTATTTGGTGGATACCCACCAGGGACATTTCTACTGAATGATTACGGTTGGTGGATGCCCACTAGAGACATCCCATTGGTTCTTACAATTGACGTGATTACGAGTTATCTTTGTTGTGTTTGTCCTGTGACGTTTCGCCTGTGTAGAGACGAAAGAAGGAATTCATCATTTTCTGATATTGGTCGAGTGACTCGGCCCAGAATTGAAGATATGCTTCTCCGGCTTGCGTAATGGAGTAGACGCGACGAGCGGGTCCTGTTTCAGAGGTATCCCAACTCGAACTGACGATGCCATCTTTCTCCATTTGACGCAGTGTGCGATAAAACGTGCCAGGGTTCATCGTGTTTAAACCAAACTCCGACATTTTTTCCATCAACTGATAGCCGTAGGAATTCCATTCCCGCAGCATTAAAAGAATGACAGGTATGTGCCAGTTTCTTGACCAGGCATCAGTGGTCGTGCTGTTTGGTTTGTTCCCATTTGCTTCCGTCATTACAGCACCTATATGCTTCTGTTTGATATATGCTAACTGATCTCATGTTGCTTTAACATCTATATGCATTTTACACTTAGTTTCTCTGTTTGTCAAGGGCTGAGAGGACCAAAAATAAAAAACTGCTCCATCAGGGTCTCTGCACTTCTTAATGACCCTGATGGAGCAGCTTTTTATTTTTGGTGTCTTTGGGATTGTAGCTGTGCTAGTAGGGTGGTATGAACGGTTTTCACACTGGGGTCTGCGTCAATCTCGAAAAGTTTGTGCTGATCTCTGTAGTAATCGAGCACATGGGTCGTTTCCTTGAAGAAGATACCGAGTCTCCTCTTAATCGCTTCTTCCGTGTCGTCGGCGCGTTGATAGAGTTCGCTCCCATCAATATCACAGATACCAGGGACTTTGGGGGGACGGAATTTGGCATGATAGACATGCTGTTGTTCGCGGCAGATGTAGCGGAGTGCTAACCTGCTCATTAACTCGTCATGAGTAACATTAAGATAGACCACGGCATCAATGTGCCTGCCTATATGGTGAAGCTCGGTATCGAGTGCTTGTGCCTGATTGATGGTACGTGGGAAGCCATCCAGAATGACGCCATTGTTGCTATCCGGTTCTTCGATGCTGCTGAGCACCATGGCCACGGCGATTTCATCTGGAACAAGTTCCCCTCGATCAACAAAGGCCTTTGCTCGCTTGCCGAGTTCTGTTTTGTCTTCAAACGCCTTGCGAAACATATCGCCGCTCGCAATATGACGCGAATGAAACTCTTGAGAGAGCAACGCGGCTTGTGTTCCCTTCCCCGATCCTTGTGGTCCGATTAGAATAATGTTCATACGGGCTTTCCTCCAACGAAGCCAAGACGGGACGACACTGTACTATTTATATTGTACAGAAAATTAACCACTAATTTGTAGGGCTGTTCGTCGTGTTCTCAGTACTGTGAGGTTTGTGATGGCATAATTACAATCTAGTCACAGATTTTTGGAAGCGGGAAAAACGGACAATGAAAGCAAGCAATGTAGATAGTTGTATGCTATACTTTTTTAAGTGCATACACGTATCGTAGAACACGGAAGTTTTTGTAGTACACCTAAGCGTTAGGAGAGACATGATGAACAAACGCCTGGATGGACAGATTGCCATTGTGACCGGTGCGGGTCGCGGTATTGGACGTGCGATTGCTCAAGACTTGGCTGGGGTTGGGGCGAATGTGGTTATTAATTACGTGACTAGTGCAGAATCGGCGGAAGCCCTCGCGGCAGAGATCAGAGAGATGGGCCCAAAAGCATTGGCTATCAAGGCCGATGTCACAGATTTCGAGCAGGTTGATGCGATGGTGAAGCAGGTTATCGAAACATTTGGACAGATTGATATTTTAGTGAACAACGCGGGTATCACGCGCGACAAGACGCTGAAGAACATGAAGAAAAGCGACTGGGATGAAGTGATACATGTCAATCTAGACAGCCTCTTCAATTGTACGAAGCTGGTGCTTCCTCACATGCTGGCCCGCAAAAAGGGCAAAATCGTGAATATCAGTTCTTTTGTAGCCCAGGGTGGTAATGTGGGGCAATCGAACTACGCTACCACTAAAGCGGGTATCATCGGCTTTACAAAGTCGGTTGCGCTCGAAGTGTCGCGCCATGGCATTACCGTCAATGCGGTCTGCCCCGGTTTTACAGAGACCGATATGCTGATGGCTGTGCCTGAGAATATTCGGCAGCGTATCCTTGATAAAATTCCTATGGGTCGTTTTGGTCAACCTAATGAGATCGCGGCCTGTGTGCGCTATCTTGTGACTGAAGGTGATTATGTGACCGCGCAATCGATCAGTATTAATGGTGGCGTCTATATCTAGTCTACTGTGAGTACAAACGTGGTGTTATTCACAGCTGAAATGCAAAAGCCAAAGGAGCTTATATCATGGCTGAACGAGAAGAAGCAGTAATTGTAAGTGCCGTACGTACCGCTATAGGTACCTTCGGTGGTGGGCTGACAGAAGTGCCAGTAGTAAAATTAGGCGAAATAGTGATTCGTGCAGCCTTAGAGCGTGCTGATGTAAAGCCAAATCAGATTGACGAAGTGATTATGGGAAATGTGCTCCAGGCTGGACAAGGTGGCAATCCTGCCCGTCAATCCGCTGTAAATGCTGGTTTGCCGGTGCAGGTTCCTGCGATGACCATCAACAAACTGTGTGGCAGCGGACTGAAAGCCGTGATGTTGGCGGCTCAGGCAATCGCTTTAGGCGACGCAGAGATCATCGTAGCGGGCGGCATGGAGAGCATGAGCCGTGCGCCATATGTGCTGGACAAGGCCCGTTTCGGTTATCGCATGGGCGATGCTAAGATGATTGATGTTATGCTTAGTGACGGTCTGCTGGACTCCTTCGGCAATGGTCATATGGGTATGACCGCCGAAAACATCTGCACAGACTGTCATTTGAGCCGTGAAGAGCTGGATCAGTTCGCATTAGAGAGCCAGAAACGTGCGCTTCATGCGATAGAGGCTGGTCTTTTCCGTGACGAAATTGTGTCCGTAGAGGTGCCGGGTAAGAAGGGACCTACCTTTTTTGCCCAAGATCAAGGTCCACGTGCGGATACCAGTATAGAGTCATTGACCAAGTTAAAACCAGCGTTCAAGCGCGATGGTGGCATGGTAACGGCTGGTAACTCTTCTGGCATCAATGACGGCGCGGCGGCAGTCATCGTTATGAGCCGCAAAAAGGCCAACCAGCTCGGCTTGAAGCCACTCGCGACCATTCGTAGCTATGCATCCGCCGGTGTCGAGCCGCGTGTGATGGGTCTAGGGCCCGTTCCTGCCACGAAGCGTGCCATGGAAAAGGCTGGTTTGAAGGTCTCAGACATGGACCTGATCGAGGCCAACGAAGCCTTTGCCGCGCAGACGGTGGCCGTTGGCAAGGAACTCGGCTTTAATCGCTCCATACTCAATGTAAACGGTGGCGCGATTGCGCTTGGGCACCCCATCGGTGCCAGCGGCACTCGTATATTAGTAACACTGATGTATGAGATGCGGCGGCGTCAATCGCACTATGGCCTGGCTACCCTCTGTATTGGTGGTGGCCAAGGCGTTGCTATGGTGATCGAGCGCGAAGGATAACATGTAGTACCATTTGACGGTGTGATAGTGATACTATGTCGCTGTCACGCCGTCTTATTACGTTTTAAGGAGTAAAAATAATGTCTACAGATACATCATCCTCGGGACAAAATCCCTTTGAGGCATGGGAAAAGCTGCTTGAGCATACTGTGAAACCCTTTCAAGCACCAGCCCCTGTAGCTGGTTGGCAGATATCTAGTGATGCAAAAGACCCTTGGACCAGTTTGCTTGCCCAACTCTGGCAGATGAATCCTACTAGTAAAATGTTGCCACTTGATCCTATTGAAGCGATGCGCTCATTTCAAAAGCTTGGGCTGGCGGCAGCAAGCGATCCTGCCACGATGTGGTCCAATTATAACAACTTTGCACAGCAATATGCGCAGTTAACCACTAACACCATGCTCAAATTCTGGGGCCAAGGGCAAGATGGAGAACCGATTGCTAAGGCCGAGCCAGGGGATAAGCGCTTTAGTGCTCCTGATTGGCAGCAGAACCCCGTGTTCGACGCAATTAAACAAAACTACCTATTGACTGCTACCACGCTGCTCAAATCGGTTGCAGAGGTAAAGGGGCTGGACGAGAAGCAGCAACATAAAACCGTTTTTTATCTGCGCCAGTTTTTAGATGCCATTAGCCCAACCAATTTTCTTTTTACCAACCCACAAGTGATTCACGAGACGATTCAGAGCGGCGGGCAAAATCTGGTGGCGGGTATGGAACACCTGATGCGAGACATTAAAAGCGGCCAGATCAAAATGACCGATACCGAAGCCTTCACGCCAGGGGTCAACCTGGCAACGACGCCTGGGCAGGTCGTGTATCGCAACACGTTGATAGAACTGCTACAGTATCAGCCAACGACTGAGAAGGTCTATGCTATTCCCTTGCTCTTCATTCCGCCGTGGATCAACAAGTACTACATTTTGGATATGCAGCCGCAGAATAGCCTCATCAAATTCCTGGTCGATCAAGGCTTTAGCGTCTTTGTGGTGAGCTGGAAAAATCCCGATGCATCGATGGAAGAGATCAGTCTTGACGATTATCTCACCATGGGCATACTGGACACACTGGATGTGATCACGGAAATTACCGGCTCCAAGCAGGTGAATACGGTGGGATATTGTGTGGGTGGGACGCTGCTCTCTTGCGCACTCTCGTATCTCGCAACCAAAAAGCAGAAGACGATTCATACTGCGACCTTCCTAGTGGCCCTGCAAGATTTTACCGAGGTGGGAGATACGTCAGTCTTTATAGATGAGCCGCAGGTGTCCTATCTTGAAGGGCAGATGATGAAAAAGGGCTATCTTGATAGCCGTTCGATGTCAACAATGTTTAATATGCTTCGTGCCAACGATCTGATCTGGAGTAACGTCGTCAATAACTACCTGCTCGGTAAAGAGCCGCCCGCCTTTGACTTGTTGTACTGGAACAACGATGGTACGCGCATGACACGTGCAGCCCACTCGTACTATCTGCGTAACACTTACCTGGAAAACAATTTGATCAAGCCCGGCAAGGTTGTGTTGAAGGGTGTGCCGATTGACCTGAGTAAGATTACACAGGACATCTATGCCGTGGGTGCGCAGCAGGATCATATTGTGCCGTGGAGATCTGCGTGGCGCATCTCACAACTGGCCAGTGGCAATGTGCGCTTTGCCCTCGGTGGTAGCGGCCACATCGCGGGTGTCATCAATCCGCCGATAAAGGGCCGTGGCTACTGGACGAATGACAATGCCGTGAAAAACGCCGAGCAGTGGTTTGAAGGAGCGGAACATCACAAAGGGAGCTGGTGGAACGACTGGCAGGAATGGCTCAACACGCGCTCAGGAGAGCAGATTGCTGCCCCTGCCGTGGGTAGCAAGGCCCACCCCGCACTGGTGGCCGCACCAGGAACGTATGTCTTAGAAAAATAAAAATAAGAGCAAGGTGCATCAGGCGACTTTGCGGCTGATGCACCTTGCTCTTATGTTTATATCCAGAAATTATTGCATTGTAATGTACTGTGCAAATCAGTATACTTATTCTTGTACAAGCTGTTTTTTGTCTATGAGGAACGATCCACATTTCCACACGTTTCCATAGGAATGTCGGGTAACGATGCCCGCAGGTACAAGGAGCGAACAATGCAGCTAGACAAAGATACCCTTCTACACCTCTACGAGACCATGGTGACTATTCGTGAGTTCGAGACACACGTCAAAGAGGAATTTGCCAAAGGACGCATCCCCGGCTTTGTCCATTTGTATGCAGGAGAAGAGGCCGTAGCGACTGGCGTACTCGCTCATCTACGCGATGATGATACGATTACCAGCACGCATCGCGGACACGGGCATTGCATCGCCAAGGGATGCGATGTCAACGGCATGATGGCTGAGATATTTGGGAAGGCCACTGGCTTGTGCAAGGGCAAGGGTGGTAGCATGCATATTGCCGATGTCAGCAAAGGCATGCTGGGTGCCAACGGCATTGTTGGTGGTGGTCCCCCTCTGGCCTGTGGTGCGGCTCTCACCGCGAAAGTTCTCGGCACAGATCAGGTCTGTGTATGTTTCTTTGGCGATGGTGCCGCCGAAGAGGGTACCTTCCATGAATCCCTCAATCTTGCCTCGATCTGGAAACTCCCCGTTGTTTTTATTGCGGAAAACAACGGTTTTGCAGAGTCTACTCCTGCATCGTACCATTGTGCTATTGAAAACATTAGTGACCGAGCCGCCGGTTACGGCATCCCCGGTGCCACCGTTGATGGTATGGATGTACTTGCCGTCTATGAAGCCGCCCAGGAAGCGATTAAACGTGCACGTCGTGGGCAGGGACCGAGCTTGCTTGAGTGCAAAACCTACCGCTTTAACGGTCACTTTGAGGGCGATCAGCAGTTGTATAAAACAGATGTGTTACAACAGAGCATGATTGCGCGTGACCCCATCAGCAATTTCCGCACTTTGACAACTCAACAAGGGTTACTGACCAGCGCAGAACTGGATGCCGTGGATGCACGTGTGAAAGCGAACATACAAAACGCTGTCGCGTTCGCTGACCAAAGCCCCTATCCTGAGTTGAGCGAAGTTGATACTGATGTCTATGTAACTGTTTAGACGAGAGAATGTACAAAGGGGAACAACTCATGGCTGTACAGATGCAGACAAAAACCGTCACCGTTGCCGAAGCTATCAATGAAGCAATTCGCCTGGAGATGCGTCGCAATCCGCGTGTCATTCTGATGGGCGAGGATGTTGCCGGTGGCGCGACCCTGCCCCATCTGGAAGAAGATGAAGCCTGGGGTGGCGTGCTAGGTGTCACAAAAGGGCTGGTACAAGAGTTTGGACGCGAGCGTGTCAGAGACACTCCTCTCTCCGAGGCGGGATACATGGGAACAGCGGTAGGTGCTGCCGCGACAGGTCTAGTGCCCATTGCCGAACTGATGTTTTGTAGCTTTATCGGCAGTTGCATGGACTCTATGCTCAACCAAGCGTCGAAGATACGCTATATGTTCGGTGGCAAAGCCTCAATTCCGATTGTGGTACGCACCATCATCGGTGGTGGCTTCCGTGCAGCCGCGCAACACTCAATGGTGCTGTATCCTATGTTCGCACAAATTCCCGGCTTGAAAGTGATAGCTGCCTCTAATCCCGCCGATGCGAAGGGCTTATTAACGGCGGCTCTACGCGATGGCAACCCCGTGATCGTGTGTGAGCACCTAGCGATGTATCAGCTCAAGGGCGAGATGCCCGAAGGTGAATATGTCGTGCCGCTAGGCAAGGCCGCCATCACTCGCGTTGGTAGAGACGTAACCATCGTTGGTGCGAGCATGACGGCACGTCACGCTCTAACGGCTGCCGAGGAACTGGCGAAGAGCGGTATTGATGCCGAAGTGGTGGATCTGCGTACCATTTCTCCTCTCGACGAAGCTACCATCCTACAATCGGTAGCAAAGACGGGTCATCTGGTCATTGCGGATGAAGCAAATCCCGTCTGTGGTCTGGCAACGCATATTGCGGGTATTGTTGCCAGCAAGGGTTTTAGCTCGTTGCGTGGACCCGTTGGTCTGGTAACACCACCTCATGCTCCTGTACCATTTAGTCCTGTACTGGAAGACGCCTATCTGCCCAGCCCGGAGAAAATCGTGGCTGCGGTCCATAACGTGCTCGGAAGGTAATTGCTTTTGGATGCGTGCGCTACCTATCTGGAATTTCTTCCTGCTTCAAGCAGGTTTCCAGACGGATAGCGCATGCATCCAAAATACAACTGAGAAAGGCAAGACCGATGGAGCGCGAGGTAACTATGCCTAAATTGGGCATGACGATGACCTATGGGACGGTGGTGCGCTGGCATAAACAAGATGGTGAGGTGGTCACGGCGGGTGAGCCTATTTGTGAGGTAGAAACCGATAAGCTCAATAGCGAGATCGAGGCCGATGCCAGTGGCGTGCTCACCATTCTAGCGCAGGAAGGTGATGAACTGGACGTGGGGGCGACTCTCGGCAAAATCGCTGTGATCGAGGGTACTGAACTCCAGCTGGCACCGAAAAAGAGTAGCGTAGACGCTGGATCACTGCAAAAGATTGCCGCGAATGGTGTTACGTTGGCGGTGCAGCGTAGCGGCTCAGGTTTTCCGCTCGTGCTCATTCATGGTTTGGCGAGTAGTATGGGACTGTGGGCGAGTATAGATCAGAGCCAGTTAGCTGGTATTGAGATCATCAGCTATGATCTTCGTGGTCATGGTGCCTCAGAACGTGCTAGCGGCGCACACACGCTGGCGAAACATGTTGCCGACCTGAAAGGCTTACTTGCGGCCCTCTCCATGCAACGCGCCATTTTCGCGGGACAGTCGCTTGGTGGCATGATTGCAATGGAATTAGCCGCGAGCAATCCTGAAATGGTCGCGGGACTGGCTTTGATAGATAGCACCGCCGCATTCCCCCAGCAGACGCGCAACCTCTTCTTTGAATTAGCCAGTAGTGCGAGCTTTAATGGTATGGGTGCCATCACCGATAAGTTCTTACAACTGAGCTTTTCGCCAGCGTTTATGGAGGCAAATCCCAAGATTGTGGCTACCATTCGTAAAGGCATGTTAGCGAGTGATGCCGCCAGTATCGCCGCCGCTGCACGTATGGTTGCTAAGATTGACCTGCATCCCCGCCTTGCCATGATTCATGCGCCAACGATTGTCTTAGTGGGAGCACAAGATCAGCTTACACCGCCAGGGCTTTCGCGGCAGTTGGCTGCGGGCATTCAGGGTGCGCAATTGCAGATCATTGCCGATGGGGCTCATGCATTGCCCGTCGAGCAGCCCCAGGCAGTGACAGAACAACTCGTACAATTAGTCAGTGTACACGCATCATGAGACGACACGTATGGTAACAGTTGGCATTATTGCAAATCCTTCCAGTGGCAAGGACATTCGACGCATTGTCGCCCAGGGCTGGGTCGTTTCTAATCAAGAAAAGATCGCTATTGTGCGTCGTCTCCTGCGTGGACTAGAGGCGGCTGGGGTAGACCGCGTGCTTTTCATGCCGGAGTCACTCGGCATTGGCTATGGTGCGCTTGAGGCATTAGGGGAGACGAACATCCAGGCTGACATGTTAGAGATGGATATCATGGCACGCCAGGAAGACTCCACGCGGGCCGCTGCCTTAATGGTTGACTATGGTGTGGCATGTATCGTTACACTTGGTGGAGATGGTACGAATCGTGCTGTCTTCAAAGGCTGTGGTAGTCGTGTGCCTCTCTTGCCCATCTCTACTGGCACCAACAATGTCTTTCCAGAGTTTCAAGAGGGTACAACGGCTGGTCTCGCTGCGGGCATGGTCGCAACTGGTCGGGTTGCGCGTACCTCGGCTTGCTGGCATTCCAAAGTGCTGCGTCTCTACCGTGATACGCTGCCAATTGATCTTGCCCTGGTTGACCTGGCGATTTCTACGGATAATGTGATTGGGGCGCGTGCTATCTGGGATGTGAGTCGCTTACATGAGCTATTTTTAACCCGCGCTCAACCTTGGAGCATTGGCCTCTCGGCCATTGGCGGCATGCTGCACCCGCTCGAAGCCGCTAGTCCTGCGGGTTTGCATGTTGTCTTTGGTGAGCAAGGACGTAGCGTAAAAGCCGCGATTGGACCGGGGCTGTTTGCCAGCGTTCATGTGCAATCTGTACACGAAATGTCCCTCGGAGAGCGTATTGCCTTGCAGTTTGATCGTGGGGTGACGCTCGCCTTCGATGGCGAAAGGGACATGACCGCTGGCCCACACGATGCTCTCACGATTGAACTCGATGTCGATGGCCCCTGGGTCATCGATACACGGCGTGCTATTACTGAGGGTGTGCGGCAGTAGGACCGCTGTGGACTGGCATATACCCACAAAAGCGTGAGATACATTCTCACGCTTTTGTAGATAGCAACACCGCCACAATGTTCTATACAATGTCATGAAAGAGGGACTTTGTATTGCCCAATTATGCAACCGATTCCTGCTGGAGATGACGATGTGCAGCGAAACGAGCCAACTGAAAGCGCGTTGTTGGCACTGGTGGCGGCGTATCGCGTACTAGGCTGCTGAGAATCTCGCCCAGGAGCGGGCCAAATTTGAAGCCGTGACCAGTGAGACCTGACGCAAAAATGATGTGTGCATTGTGCGGATGATAGTCAAGGATGAAATCTTCGTCAGGTGTGACATCATACATACAGGTGTCTACACGCTCAAGGGTGGCGTGACGAACTGCTGGCAACAAATCAACGATCTTCTTTCTGATCTGGGCGATGACTCGTTCCTCAATTTGTGGCTCGTCGTTGGGGTTGATGGTATTCCCAAAGGCATGTGATGCCACTTTGAGCCAGCGTGGGCCAGAGGAATCGAAACTACTATGGAGCGGAAAACCATAAAGGTCTCTTGAAAGAAATGCGGGAAAGGTGTGAATATCGAAGTCCTTCGATGTAAGATTTCCAAAATAAAGCAGATATTGACGAGTTGGGCGAACGGGGAGGGACAGTTCTCCTAGTAACGTATGCACCCAGGGACCCAGAGCAAGCACAACCCGATCAGCTGTCAGGGTGTCGCCATCATCGCAATGTAAGCGTATGGGAACGTGCGTTGTATCATACGTGATGTCATGAATGCGCTTCCCTTCACAAATAGTCCCTCCCAGATCGGCGATTAATGCTTTGAGGGTGCCAAGGCAGTGAGAGGCATGTAAAATACCCGCTTCATGGTTATAGGTGAACTGATCACAGTCTTGAAGGTTAAATTGGGGAAAATATTGTTTGCACTCCTGACGCGAAACAAATTCTACAGGCAGACCCATGCGTCGCAGGTTGGTATAGCTTGGTTGCGTAAACTGATCACCTTCATGACCGAGTACAAGCAGTTCTGTAGGTGTGTATAATGTTTGTCCTGTCATGCGTTCTAACGTACGCCAACGTTTTGAACTGTGGTGTACCAGATCAGAATAAAAAGCATCGTTCCCATATTCGAAGCGTAATAAACGTGAGATGCCATGCGAAGTGGAGCGTTTGTGATCGATTGTTGCTTGCTCCAGAACAGTTACTTGCTTCATTCCTTGCTTCAAAAGGGCATACGCGGTAGAAAGACCAACAATTCCGCCTCCTACAACAACAATCTTTTGCTTGTACACGTGCTTCCGTGCCTCCTGTATTTTTCTTCAACAGAGCGAGTATAGCAGAGGATTTACGGTAAAGTCAAGGGTGAATTCGTTTCTTCGTATAATTTTATACATAAATTCATAAGAATTCTTAACACTATTATTTGTAATTACAGTGTATTATCTTTGTAATCGGTAGTGTAATAGCATTAGATGTGTGTATGCGCAACAAATATGCGCTTCGTGCGAACATAATGTTCACATTTATTTCCTCTTTGTACTTTACCTATGGCAATGTGGCGAGCAGAATGATACAATAGCCTGCGTTAGAAAAAATTACTACACACTCTACAATAACCGATGACAAGTAGGGATGCTCCTTGTGGGTATCCATCAAGTATAGACAAACAAGGATGTCCACAGGAGCATCCCTACTGTGGATGGAAAGGATACGCCTGTGTACAGATTTAAAGGCTTTGATAGTGCTGTGTGCGGAGATAGCATGTCTGCACTAGAAGCAGTAGTCAATGCCTGGATAGAAGCAGAACATCCACGCATTCGTCATGCCTGTCAGAGTATGCGTGGAGAGCATATTCTGCTCAGTTTTGTCTATGAAGAGACACGGGAACAGGAGCAACGGGTAACGACCAATACACAGGCATCCGTTCCAGCCTTCCCTAGATTTTTTGATGATGACTTAGTAGAAGATCAACCCACAGGAGCGCGTATTCCGGCGACTCCGCCTCCCATGCATTGAGAGAACATAAGGACAATTTATGAGTATTCCATATCTGCTGTACTGCACCCCGGATGGGGAAATACGCGAAGAGACTCGCCTGCGAGCATTGACATTTGACGGGCATCCCTTAGAGACGAGTGATCTCATTCCTTTACCCGATGGTGTGACCCTCTCAATGATGCCTGATCGCATGGCGGTAGGCTTGCAGCGTTCAGGTGAAAAGCAAATCCTGACCGCCACACGGGGCTGGGCGGCGGCAGCTCTCTTGCCCATTGGCTACACGCGCACCTATTTGCCAGCGTACGAAAAGGTGCCAGACACCGAACCCTTGCCCTTCTTTGGCTATAGTGCCGTGGCAGGTCTTAATGGGCGTCTGTATGTTGCCGCTATCAAGACGGACGATCCGCATAAGTGGCACCCACGTGCATTCCCTAAACGCCCATTGGCACGCTTGGTACGTGAAAAGCAGGCGGCGTTTCCCAATAATCGTATCATCGCACAACATGCCCACTGCGCTCTCGACTACTCTTGCCCAACGGCCAGCAATCTCTTTTTTGGACGCTGGGAAATGGCTATCGCCGTTTCGCCCGGCTGTAATTCGCGCTGCATCGGCTGCATCTCCAAGCAGGAAGAGGAGGGATTGATCTCGCCACAGGACCGCCTGACCTTCATTCCTACGGTTGATGAGATCGTAGAGGCAGCTCTGCCACACCTGGAAAGTGCGGAAGAGGCGATTGTCAGCTTTGGGCAGGGCTGCGAAGGTGAGCCACTGATGCAGTGGCGGCGCATTGAACTGGCGATTAAAGCCATACGTACAAAAACGGAGAAGGGTGTGCTCAACATTAACTCCAACGCCAGTAATCCACGTTGGCTGCAGCGGCTCTATGATGCGGGCTTAGACACGATTCGTGTCAGCACCATCTCTGGACATCCAGAGACGTATACTGCCTATTATCGCCCGATTGGTTATCAGTTCGAGGATGTCAAGGAGTCATTAAAGCGTGCGCGTGATGCTGGCCTGTATAGCTCCATTAATCTTTTGTGCTTCCCAGGCATGATTGATCGTGAGCGTGAGGTAGAAGCTCTTCTCTCTCTTGTGCGCGAGACGGGCTTGAAACTGATTCAGTTGCGTAATCTCAACATTGATCCTGAAGTGTTGCTGCCACGCATGCCCGACCTCCACACGATGGGCAAGACGCTCGGTATGGCGACCCTTATCGAGACGTTGCGTCGCGAGGTGCCAGAGGTAGCCATTGGCAATTTCTCACGGCCCATTCAACGTGTGCGTACAGCGACGGTGTAATCCTTCTTTGTTGTGCTCACTTGCTTCGTTGCGGATACTTGCCCGTTTCTCGCAGTAAACGACGAGCTGCCGTCGCTACCGGGTCAACGCCGAGCCAAGCAAGGCAATCGCGGGTGGCGCAGCCCTCAGGTGTACCGAGTAGATGATCGCGATAGAAACAGGGCATGCAGGAAAGATTGAGGTGTACGACAGCGGCCCGCCTTCCAGACGTTTCGCCAGTGTAGGGGCCCCAGGCTTTATAATTGGAGAGGCCGAAGATGGCAACCGTCGGCGTGCCCACGGCTGCCGCGAGATGCATTGGTCCGGCATCATTGCCAATAAAGAGGTCGGCTAGCTCAAGGACGGCGGCGGTGACTTTGATGCTGCCCTTGCCCGCGAAACTGCGTATAGGCGTAACCGAGTGGATCATGCTCATAATCTGCTGGTGTAGTTCTCGCTCCTCTGGGCCACCAACGAGCACGATCTGCCCTCCTACATCAGCATGAAGCGTTTCGGCGAGTTGTGCGAACCGCTGCGGTGCCCAGCGTCTGGCCGTGCTATATCCACCAGCACCCGGATGCATGGCGATGATCGGCTGTGGTACCGCGTCGGGGCGTTGTTCGCCATACACAAGTTGCCAGGCTTGTCTGCGCTCCTCTGTGCTCAGGGGGAGCTCTAACTGTTTGTTGTGGACTGTTGCACCAGCTGCCTCGGCGATTGCCATATTGTACTCGGCCTCGTGTCGCGCACCAAAGCCATTGTCCTTGACACGCGCATTGAGAAACCAGCCATGCCCGTTATCTAAGCCCACACGCCAACGCGCACCAGTGGCTCTTGCCAGAATTTGATATTTGAAACGCCCAAAGGGTAGCGTGAGATGATGCATCAGCAAAACTGCATCATACTGCCCAGAACGCAGGTCATGCCAAAGCGGACGCAGGCGCAACAGGTTTTGTGGTCGCTTGACGATCTGTTGAGGGTAATCGAACAGGTATTTATCAAGCACGATTACACGATCAATGACTTCCCAGTCGTTGAGTAACCCCGCCGAATCTGGCGTTACTAGCAGGTCAAGTTTACCCTGTGGATAGGTTTCTCGTAAGGCACGCAAGGCAGGCGTTGCCAAAAGCAAATCGCCGATGCCTGCCAGCTTCACCACCAGGATGTGTGCATTCGGTGGTAGTGTAAGAGATGTTGTATGCATGAGTAGCTTATTTTTCCTATAATTTTATTCGGTAGTGGGGGTCCAACTATAGTGATGCATGTGACAGCAGTTTTGAAAACCGAGGCGGCGATACATCGAGAGGCCCATGTCAGACGGAGCGAGAATGGCAATGTGGTAGCCAAACGTGCGTGCCTCGCGTAAGAGATGGTGTGTAATGGCGTATCCAATGCCTTTGCGTCGTGCCTTAGGTATCGTGGAAACACCATAAATACCAGCGATGCCCGCGTGCAGGAGTAGCGAGGCGGCGGCTACGGCCTCGCCATCCACCCATGCCAGGTAGTGATGCCACGGCTGACCTGCTCCATAGCCCAGATTGTGATAGTTCTCGTAATAGGTTTGCGCCCCTTCTTCAAAATTATCAAAGCCGCGTGCGTTGACATCTCTCCAGAGCAGGAGGTCACGTTCGCTCATACATTCGCTGATGACGAGACTGCTCGGTGTGGGTCGTGTCTCGATGGGTGTTTGGAGGTCCAGAGCCAGCCACAGGTCATCCATGCGATAAGTGAAACCGTTTGCTAGCAGGCGCGAGGCCATATTATAAGGCGTCGTCGTAGGGCTGATGGCCCAGTTCATGCTGACCTTTTGTGCTGCAAAGTAAGTACAGAGTGATCGAATATGCGTATCAACAAACGAGGAGTCATGTTCTATCAGGCGAGTACGGGCCACACCGTTCAGGTAGCGTCTATGTGTGATAAACCAGGTCAGCTCTGCATCTTCATGGTATTCCGCACCGGGAATACCACGCCCAAAACAGGCTATCTCTTCTCCTGCGTTCGCCTCAAGCGCGGTTAGCATCGCTGGTGTGCCGATATCGCGAACGAACTCGCTGCTATTGTTCATAAAACGCTCTCGTCTGCTGGCTGCTGCTTCGCTTGCTGAAGCTGCTCGTGAACGACACGAAATACTTCTGCGGGCGTGATATTTTTCATACATTGGGTGGTGAAAAAACGACAATTGGCAGGTCCCTTTGCCTTGTAACAGGGGCTGCACCAGATATCGCTGCGCAAGATAATGGCTTTGGGGCTGACGGGGCCGCTCAAGGCTGGATCGGTTGGTCCATGCAGGGCGATCACGGTTGTGCCAACGGCGGCTGCAATATGCATGGGGCCGCTATCGCCGCTAATCATGATATCAGCGCGTTGTAGCAGGGCGGCCAACTGGCTCAGCGTCGTTTTCCCGGCCATGTTGATGGGTTGCTCATGCATTCTATTGGTAATACGCTCAACTAACGGCATATCGTTGGGGGCACCCGTTATGACAACCTGTGCTCCCTCTTCGTGTATCAGACGATCTAGTAGCGTGACCCAATAGGGAACGGGCCAGCGTTTGGACTGTCCATTATTGGAGCTGACATGGCAGGCGACAAGCGGCTTGTCAGGTGACACACCTACCTGCTGCAATAACTGTTCAGCTTCTTGTTGTGCCTGTGGAATAACCGTCAGCTGCGGGATGCGATCTTCTGCTGTTGTGGTGGCTCCGGCAGCCCGTGCCAAGGCCAGACAATAATCCACCTCATGCAGATGATCGTGTGGGTCCCAGTGTCGCCCCGCCACATTATCGGTCATAAAGCCTAGATAGCTCTCGCGACCAAAGCCAACACGCCGTTGCGCACCACTCAAGACCGCCATGATTGCAGCCCAATCGCCAAAAACGCTGATGGCAAGATCATACTGGCGTGCCCTCAACTGGCGGTGTATGGCGAAGGCCGCACGCCAATTTTTCCACTGTGTCAGTGCCTTTGGTCTCCGCCAGATGTTGGGGTCATAGGTAAAAATGTGGGCTAGGTCGGGGTCGGCCTTCACAACAGCTGCACTGGAAGGAACCGCTAACAGGTCAAGCTCGGCGTCAGGATAGGTATGCTTGAGGGCGCGTACCACCGTCAACGACATTACGAGATCGCCGATCAGGTCCAGGCGAATGATCAGAATGCGTCGAGGATGATAGGTTTGTGGCTTCAGTGCGGGCAATGATCTACCCCGCCTGCCGAGCCAGAGCATGCTTCCGATAATGCTCATCAGCAGGTAGATAGCTTTGAGTAAGAGAAACCTGCTGCCATGCACCACAATATTGCGTAGCTTGCGCCGCATGTCGGGCCGTTGCGGATAACCGTCATCCACTACTGACTCGTCTTGGGTTGTATGTAAGATGTATTGTTTCATATATTTTCACGGTTGGACTAAGCTTTTAAGCTCCCCGATTGCCTGTTTGTAAGAGTTGTAATCGTGTCTAGCAGACGTTGCTCCTGTACGATGCGCACGCAGGGATGGCTAGCCACCTCCTCTGCTGTGAAATCGAGTCGACCACAGGGAATAACCGCGCAACCAGGGCAGGGCTGTGTAGAAGCGATGACAGGGTGCTTGGCCGCTAATCCCCACGGCCCAAAGATGCGGGTATCGGTGGGGCCAAAAATCTGTACGGTGCGCGTCCCTTGCGCTACCGCGAGGTGTAGCGGCCCATTGTCTACACCAAGTACAAGATAGGCACGTTTCAAGAGAGCGGCCAGTTGCCCAACTGTCGCATCAGTGACAAGCAGTGGCGGCATTATCATTTTCTGGGCAATGGCTTCGAGCATGGGACGTTCCTGCTTGCTACCAGTAAGGATAATACGTGTAGTAGGCGTGGCTGTCAATAGGTGTGGCAATTCGTCCGCACAAGTAGCCCAAGCTTCCTCGCGCCACAGCTTGACTGCAGCTCCCGTTCCTGCATGAATGACCACAAGCGGCGTATCGAGGGAAATATCGGCTTGCGTGAGGCGATGATCGACCCACTGCTCTTCCTGCGCGGTTGGAATAAATTGCAAGGGATAGCGTTCCGCTGTGTAGGGCTCTTGCAAGGGGGTGTAGCCAAGAGCTTGTAAACCTGCACTGACGAGACGCAGGTTTGAGGCTGTGGCATGTTCGTGCGCTAGCAATATGGGTGCCGAACTAAGAAATGGTGTTGCGGGCGCGATGGCATAACCAACACGGCGCGGAATGGCCGCGAGATAGATTAAGGCGGCTCCCCACCAGAAATCGGGCCGTAGGTTGATTGCTATATCATACTGTGCGCGGCGTAGTTGTTGCGCGGTACGAAAGAGCAATACATAGGGCGCGAGGGGCTTCTGCGTGCTGCGTTGAAAGCCGGGGAAGGGACAGGTGAGCAGGCGCTGAATGGCGGGATGGCGCGCCACCACCTCGCTCGACCAAGGGCCAACCATCATCGTGATCTGTACGTCAGGAATAGCAGTTTTTAACGCTGCCAATACAGAGGTCGTTAATACCAGATCGCCGAGATGATCGGGCCGAATGAGCAGGATGCGTGGTGCTGAGGGAACCGCTTGTGTGGCGCGACGAGACGCTTTGAGAACTGCTGATGCTCCCATGATGCGCACAAGGAACAGAATGATGAGGCGGAGCAGACGTTTCACTGTGCCACCTCTTTACTATGTGGATTCGTGCTGGTAGTGGCTAGCAGCTGTTGTGCGGCGTTCCAAACCTCGTCAACGGAAACCGCTTGCATACAAGTGCATTGCTCACATGGTTGTATCTTGCCCAGAAAGAAACAGGGACGCCCGTTTGGATTGTGCCAGATGGCGATATGCCGTGGATCATCGAGTGGATAGGGGCCATACTCTTGTGGGCTGGTCGGACCAAAAATAGCGATCACTGGTATACCGACAGCCGCCGCGAGGTGCATGGGACTACTATCATTGCCAATGAAGAGCGCACATGCTTCGAGGTATGCTGCCAATTGCCCAAAGCTGGTTTTTCCGGCCATGTTGAGTACGCAATCAGCTGGGACAGCCAGGGTATCCATGAGTGCATCGTTCAGGGTGCTGTCATCGGGTCCACCGAGCAGGAGTACACGCGCCTGCCGTTCATGAACCAGTCGCTGCACCAGTTCGCGATAGCGTTCTAGCGGCCAACGCTTGGCGGTCAATTCCATGCCGGGATTGCTGCCGCCACCGGGGAAGATCGCAACTTGCAGAGCATTGCTCTGTGGCACGATTTGCCGTTCGGCAGCGGTTGTTTGAAAGCGCATGCGTGGATGGTCGATAGACAGTTTGAGCGCACGTGCCAGGTCAAGGTAAATTTCAACCTGATGTTGCAGCTGCGTGGGTGAGGCAGAAACGGGCACGCGATCAGTCAATGAAAAGCCACGACCCAAGCTGTCGGGTCCGACGCGCCGTGGAATGCCAGCGAGCCAAGGCAGGAGTGTAAGCATAGGTGAACGATCAAGCACAAACGCCATGTCAAAGCGATACGAGCGTAACTGCAACGCAAATTTCATATAGTCTTTCAGTCTATAGCGTCCAGGGATGCCAACGGTGCCACAGTCGAGCACCGTTTGGACGGCGGGGTGATGTTCCGCGATGACTTTTGACCACGTGCCCGCGACGTAGGTGATGGTTGCGTTTGGGTAATTACGTTGCAGCACCTCTAATAGGGGGGTGGTCATAATCACGTCGCCCAGACAACACGGTTTGATAACGACAATCCGTTGCGGATGCTGACGTGCTTGCCGTACAAAGGGACGCTGTAAGCGGTCGAGCAGGCCGAACGGGATGCGCAAGAGTAGACACAGTGAGGTGATGATTCGCTGGCGCAGACTACTATCCTCCATCCTGTTGTGTGAGTGGAGAAGGTGTCGTGCCGGATTGGTCAGGATGGTTGCTCGGTTCGGCGCGCTCTGTTGCTCCATCTTGTGGCGTACTCGGTTCGGGTGCGCGGATAGTGAGCTGCTCATTAAATGTGCCGCGTGTGGTGGGCAGGTAGGATGCCTCCGCTTTGACGGGCGTGCCGCAATTCTGGCAAAAGGCATGACCGCTGATCACCTCGCTATGGCAATTGCTACAGTAAATCTTCTCTTCCGCCGGATACCCTTCACTGTCACCCATAAGTGTGGTTCGCTGCTGACTAATGGTGGCGTCAATGCCAGGTGGAGGTGGTGGCACGGGAATAGGCGTTGTGCTCTCCAACGGGGGTAGGGGCGCGTAGATGGTTGGTGCGATCCCTTCGCCCATGCCGTACTGGTTGGTGGGGAAGGTTGCCGTTGGTGTTGGATAGGGGGCTGTCGAGCCCGCTGGTAGTGCTGGTTGGTTGCCTTGTTGCGCGGGCACGGGAATTTGCTTGAGCTCGTTCTGCGCCTGTGCTAACTGCTGTTGTATGCTTGTCAGGCTCTGACAAATGGTGAGCAGTTCGCTTTGTGTGAGTTGTCCATTGGCAAACAATTCCATTGTTTTTTGTATGAGGGTGCTCTGCTGTGATTGTATTTGGCGGGAAAGTGTATCAATGGTCGCACGTAATCGTTGTGTCTTGGCGATGCGGGCCGCTTCATGTGAAGCTTTTTCCAGGCCACGTTGCACGGAATCCCAAATATTCATAGCATTCTCCCCTATACTCCTCAGTAGGGAGGTCCCTACTGATTATCTTTGTACAGGGTTTATTATAGCAAAGCTGTGATTGGAAGTCGAGGGGTCATATTGTCAGAAAACTGTTTACGGCACAAAACGTCCACAACTAACGGCTGTGGACGATTCGTGCCGTAAAAGGCTTATTATGCCTTCTTTTCGGACTTTTCGGAACCGAGGATGGCGTTTACGGTTGTGCCGCAAACAGAGCATTGGCCACGAAGAGCGGGTTTGCCATTCTTCATGGTGATGCGCTGGGCATCTTTGAGTTCCTGTTTCTTCTTGCATTTCACGCAATAGTATGTATCTGCCATGATTAAAAACACCTCCTTGTTACTATGAACAAACATTCCTGACATCGGGATAAATGGCGCGTGTCAGGAAAACTTCATATCCTTGCGCCAGCAGTTGATGCTGTACCCTTGTAGCACGCATCAGATCGGAAAAAGGTGCAAAAAGGGTTGGTCCACTGCCAGAAAGTCTCACAAGTGGAGCCCCTGCCTGCATCATGTCTGCCCTTGCCTGGGCCACCTGCGGATAGTATTCTAGCACACCCCGCTCTAACCCATTATGTAAATCATGGGCGTGAGGAATGCCTCCCTCTTGTAATGCCTGCATCACCGCATGGCTATGCGAGCCGTCGGTATAGGCACTGGCGGGTAGTGCGCGAAAGACGGTAGCCGTCGAGACACTGATCGCTGGCTTGACTAAAAGGAGCCAGCGTAGTGACTGCGGCCAGGAGGCGGCAAGAGGAGTGACACGCTCTCCTCGTCCCTCACAGAATGCGAGACCGCTTGTGAGGAAAAAGGGTACATCCGATCCAAGCTCAGCTGCTAATGTGAGCATGTCTGCTGCGGAAAGTGGTAACTGCCACCATTGCTGTAGTGCGAGTAGCATCGCGGCTGCATTGCTACTCCCGCCTCCTAGCCCCGCTGCGAAGGGAATGCGTTTTTGTAACTCAATCGCAACCCCCTGGGTGAGCGAGAGCCGTTGGCGTACTGCCTGCGCTGCCCGTACCGCCAGATTATCCGCGTTGCTTAGTTCTGTCTGGGAGCAGGAAATGCGTACCTCGTCCTCGGCTATGGTCGTTAAACAAAGTGTGTCGTAAAGGTCGATTGTTTGCATGATGCTGGCCAGCTCATGATAACCGTCGCTTCTTCTTCCCAACACATCGAGGGTAACATTCATTTTTGCATACGATTGGACAAAACAGATGCTGCCCGGCGTGGGCTGCCTCTGCTGATTTTGGGGTTGTGCAGGCTGTGCGTGCTGTGATTGACTCATGGCTGCATTGTGCATGGAAGTGGCGAACTTGTCAAGCTCAAGCGTGTTGCAGTGCAAAATATGGGACAGATATACTAAAAGTCCCCTTCCCGTCCTCTATATTGAAGCATTATGCCATGCCTATGCTATACTGATGAGTGTAGGAAAGGGAATGATCGTTTTGCACAAGATAACTGTTTTCTTAGGTATTTCTGGTAGGTATTCATGGATATAACCGTCGCGTATTTTCATCCCCTACTTCAGCCCGAAACGGTCAAGCGTGATTTCGAGCAGATTCGTGCTGCGGGTGCGGGGAGTATTGTCTATGCAATTCATGAACAAGAAGAGCAACGCTGGTCGCGTGACCTCGAACGAGGTTTCCGTCTGGCTCAGGATACAGGCTTAAAGGTCTCACTCAGCCTCGGACGCTTCGGCAACCTCTTTGCAGGTCCATCACTGATGCCGAGTTGGTATACATTTCATCATCCAGAATCACGGGTAAAAGATCGTCATGGGCGCTTCCACGATATTTCTTGTTTCAATCATGAGTCATTTCGTTCGTGGCTCTTTAGCGAGATTGAATATTACCTCTCGCATTATCCTATCAATGGCATCTTGATTGATGAGCCGCGTGGCCCCGATATTACGTGTTTTTGCTCTGTTTGTCGTGCGCTCTGCCCTGATGTAGTTGACCTTTCCCGCTTCCGTCGCCGCTCAATGATCGATTTCCTGGGTGAGCTTTGTTCTTGCGTCAAACGTGTGGATATGAATGCGAAGACAACCATTGTGTTGCTCCCACAAGACCTGGGGCAAGCTGAGGAACTGGCCATGTTGCCCGCGTTAGATACGCTCGGCTGTCATCTATTCTGGCAATCGCTCAATGAAGGGATTGAGATTATGGATAGTTGGACCGACATGCTACTTGAGGCCACTCGTCGCAATGAGAAACGCAGCCAGCTCTGGTTTCAAAACTTTAGCTTGGATGAGCAGGGAGTGCAGCAATTAGAACCGTCCTTCAAGCGCGTGTTGCGTGCTGATCCCGACGAGGTGGGTTGCTATTATTATTGGCGTAACAATGTCAATCCCACGCAGGTTTGGGATACGACCCGCACGTTGTTACGGCGCATTCCTCGCCGCCAGTTGCACTGGAACTCGAATCCGCATATGCCAGCGGTGAGCCCGCAGCACGCTCAATAACTGCCCCACAGATATCCAAGCACAAGGAAGCTCTCAGAGCGTTCTGACAGCTTCCTTGTGCTTGGATATTATTTTTTCGAGGAGGCTTCTTTCTCTTCGGCGTAGATTTTTTCGAGCAGCATGCTCAGATGCTTAAGTTGCTCTTTTGACGTTTCGTCAACGTTCGTCATTGGCAGAATGAACGCTTGCACACCGAGTGTGAAAAGCGTGTAGGTCTCGGCCTCGCTCATATCTCCCCTGGCCTTGAGCAATGCGGGGAAGCGCACGGCCTCGCGCACTGCACGATACTGGAGGATATCCTCGATGCTCATGCTGCCGACGTTCTTTGCCAGGTCGAAGTCGAGCAGGACGCCCTCGATATTGTCAAAGGCGGTGAGGTTACGGATAAAGACAGGGTACATGTCGCCTGAACGCATGGGCACGGTGACGACCATCTCGATATCCTTGGTCGGGAGCGCGAGCAGGTGCGCGGGTGCGTCCAGTGGCAGGATGACATACTGTATGCCTTGCTCTTTCAGTCCTGTCAGTTTGTCATGATCGAGTGTGTCCCAGCCCGCTTGAATCTGCAAGCCTGTCACTAGGTTTTCATTGCTGGCCTTGGCGGACTCTATCTCTTGTTTGATGCTATTCAGGGCGTTGCTGTCCTTGCCATTCCAGCTGAAGAGCAGTCCATCGGCTCCTGCCTTGATCGCCGCTTCCCCTGCTCCCGGCTTGAATGCGGTTAGTTCGACGACAAGCGCGGTGGCACGCGGTTTGACCTCACCTTTGTTCTTGCCGAGGAAGCCCATACCTCCCCCTGTTTGTGCTCGCCGTGCCTGCGTGAACATATCCTGTAGTTTTGTCATGTGCTCTGTTTCTCCTTATTGAGACATTGCCATCAATAAAGATGGCCCTGTAATGATAGTGTCTATTTTGTGCCTGTGAAGGTACAAAGTTGTGTGCAATCATTATAGCACATGCGCTTTCCCTGCTACGAATAGGGGTGTGTGACCCGCGCTCTCCCGCTTGAAATGCTCTTTTTTTGTCCATTCATTCCCATGATAGTAAACAGTTGTAAAGCTGATATACTGTCATCATTACTGTCAATTCTTAGCTTCGATGCCTACAGAATTCTCTTGGATTCGGTGTAAGGAAATTAACCCTTGTGTTTGTAGTTGTCCTCTATCATCTGCTCTCTGCATGTTTCACTCTCCATTTTTCGCTATCATTCGTGAAAAGCCACGAGCAACTTTTCAGATTCCTACATATGTAGGTACCCGAACAGAAGGAGTATAAAGGTGGCTCCCTCTTGGAGAACACCGTTTTTTGTGTTATTCTTGTAGTAACAAGAGAGGAAGGGCAAAATTTATGGCTACCTATGACGAGCGTTTAGCCGCTTTGGAGCAAACATCGGTTACTCGTACTGAACTGGCAGAAGCAATAAATAAGCTTGAGTGGCAACAGACGCGAGCATTGAGAGATAGAAACCACGAGACAACGATCACATTAGGTGTTATTAGTGATGATGTTCGTTTACTCAAAGAGGGCGTTAGCAGCATTAAAGTACGCGTAAATGAAGGCTTTCCTGATCTCAACCAAGAACTGTACAGTATAGATGAGAAGTTTATGAAGCGTTTTACTGCTGTCGATCAACAGTTAGAAAGTATCAGGCAGCAAAACGCTACACTCACAACAAAGGTTAGCTCATTGGAAACAAAGTTTGATGTGCATACAACTCTGCTTACGCAAATTTTAGCGCGTCTTCCTGAGAAACCCTAGACCCGCTACTTTACATAAAACATCCTTGTCTGTGTTTCCCAAAAAGGCAAGGATGTTTTTTATATAGCAAGGGGACATGTTCTTTCTCTCCTAAGGCATGGTTCAAAACCATGTGACACTGTTGAACAGTCAAGCAACGAGATCAGAATAGCCCAAAGCCGCCAGCCAATGACTTTGGCAGGAGGTTGAGCCTGTGCGTTGTAAGGGAGAAAGCCCCTCATGAAGCCCACGAGGAGCAATGCGATGATTATGCCAAACCGCCAGCAAAGCGAGCATGCCAGCCGAAAGGACCCGATGAACGGCCAAATGAGGCCGGACAATGCTGTGCCAATTTTCCACGGCACTACTGGCTCGCACCGCTTGATCCCAGGCCACCAGCAGATGAGAGGCCTCGCTTCGCCACGCCGTGGGAACACTCTGTAGCAGGTCGTTGCTGCTCGGACCAAGCACGGTTCGTCGCAGCCATGCCCACGCCAACAGAGCTACTGCTTCCGCTCCCAAGAGGCGCGAAGCCTGCTCTTGCACCGCATCCAGCTGCCTGACAAATACCAGGGTCTGCGACAACGCCAAGCGAAGGTGCTTACAGAGTCTCTGAATTTGCCCCTGCAAAGCGGGTCTGGCCAATGGTGCCACCTCATCCAACAAGTCCAACACCGCTTCGATCTCGCCTTGACGGTGGTGCCCGCTAAGAACGCGACCAGAATGGAGCACCACAACCTCCAACAAGCGGTGCAATTGCTGGCAGAGATAACGAACGCCATCAGCGACATACTCCATCTGAGCAAGCAGGGTCTGCTGCTCGGGAAGCGTGGCTTTGGGAGACCTTCCTCGTGCTCGTTTCCCGCTCGCCTCGCCTTCGGCCTGTCGCTGGATCAGGCGCAAACGCTCCTGTTCGCTTTTGACCGCACGATCGAGGCGTCCCTGGACTTGGGCGGCAGTCTGAAAGAGATGCCAGACATCTCGTTGGTGGAACTCTTGGCCATGAACCTGACTCACGGCTTCCTGGATGGCCCGACCACCGTCACTGACCGTCCTCAACGCGCTGAGCCCTTGTTCACACAAATACCACAACAGCACGGTCCAACTTTCGCCATCGACCTGCACGGGGGGCATGGTTGCCCAGACTTGTCCACTGTGGACATCAATGACATTGAGGTAGGCTTTTCCCCGCTGGCTGCTGTATTGTTCATCCAAGGCCAAGGCACGTGCGGTCCCTGCCTGTTGCTGGCTCATCCAGTCTTGGGCACGTTGCCCAGCTTCTTTGACAATGCTGGCGATCTTTCCCAAGCTGATCTTGATGCCATGTTGGCTTCGCAGATAGGATTGAATGCTTCGATACCTGGCGTGCGTTTCGATCAACAGGGTCAGGACCCGTGTGGCAACCGATGCGCTTGGCTTGCTGGACACCATCTTCTTTCCCAAGGCCTCCTGCAAGGCTTGCCGTCCGCTTGCCAACCATCGGTACAAGGTCTGACGAGAAACCTGATGGGTCCGACTCAATTGACTGACCAACCCATGACTGGGCTCAGCCAGCATCTGACTGATCATGTGGACTCGCTCCTCAATCGTGCTACCATGAATCATGTTTCCTCCCTGAGAGATTTGGTGGTGTTTTTCATCTGTTCACCAAATCTCTCAGGGATTCTTGTCGTCAACTTGGTGCGTCAATTGTCACAGTGGTTCACGCTCACTTTGAACCATACCTTACAAAAGTTACACTTGTTACAGTTGTTTCACTTGTTTCAAATGTTTCAGTTGTTTTAGCAAGAGTTAGATAAGAGCAAAGAGGATAGAGATGTTCAATGAGAAGAGAACATGTTGCAACCTGTGGCATTAATATTGCCGTCAATGGTGCGTATACTATTGCCAGAAGCCCAACTCTCGGCAATTCGCGGGGACAGAGAACTTCTTAGCTCATCCAACATCTGTGGATTGTATAAAATAGTAAGAGGTACTAGCAATGCAATATGAACAGGCAATGGAGGCGGTAGCAGCTATCCAGGCGCATACAGCGGTAAAACCGGTGGTGGGGATTATTTTGGGGACTGGTCTAGGCGATTTGGCAGCAGAAATCGAGCAGGCGGTGGCTATCCCATATAGCGAAATCCCGCATTTTGCTCGTTCAACCGTGCAGGGGCATGCTGGCCGTTTGCTGATCGGCACGCTTGAGGGCGTGCCGATTGTGGCTATGCAGGGACGCTTCCACCTCTACGAGGGCTATGAGGTGCCTGTGATTACGTTTCCGGTGCGCGTGATGCACCTTTTGGGGGCAAACACGTTGTTTGTGAGCAATGCTGCTGGTGGCGTCAATCCTGCCTATCGTCCGGGTGATTTCATGGTCATTCGCGATCATATCGCTTTCGCAGGTCTGGCCGGGGCGAATCCCCTCGTGGGGCCGAATGATGAACGCTTTGGACCACGCTTTCCTGCCCTTGCCCATGCGTATGATGCAGTGCTACGTACACTGTCTCACACAGTGGCGGCACAGGTTGGCGCGACCTTGCACGAGGGTATCTATGCGATGGTGGCGGGCCCAAGTTTTGAGACGCAGGCGGAGTTGCGCTTCTTGCGTATCGTGGGCACGGACGCGGTGGGCATGTCAACGGTGCCAGAGGTGGTGGTGGCCCGACACATGGGCATGCGCGTGCTCGGCATCAGCTTGATTACGAATATGGCAACCGGAGAAGAGTCAGAAGAGGTCAACCACGAGGGCGTGCTGGCCACTAGCGATGCCGCACGCCCCAGATTTGCTGCGCTGGTAAAGGGCATTCTGCACGAGTTGGCTTAATTATCACCCTTATTCACCGTGATATCGACCCAACTCCAATTGTAAAACTTGCCCTGCCAGTCTGTGAGGACCATCAGGCGATAATGGCCTTTATCCACAGAGGCGGCTACCCCATATTTCCAGGTGCCTTGCCCCTGATCGTTACACGGCTGGACCTGTGGCGTTGTGGGATCGAATGTTAGGCCGTTGGCGATCTCGTGGGGTAGCGGTTGCCCCAATCCGTCTACATGGAGAAGCCGATCGGCAGGCAGCTCTTTGGGATCATCTGATGACTTAATAAGCCATGCTTTGCAGGTGATGCCAGCCTCGTGAACAGGCTTACCCTGTAAGCAAGTTGCTGATTTATCAGCGGCCTGCACATTGAGGGTGTAATTTATAGTGTTATTTGCTTTCAGCGTATTGTTGTCTGCCGTAATCAGTGGGCAGCCGAGCCTAATTTGGGCTGGAGTTGTCGTGGGAGATGTTTGGGTCGTCTTTGTCTGTAGGGTAACAGGTTGCAAACCATCATTGTTGTGTGTGCCCGTCTGAGCCTGCTTTGGCCGTGCGAGCGCACCAGCTGTGAAACCAAGCAGCAGCCCGGATAAAGCAAATAAGGTGATGGCGGTAATGATTATTCCGCGTGAGGCACGAGGACCGCGAGGACTATTGATGTTAGCAGCAGGGTTATAACTTATTTGCTCCATAGTTGTATGACCTTTTCTACCTTCTCTTTTTTTCTCATCATATCATGATAAACTCATATCGTCAGTGAGAATAAACGGGAAGTAGCCTAAATTGGTAGGTAATTATGTGGATATGAGAAAAAAGAGACCGGTTGCTGTCCTGGGGGGAAACCACAACCGGCGTATCCAGATAAGGGGTGTGTGGGGGAAGTCCTGGGTACGGAATACCTCCAGCTTGAACGACTAAGATGGCTCGATGGAGCTGATGACTTGTGTGGTTGCCACGAGCCATCGAGCCATCCTGCCGTTTTCGGCGTCTTGCACTACTCTCTATAAAAGAAAACCGTGTTTTCCATCTTTTTGGGGGAATTCTCCCCCTTTTTTCTGGGGCCTGATAGAATTCTGTAGTTGTGGGGGGGTTTGGGGGGGCACCAGCAACCAAAAACAAATAAAAAATGGCGTATTAAAAAAATTATTTGGGCATCTTGGTTGTGGTTTTTTTT
>JBBPYR010000196.1:0-2958 GCA_038199755.1 Ktedonobacterales bacterium | reverse complement strand
TGTCGGGCATTCACTTCCTGGGGACCGTACCGTTTCACACCATCTACCTGCATGGTCTGGTGCGCGACGCTAAGGGTGAGAAGATGAGCAAATCTAAGAACAACGTCATCGATCCTATCGAGGTAATGGACCAATATGGAACCGATGCATTGCGCTTTACGCTGGCGACGAGTAGTAGCCCCGGCAACGACTCCAAGCTAGTACCAGAACGCATCATTGGCAATCGCAATTTCGCCAACAAAATCTGGAATGCCTCACGCTTTGTGCTGATGACCACCGCCGAGGTCGGGCATGGGGTGCCGAGTATTACAGAGGTGCAACCAAAAACGCTGGCAGATCGCTGGATACTCGGACGTTTAGCACGACTAACACAGAATGTGACGCGCTTGATTAACGAGTTCCAGCTAGGCGAAGCTGGGCGCCAGATCAACGAGTTTTTCTGGTCCGACTATTGCGACTGGTACGTGGAGATTGCGAAGGTGCAGATGCAGGGCAATGAGCACGCCCGGCAGACAACGGCTGGCATTCTACGTACCGTGCTTGACCAGAGTTTGCGCCTGCTACATCCCTTCATGCCATTTGTAACGGAAGAGGTCTGGCACTATCTCTATCAGACAAGCGAGCCAAATCAAGAGCAGTGGCCCGCCTCCGCCTTGATTGTTGCACCTTGGCCTCATGCCAATATTGAGGCTATCGACGATGAAGCGGAGCAGCAGTTTGGACTTGTACAAGAGGTGATTACACGTATTCGTGATGCACGCAATCAGGCAAATGTTGAACCATCACGCCGTATCGCGGTACAGATGGTTGTCGGCACAGAGACGCAGATGTTCGAGGCGCAATCGCCCCTCATCGAATTTCTAGCACGAACCGAGAAACCAGTGCTCTATGAGTCATTAGCACAAAAGCCGGAACAAGCGATGAGTCTGTTGGCAGGGCCAGTCGAAATCTACTTACCACTATCAGGTCTGCTTGACATCGGCAAGGAGTTGGAGCGACTCGATAAAGAGATTGCACAGGCACAGCAAGAGATTGTGCGCGTAAGCGCGAAACTTGCCAACGAGAACTTTGTTTCGCGAGCAAAGCCAGAGGTGGTCGAGAAAGAGCGTGAGAAACTGGCAACGCAAGAGGAGCGTATCGGTAAACTGCAGACGCGACGCGCAGAGTTGGGCGCGTAGTTCCAGATGAAAAAGCATGAGTGCCATCACTTATCTTAGTAAGTGATGGCACTCATGCTTTTTGTATCTACAATACTTACTCTCGGTCCGCCACAAGCGACCCTACGCGATCTCCTAGTGTTGGGTCCCTACGCGTAAGGATAAAAGCGTAAATGAGTCCGAGCACAACAATACCTAGACTAATCCAGGGGAAGTAGTTGTAGGGAGCTGGTTGTCCAGGCTGGACAAGTGCCCACAGGGGAAAGCCTATCGCGAGTACGCCCAGGATTGGTAAGATTAGATGCTTGACAACCGAAAACAGCTCTGGATGATGTCGTCTGTAATAGAAGGGAAGGGCAATGTTTGTGACGAGGTAGGTCAGAGCAATCAAGATAGTACCAAGCGTGGCGATTTCGCCAAAGAAGGTAACGGGCGGGACATTCCACCCAAAGAGGTAGGCAATGGCAAGACCAATAGCGAAAAAGACCAGAAAACTTGCCCACGGAGCATGTGTTTTCGGGTCTAGTGCTGCTAAACGGGTTGGTAAAAGCCCTTCTCTTGCAGCATTAAAGATGAGGCGCGACTGCGAGTTTGAGCCAGCAATCATCGCACTCATGGTCGAGGTAAAGCCAGCGATATAGGCAAGCAACGCAAGAATACCAGAAATCCTCTCGGCGGCCGTGATAAAGGGAATTTCTGCTGATGCCAGAGCATTTGTGTTGTAATTGAAGATGACAACGGTAGCACACGAGAACAGGATGTAGCTTACTCCCATCAACAAGATACTTGAGTAAATTGCCTTAGGGACATTACTTCTTGGATTATCCGTTTCCTCAGCAAGTGCTGCGGAATTCTCCCAACCCACAAACAGGTAGACAGCGACAGGAAAGCCTAGCCCGAAGCCTGTCAATCCACCTGATATATTCGCAGGATTGAAAGGTGCGAGCGAGAGATGAGAAGCGTTCGTCACCAATCCAACAATAGAAACGAGTAGTAGAACAACCATCTCAAGCACAAAGAAGTACCCAGCCCACTGCGTGGAGAGATGAACACCTCGCACCATGAGGAAGTAGACAATGACAACGAAGATGAGTGTGAGTATTTGCCAGGGAACATTGATGCCAAAGTATCTATTCAGGATGATTTGTACCCAACCTCCTGAGATAACAATCACTGAAGACATGGCAACAATGTAGCCAATACTAATAACAATGGTTGTGGTTACAGCCATTACAGGTCCAAATGTTTTACCGATGAAGGTGATAAACGATCCTGTTGACGGCATCACACGCGAGAACTCTGCAAGCGTGTTGCCAAGCAGTGCAATAGCAACCATTGCCGCGACAATGACCAGAGGCGATGCGACGCCTGCCACCAGAGCAATCAGAGCGGAACTGAAATAAAAACTCATGGCGGGCGCAATATTCGCCATTGTCGATGTAGCGATATCAACAAGTTTCAATGCGCCTTGCTCAAGGCGTGGTGCCCCAGTTGACCCTACGATTTTCCCCCCGATGGGTAACATAGGCGGTGTCTCTTCGTGTGCATCCATTACTTACCTCTTTCTTTTGTACTTCCTTATACTACAGAGAACAGCCACTAGGTAAGCGAAGCCTACCTTACTAAAGCAACATATTCAACGAGGACGTTAGAGGCGATGTTGCAAAGCAGTACACTATTTCGAGTTGGATGTTTGAGTATATCACAATTGGAAGGCCATCTTTCGGGGGTGAATCTGTGAACAAGAAAAGAGGCAGGACAGGGCAAGCCCTGTCCCTACTATACGACCATGCGCCACTGC
>JBBPYR010000195.1:0-19594 GCA_038199755.1 Ktedonobacterales bacterium | reverse complement strand
TGCATTTTGACAATTTAATCTGGTAATCGCGTGAGCAGCAGCGAAGCGCACTACAGGCTCCGTAGGGGCCAGATTGATCGCGCCCTCCGCTCAATTCATAGAGCGAGATTCGCGGAATCACAGGCGATAAATCGCCACGGGGCGCGATCAATCTGGCCCTTACGGATGGGTTTCTCTGATTACCAGGTTCATTAGTAAAAGTGCATTAGCGCGCCCCGTGCCCGTTGGCGAATCGCACCTCAGCGGTGGGCGCGATCAAGCTGGCCCCTACGGAGTGTGCAGCGCGCTTCTCGGCTGCTTTTTACTCTGCCTCACTTAGTTCTTTCAGCAGGTCGAGTAGCCATTGCTCATCGTGAATGGGCACACCAGCTTTTTGAGCCTTTGCCAGCTTGGAGCCAGCGTCCTCACCAACGATGAGATGACTGAGCGCTTTGCTGACGCCAGAGGCAATCGTGCCACCAAGTGCAGTGATGGCCTCCTCCGCGGCTGGGCGTGTCATGCTGGTCAGGCGACCTGTGAGCAAAAAGGATTGTCCGGCCAGTGGGCCAGTCGCGATTTTGCGTTGTTCGCCCTGCATGTTGACGCCCGCTTGTCGCAAACGCTCGATCAACGCTCGACTACGCTCTTCTTGTAGCCATGAATACAAGCTTCGTCCGATTTCGGGGCCGATACCAGCCACGGCAAGAATCTCTGTCTCTTGCGCAGCCAAGAGCTTGTCGATGTTCTCGAAGGCTTCCGCGATGATTTGGGCCGTTTTCTCTCCCATATAGCGGATATTGAGGCCGAAGAGGAGCCGCCAGAAGGGACGCTGCTTGCTGCTTTCGATGGCCTTGAGCATGTTGTCCGCGCTTTTCTCTTTGACCCCTTCCAGCGTCAAGAGTTGCTCGCGGGTGAGCGTGTAAAAATCATCAAAATTTTTGACCATGCCCGCCTTATAGAGTTGCTGGCACATCTTTTCGCCGATGGTTTCGATATCCATCGCACCACGCGAGACAAAGTGGATCAGGCTTTCAAGGACACGTGCCGGACAATCCTCGTTTGGACAATAGGCCATCGCTTCATCAGGCACACGCACGATGGGGGTAGCGCAAACCGGGCACTGGTCCGGCAAATGGTATACCTGCTCTTCTCCTGTGCGCCGCTCGATCACAGGCTTGACCACCTGGGGAATGACCTCGCCCGCCCGCTGCACCAGCACCCAATCGCCGATGCGCAGGTCTTTACGCTGAATGTCGCCCTCATTATGCAAACTGGCACGCGAAACGGTGACGCCACGAATGTTGATTGGCTCCAAAGCGGCCCACGGATTAACCGAGCCAGTGCGCCCAATGTTGATGCCGATGTCCAGCAGCTTTGTCGCGACCTGCGTTGGCGGGTACTTGAAAGCGATTGCCCAACGTGGGTCACGTGCGACCACACCTAGCTCTTGTTGTTGTGCGAAATCATTGATCTTGATAACCACGCCATCGATTTCGTAGGGCAGGTTAAACCGTTCCTTTTCCCACTTTTGGCAATACTCCATCACCTCATCCAGGCTTTGTGCCTGCTGAATATGTGGATTGACGGGAAATCCCCACTCTTTGATGTATTGCAATGCCTCCCACTGACTATGTGCATCAAACCCTTGCATATAGCCAATCTGATAACCAAAGAAATCCAGGCGACGTGATGCGGTAACACGTGCATCCTTTTGCCGCAAGGAGCCTGCGGCTGCGTTACGTGGATTGGCGAAAAGATGCTCGTCGCTCAATTCCTCGTTGAGTCGCTCGAAACTTTTGATGGACATATAAATTTCGCCGCGCACCTCCACTTTATCGGGAATGTGCTCACCGCGCAGACGTTGCGGAATGCTGCGAATCGTGCGAATGTTGGGCGTCCAATCTTCGCCGATGGTGCCATCACCGCGCGAGGCTCCTATGGTCAGGCGACCCTTTTCATAGGTTAGTGCCATTGCCAAACCATCTATTTTCAGCTCACACACATATGCAAAGCTGGCATTGGGCAAAATGTTTAGGGCGCGTTTATGCCACGCTAACAGTTCTTCCTCGCTTCGTGCATTGGCGAGACTGAGCATGGGCACGGGATGACGCTGTTGCGGCACGTCCTGCACGGGACCAGCACCGACGCGCTGCGTTGGTGAGTCCGGCGTTTGCATCTCTGGATGCTCTTGCTCTATGCGTTGCAACTCGATCATAAGCTGATCGTATTCAGCATCTGTCAGGGCTGGCTTGTCCTGCACATAGTACTCGTAGTTCGCCTCCTCGATCTGATGGCGTAGCGTCGCGACATGGTCTGCGAGTCGCGCTTCTTCACTATTCTCCATTATCTCTAGCGAAGGCGTCTCTGCCGTCCTGAATTGCTCGTTAAGGGTATGTTCAAGGTCAGACATCGCTATCAATTCTCCTGCTCACACGCACCAAGTAGGGAGGTCCCTTGTGGGCCTCCTGCAAGCATGAAAACGCGATTTTGTTTCTCGTGCTTGGAGGCCCACAAGGGACCTCTCTACTCTCATGAATTTGGAGGCCCACAAGGGACCTCTCTACTGAATTCTTTTTAGAATGCTTGGTAGTGGAAGACTTCAGGAGTAGGGGCAAACAGGCCATTGATATTGCTGCGCCATTGTGGGAAGAGTGGCCCACCACGAAAATCGAGGGTATGGGCTTCAAGCGAGGTCCAGACCACACTCAACATGTAGCGTCCTGGCTGTTCGATGCAGTGAGCGACATTCGCGGAAATACATTCGGGGTGCTGACGAATAACGTTCAGCCCACGCACAATTCCTTGCCCCAACTCTTCCTCTTTGCCGGGGAGTGCGTTAAAAATAGCGACTTCAGTAACCATATGAAAAGTATCCTTCCAAATTTCTGTTTATGACATCAATGACACCATTATATACTTTGCGAGTCGTTCCAATCTTGTTGGAATGTTTGCTGTAGCATGTTTATGACCTGCTCATCAGCGATGATAATGCCCAGTTCACGATTGCCATCCAGTGAGGCACCTGAGATATTTTCCGAGCCAACAAACGCTTTTTGAGCATCCACTATCATCATTTTAGCATGCATATACAGGTGGCTATCTTCCTTGACCTGCACACCTCCCTGTTTTATCGTAGCAATACCGTTACTGTTACTATCGCTTTGCCCAGCCTGTGGTGCGGGCAGGATGACCTGTACTTGCACACCCCGTTTTACGGCAGCCACCAACGCCTGCTCAATGGCATCGTCCTGCATCTCTTCCGCGTCAATCACCAGTGTATGATGCGCGTTTGCGATCAGTGCCTGCAAGATAGGACGTGAGTTGGTCGGGCTAACAACCAAATTAGGGGCATTGAATTGGGCCTCGCTATGCTGCCAATCCGCGTTAAAAATAGCGATAATCGCCTGCACATCCTGACTATTGCTATCAACGATATCGAATTCGCGGTTCTGATAGGTGACACCGCCAGAGGTCGAACCCCCCAACGCACTGTTTGTGAAGTTTGAGGTCATGATATAGGCCGTGACACCATCAATAATCATCCCTTTTTCATGCGTGAGCGAAAAATTGGGACTACTCGCCTGTGCCTTGACGCCCGCCGCTCTGAGTATGTCAAGCGTCTTGTCAGGGGTATACCCGGAAGAGGTGTACGGATGTGGTTCAAGCATCACCCGTACATCGATACCTCTATGCGCGGCTTCCTCCAATGCACGAATAATGCGCGTCGTCGTGAGCAAGTACATCTCTAACCAGACCGATTTTTGTGCGTTCGTGATGGCGTCCGTGAGAAATTGTGTTTTCGCCTCTGGCTCTACAAATAGCTGCAACTGTTGGGCACCGCTCCCCATAACCGTTGCATTGGTACCAAGATTGGTGCTTGTGCTGGCTGTACCACCGAGCAAAGAACCCGTGCTACAGGCTGTTAGGAGCAAACACACAAGCAGAAAACTGGCCTGTATTTTGTGGCGCATATGCATCTCCTTAAGGACAAAATATATCTCTTGCTCTAAGAAACGGAAAAGAGGTGCAGTTGTGTACAAAGAGGCCGCCACGACCAACATTCTTAGCGGCATATTTGTACACAACTGCTTCCTCTTTCTAGGGGTGCAGGAAGAAGTAGAGTGGTGCCAGCACTAGGGTAATCGTGCTGAGCAACTTGATAAGCACGTGGAGCGATGGGCCAGCCGTATCCTTGAAGGGATCGCCGACGGTATCACCCACAACACTCGCTTTATGCTCTTCACTGCCCTTCCCATGCACTTCGCCGTTGGGGTCAACCTCGCCCGCAGCATTGATGCGTAGGTGTTTGGCCTCGATATATTTCTTGGCGTTGTCCCATGCACCACCACCATTGTTGAGAAAGAGTGCCAGCACAATACCGCCCATGGTGCTCACCATCAACATGGCCGCAGCGGCATGGGTACCAAGAATGGTGCCCACCAGAATTGGCGTGATCACCGCAACCAACCCTGGAAGAATCATTGCCCGTAGCGCACCACGTGTGCTGATGTCAACACAGCGTGCATAATCGGGGTCCTCACGGTCCTCGACGCGCTCCGCCATAATTTTTGGATTTTCACGGAACTGACGGCGCACCTCCTCAATCATTTTCTTGGCCGCGGTTCCCACAGCGCGAATTGCCAGCGAGCTAAAGAAGAAGATCAGCATGAGGCCGATCAACGCGGCAACAAAGTTTTTAATATCCGCAAGGTCAACGCTATACGCGCTGTTATTATGCTGGTAGGAGTAGAGCACGTCCAGATAGGCACTGAAGAGCAGGAAAGCGGCTAGTGCAGCCGAACCGATGCCGTAGCCCTTGGTGAGAGCTTTGGTCGTGTTGCCAACGCTATCGAGGGCGTCAGTGATATCACGAGCAGGGCCCACTTCGCCACCCATCTCGGTAATACCACCGGCATTATCTGTGATGGGGCCAAAGGTGTCCATGGCCAGGATATAAGCACAGCTCATCAACATACCTACCGTAGCGGAGGCAGTGCCGAAGATACCACCAATGTTGATGACACCGTGTGAGCCCAGTTCGACACGGCTACCCAGGAAATAGGACAGACCAAGCGCGGCACTGATGGCTAGCACTGGCACGGCGACACATTCCATGCCCACGGCGATGCCTTCAATAATAACCGTTGCCGAACCGGTCAGCGAGGCATTAGCGATTCGCTGGACGGGACGCCACGTGCCCGAAGTATAGTACTGCGTGATATACACAAAGGCAATACTGAGCAAGATACCGACACATGCCGCAAGCCCAAACCAGACCCAGGGGGGTAGACCGTTGGACTGAATGGCACGTCCGTCTTTAAGACTGCTCACATTGAGAAGTAGATAACTACCTACGAATGCGCCTACCGCCGAGAGGACGCAAGTGATATAGTAGCCAACATTCAGTTGACCCATTGCCAGGTCGCTTACATCTCGCCCACCAGCGTTTTCTGGCTCGGTGACTGTGCCAGGGCGAATGTACAGCAAACCGATAGAAGATGCGATCAAACCAAAGGCACCGAGCACCAGCGGAAAGAGAATCCAACCGAGATTGCCTGTAACCGTGTACAGCGAGACACCAAGAATCATCGTGCCGATATTTTCAGCAGTGGTTGACTCGAAGAGGTCAGCCCCACGACCAGCGCAGTCACCAACGTTATCACCCACAAGGTCTGCAATAACCGCGGGGTTACGTGGGTCGTCCTCAGGAATATTTTTCTCGACCTTACCAACAAGGTCAGCACCAACGTCCGCTGCCTTGGTAAAGATGCCACCGCCAAGCTGTGCGAACAGCGCGACAAAGCTGGCACCGAAGCCAAAGCCCACAATCGATATAGGAGCAGATGCCGCCGTGGCAGCATTCAATCCCCCAAAGATAGAGAAGAGACTCGATACGCCGAGGAGAGAAAGAGCTACCACGAGGAAGCCAGAAACGGCTCCTCCGCGTAGTGAAACGGTCATCGCTTCGCCAAGACTACGACGAGCAGCACTGGCTGTCCGTATATTTGAGCGCACAGCGACGAACATGCCCACATAGCCAGAAACGCCGGAACATAATGCACCAATTAAAAATGCTATTGCGGTATGCAAACCAAGACCGAGTTTATCACCCTGGCCCAGCGCTGCTAACACACCACCAACGACGACAGCCGCTACAATGGCAAGAATAGCTATAGTTCGATACTGTCTATTAAGAAAAGCAATTGCACCCGAAAATATTGCGTTTGCTACCTTCTGCATAGCAGGGGTACCAGTGTCTTTGCGTAATACATAACTCGCAAGATACGCTGCAAACAAAATTGCTAGAATCCCTACACCAATAGGGACAAGGATATAGTAGTTCATCACGATAAAATACGCCCTCCTTCGGCTTTTGCGTGGATATAAGTTGGTCTACATTGACCTTTTCTCTTCGCTGTGTGTGACGCAACCATAGAGAGGCGACCCATTAGCTCTTCTGGGCTCGCCTCAATCATGCGTACTAATTCGCTGTTAGTCTAACACAGTACGTGTTTTGTGACAAGGGTATTGTAACCGCTTAACCGCTTTACATTCCCACTGTGACAGCATTGATAGACCGCAATGAAACGCTCTACAATGCATACAATTGTTACACATCCCTACTGTTTTAGGAATGATTGGATGCGTGGCAATATTGGCACCATTTGCTTTTTCCGTGAAACAAGGCCCTCCACGAAAATACCGTGTCCATTGTCCTCCAATGGCACCCCAAATGCGCTTGCAACTGCCTGCTCTGCCCCACAGATCAGCAGGTGACAGTCCATATTGATGATGTCAACAATCATGAAGAGGAACGAGGTATAGGCGCGCTCTTGTGTGATGCGTTGCATCGTCTTGAGCAATTCAGGCATACGCTTCTCAACGGTTGCTGGACTGGCGGTTTCCACTGTGCCGATGGCGAACTTGGCATCGCCAACGATGAATTCCTTAAAGTCAGAGGTAATCAGCACCTCCGTTGGCTTCTCATTCAAATCGGCGGCGGCGGCGGCAAACAAGGCTTGTCCAAACTCATCGATATTTTCACCCGCAATCTCCGCTAGCTCTGCCGCTACCCGTTCGTCTCGTGGTGTGCAGGTGGGTGAGCGCAAAATCAGCGTATCGAAGAGCAAACCAGCGAGCAGTAAGCCCGCCACCTCACGGGGAATGGCTATGCCCGCCTCGTGATAGAGCCCAGTGATAATCGTTCCTGTACAACCGACTGGGTCGGCCCGAAACATGATTGGCTTGGTCGTATACACATCTGCTATACGGTGATGATCGATAATGCCGAGCAACTCCGCCTCGTCGATGCCATCAACTGCCTGCGAACGCTCATTATGATCGACCAACACGACCCGTTTGGGCTGGGCACTGAGCAAATCTGAGCGCGAAATGAAGCCTACCAACTTGCCTTCCGCATCAACGACAGGCATGGAGCGTTTTTGGGCTAGCGTGGACTGCACCTCACTCATTTTATCTTCTGGTCGGCATGGCACAAATTTGCGACTCATGATCTCTTCCGTGCTGGTGCTCAGGTTGATGAGGCGCACCGCCGTAAATGTATGGTGAGCCGTGCTGATGACCATCACGCCTTGTTTTCGCGCTGCTGAGAGCGTTCGTTCGCTCACCAGCAAATCGCCTGTAATCACCAGAACGGCGGCTCCCTTCTCAATCGCCCGTAACTGCGCATCCTCGCGGTCTCCGAGCACTACCAGACAGCCTGGCTCAATATAATCCGCCATGGTGTCTGCCTGCATCGCCCCCACCAGGACACGGTTCCCCAGTTGACGGCGACCCTCGACCAGCACGCGCCCTTTGAGTACCTTGACAAGATTTTCGCGCTCCAGACGAATCCGGTTCACGGAACGTGGGTCGAGATCGTTAAAGAAAAGTTTCGCGAAATCTTCGTCCGAGATGATGCCTTGCACCTTGTTATCAGCGTCTACGACTGGCATAGAACGGCGATTATGCTCCTGCAACAATTGTCCCGCTTCCAGCAAGGGTTGCCCAATATGAGCACAGATGACGCCCCGCCGCATCACATCGCGCACCTGTAAATAGACATCATCGCGTGCTTCTGGTGGCTCAACTTGAAACCGTTCAAGCGCGAAAAGCACCTCTGGTTTAAGATCACCGTTGCGGGCCGCTATCGCCTCTTCCTCGCCCTGCATTTGTAGAAGACGGGCATAGGCATAGGCCGAGGCAACCGAATCCATGTCGGAATTCTTGTGGCCCAATATGTATATAGGTTTACCCATAGTCTGCTTTCTCCAAGATATCGTCTGATGGTAAAATAATGAAATGCTTGTGACCCGAAAAGATACCCTTTTCTCTAGTATGAAGGACGCCAACAAACAACCACCGCCAGCTATCGCTACATGGCCTTCCCCTTCTTTATGCTGCGACGACGAATCACAAAGAACGCACTACTTGCTCCAGCTATCAGGATGATGATGCCTACGATGTATCCTACTAGTGACAATGGCGTACGTGCTGTCGCCGAAGTGTTGGCCCTTTTCGGGTTTCCTGCGTTTGGCGTGACTCCCGTCGAAGCACTGACGATCCCGACTTTATCTGATAAAGCATCGTTTGCTGTCGGTAAGGTAATGATAGTATTGGCTGGCGGTTTCCCGGTGGCTTTATACGCTTGATAGGGATTGGCATACTGTGTTGGTGTCGTGACTACCGTGATCTGCTTACTGATAGCACGTTGCCCCGTTGCAGAATGTAGGTGTAATGTCAGCGTATATGCCCCCGTTTTTTGATAGCTGTGGTGAACCATAACGCCATTTGCTTGTGTGCCATCACCAAAGTCCCAGCTATAGCTTGGTGCTGAGCTATCTCCTGCCGCGAGTAGCGTGTTTGTTGCGTCAAGCGCAATAGCTTGCCCGACCTGGGTGATACCGATATCGCTGATTGCGGCGGTGGGTTGCCTGCTTGGTACTCCATTTACTCCATCCCCTGTATCACCAAGAATATCGGGTTGGTGCAGCATCCAGGTCGTGAGCATGCCCGGCAAGGCAAGGGCCAGCATGAGGGCATTGGATTTTTGTGAACTACCGTCGGCATAGGTATTCATCAGCTGAATAGTATCCTGCGGCTGGTCATAGGGATACGCTGGCTGATTGTTTGCCCCGTAATAGGTGGAATTCCCAACAAAGGTAGCACACGGCAAACCTGCTAGCGTGAAGGGAATCTGATCGCTCCCGCCCAACTGGTCATCCTCTGGCTGGATAGTATTGAGTTGACCTGGCGTGAAAATTGGCTGTGGCTGATCCGCATTGCCCAGCACATGATATGTCAGGGTTTGGTAGCCGAGTGCCAGAAATTGTTGAAACACGGCGGGAATAGCCTGTTGCATCAGCGCACGAAAATGGGTAATACCCGCCCGTTGCCTTGGTGATAGTTGCTCTTGCGTGGAGTAAAGCCGACTCTTTTGTAGTGGTGACAGTTCGATATAAAAGGGGAGCAGTGGATTAGCTGCTTGCCCAAGGTAGCGAAGCGGATACGCAATACCGTTTTGCTCTTCGTTAAACATGGCGACAATATTCGCGGTATCACCATTGATTGTGCTGTTCAGATAATGAAATGAGCCAAATAACCCCTGCTCTTCTGCGTCGAAAAGCACGAAGCGTAAGGTGCGAGCTGGATAGCTACGATGGCTGCGCCAGTACGCGCCCATCGCCTTGGCCACCGCAAGCTCAATTGCGCAGCCACTAGCGTCGTCATTAGCGGACTGCGTTGATAGTGCCTCGCCGTCATAATGACAGCCGATCACAACCACCTGTTCAGGATGTGTTGCCCCAGCCACACTTCCCTCGACATTGAAAGCCTGCGTTGTGGCGGGTCGTCCTGTCCAACCTGTGACAGCAAAGGGATCGCGCCGTATCTGAGGCGCGAAGCCCTGTAAGTCACGGCTCAGTTCTTGCGACCAGTAGGTCGCGAACGCTTCGTGCCCATTGCTCGTGATCGCTGGGTTGCTATCATAGCCCGCCTCGCGATGTTGGAAATGGGTCGCCATAAAAAATAATTGATCGTAGACATAATTTGGGTCAATAGCTGGAAGATCGCCATCTATCAATGCCGCTGGCACATTATGACTCATGGGGAGCGTTTTTGCCTGGGCGAATGTGGGTAGCATTATACTGCTCAGCGGCGTTACAAGCAGTGTTAACAGAATACACAGTTGTCGTATACGATGTGCCATCTGAAGCTCCATGTGGCATTCCTTCCCTTAACAAGTAGTTGAATGGCATGAATATAGTATCATATTGCTCTCGTTTCGACTAGCCTATATTACCCATTATAGTGATTAAGGAAGAGGCAACATGATACACTGTGTGCAGTTGGGACAAGAAAAGGGGTGAAAACCATGCAAAAACTTGAAGTCTTCATAGAAGAAAATACATCAGGCTCGGTCAGACCTGTTGAAGTTGTGGCAAGTGCGACAGTGGGGGCCCTTGTGCCCGCGTTGGTTGAGGAGCTCCAACTGCCACAGACAGATATGCGCGGCAAACCACTGGTGTATCTGCTTCGTCATGCTGTGGATGGTACTGTGCTGGCCGATGGTGCCACCTTGCAGGCATCTGGTGTCGCACCAGGCGAACATCTCGCGCTCGATTCATATGCCATTGAAGCCTCAGCAAACACGATGATAGCGGATCGGCCCACACAGTATCAGGGTGATGATCCTCAATTTTATGCTTCTGCGACCATGGCTGATTTTGGTGCTTTGCCCTCGCATAGTATGAGTAGCACGGTGAATGGTCCTCCGAAAGTGCAGAAGGGTCACGCACGGTCACGGCGTACATTTCTCGCGTTTGGCGTAGCTGCCATTGGTGCCACTGGTCTCGGCCTGGGCTATGCTGCTTACAAAGGGAAACTCAGTAGCTTGGATACCTTGGGCGGCTTGCTCCATCTCAATCAGCCAGCAGCAATGCCGCAGGCTGCGAAGCAGACGCTGAAAGTCGCACCACAGCAGGCATTTGTTCCTACCACCGCAAAGCAAGTGTTTACTTTCAAGCAACATCAAAAAATTGTGCGCTCGGTTGCATGGTCGCCCGATGGCTTAACCGTTGCCAGTGGTGCCGATGACTCACAACTCTATATCTGGGGCATGACTGGCAACGTCCAGCTAAAGCAGGGCTTTCCTGCCGCTGTTCACGCCCTGGCGTGGTCGCCCGATGGTCAACGCCTAGTACTTGGTGCTACCAACCAGGTTATTTTTTTGAATGCGAAGAACGGCACCGTGCTGGCGCGTTCAACCCATCGACACGTGGCGCAGGTGAACAGCGTAGCATGGACAGGGCATAATCAGATGCAGGTCGTGTCAGGTGGTATGGATAATCGCGCTATCATATGGGACACCAAAAACTATCGTGCGCAACAGACATTTATGCGCCATACTTCAGCGGTAGAAGTGGTTTCATGGGCAGCTGACGGAAAAACAGTCGCGACCTCCTCACATGGTGGCCTGATACGTGTATGGAACAGTGCTGATGCTCAGGAAGTTCACGGCTATTATCTCGATGCTCAGGTGCCCATGCGTGCGCTTGCCTTCGCTCCCACAGGTATGCAGTTAGCAACTGGTGGCGATGATGGCATCATTCGTGTCTGGAATGGTGTCGCCTGCCAGCTACAGATGAAGGATCAATTCGGCATGCGTTGCGTCGATACACCGCAGCGTTTCCATCTTGCGAACAGCGCACTGCGCACTCTGGCGTGGTCGCCTGATGGACGGTTTCTGGCTTCGGGCAGCAATGATGGTATGCTGGCTATCTGGTATCCAGCGCAGAAGCAGCAACTGCTCTTGAAGGCTCAGCAAAATGGTGCCATTCACAGCGTGGCATGGTCGCCTGATGGCACCCAACTTGCCGTTGCCACGAACACTGCCGTCAACATCGTGCGCTTAACGAATTGATACATGCGTACATGTACTACTCAAGTATGGTTGCGGTCACAGAGTAGATGGAAGGCAGGAAGTCCGCGATCAATTGCCAACTCTCGCCACGGTCATGGCTGGCGAAGAGTTGGCCTGTATTGGTGCCCACATAGATTCCGCAAGGATCGAGCGTATCGGCGCACATCCCGTGTCGTAACACCCCCAGCGATATTCCTGGCCCAGCTGGAAGTCCGTTCGTGAGCGGCTCCCAGTGCTCACCGCCGTTTTCTGTACGATAGATGGTGAATTGCTGGCCAACATTGTCGCGTGCCATCGGGTCTTCTACGATGACGTATATTGTGTCGGGATGGTGAGCGTCCAACGCAATCGGAAAGCCGAATTCAGATGGCAGGTTGTGCTGAATATCCGTCCAATCATCTCCCCCGTTTGTGCTTTTGTAGATGCCACAATGGTTTTGCTGATAGAGCACGTCAGGATTGCTGGGGTGCTGCACAAAGCGGTGAATGCATTGCCCAAACTCAGGATAGATGTCAGGTTGGAAGCCTGCCCGTACATTCTTGTTGAGAAAACTCCAGCTTTCGCCACCATCATCTGTGCGCATACAGCCTACTGCCGAGATACCTATCCACATTCTGGCTGGATTGGAGTAGTCGGGAACGATGGTGTGTAAGCAAAGGCCGCCCGCGCCGGGTTCCCACCGTTCGCGTGTGGGATGATGAGCAAGGCTGGCATTGAGTGTCCAGTTCTTGCCCGCATCGGTACTGACCCACAGGCTAGCGGGGTCAACGCCTGCATACAGCGTCTCCGGCTCATTCGCATGCCCTTTCTCAATCACCCAGATGTTCGCGAGTTTCTGGCCGCTATCCTCTGGAAACTGGATACCACGCTCCGACTCTTGCCATGTCTGCCCAAAATCATCGCTATAGCGTATGAACGAGCCAAAGAAATCGCCATTGCTGGCGGCAAACAAACGCTGTCCCTTGCGTTGGTCAAGAATGGCATAGAAAATGCGCTGCCCCGTCAATCCTGTCGCTTCAATCTTCCAGTCCTCACGGTCAGTTGAGGTCAAAAGGAATAGCCCTCGTTTGGTGCCAACCAGTAACACAACGGTTCCTGGCTTCATTGCTTGGTGACTTGCCACGCTAGTTCCCTCCTTTGCGCTTGCTGTCCTGTCTCGACGCTGCTAACCACCTGCGACCGATTGCATGATAACCAATGTGGCACCCATGGCGATTTGCGTGTCAAGACCGTGCAAGTAGCGAATGTTTTCGCGATTCAAAAAGATGTTCACATAGGGACGTAGTTCACCTGTTTCGTAACACAGGTTAAAGCGTAAGCCTGGAAAGTCTTGGTCGAGCGCATCAATAATCTCACGAACAGTACGACCACTAGCCATAGTCGAAGCTCGATTTCCGACCCGTGTATGTAACGCGCCCGGAAAGGAAACCTTCACCGTAGGAAGGGTAGTTGGCGATTCCATGACCTGCTCCTTTTTTCTTTTCTTTCTAGCTACGCTTTCAACGTCTCATTGACCCTCTTCTTTATGAACGACGCAGAACTGGAAACCTGCGTTGGCTAGTGCGCTGCCTCTTCTACGAAATTGACCAGGGTTTGCATGTCTTCAAGGGCGCGGACGGAAACCGCGGTATCTATCCGTGGCACGTGAGCGAGCGCATCATAGGCCAGCCGACAGTATTCGCTGAGGAAATTCCGACAATAGGTCCTGGTGTTGGTGCGTTCGAAGATGGCCAGCACCATTTCAACCTGCTCAGGGGTCATGGGAGTGTGTGCCTGATAAATAGTGTGTAATGTTTGCTGATCGGCTTGATTGGCGTGCTCAAGCGCATGAAGTACGGGCAAACTCTTCTTGCGGCGATAAATATCTCCTGCGGGCGTCTTGCCCAATTCGGCGGTAGAGGCCCAGACGCCCAGCAAGTCATCACGCACCTGAAAGGCAACGCCTATAGCCCAGCCGAAACGAGCGAGTCGCTGAATCGCCTGTGGATCGCGTGTACCGAGCATTGCTCCCATCTCCGCGGCTCCACTCATAAGTGCCCCCGTTTTGCGGCTAATCATATCCACATAGGTCGTGACAGAAACATCCAGCAATTGCTCAAAGCTGATATCCAAATATTGCCCCTCGGCAAGAATGAGGCAGGCGCGGTCAAGAATGGCTCCCAGTTTTGCTGCGATAATACCTTCGACGCCTTCATCCAGTATTCCCCAGAGCGTCAAACGCGACAGGGCGAACATGCCATCTCCTGTATTGATGGCCTGGGGAATACCCCACACATTCCACAATGTCGTGCGATGTCGCCGCTCAGTATCAGCATCTTCAATATCGTCATGTATAAGCGTGAAGTTATGCGTAAGCTCAACTGCCGCCGCGGCAGGTAAGGCACGGCGCAAGTATCGTGTATCATCAAATGTGCTGGGCATTTGTCCCCACGCGCCTGTTGCTTCATATGCCAGCAACAAAAGCGTGGGTCGCAGCAACTTCCCTGGATTGCTCGTTGTGGGCGTAAAGTGTGTATCGACCCAGCCTAGATGATACTGCATTTGCCCATAAAAGGGGGCTAACGACGTTTCTGCTGCTACGGGAGCTACAGCAGCACCATGCTCGCCAGCGGCAAGCACCGCATGGCGCAGTTCGGCATAAATCTCTTTCTGGTAACGCAGCAAGGTCGATTGAACGGTTGATGACAAAATGTCTCTCTGCTTCCTTTCCTGTGTAGTGTAATCTAATGGTGGATATAAAAGAAAATGGTGGCTATGACGGTGCCAGCGATCACGAGCAGACTGGTGAAGCCGCGGATGCCGCCAACGCGAGACAGGGGCGAGCACAGATCGCAGTAGCGATTAATATATTGGTAGCGATGACCGCGCATGCCTTCGCGCACGATAGTCACATCCTCGGTTTTACGCTGCGTATGTAGTTCATCACAGACATACCGTCCACAACCTTTGCACATGAACTGGTCGATAAAGTGAGAGGTGCGCGATATTGACCACTGGTCGGGATATACCTGCGTGCCACACACATAGCACACCTGTGTCTGAGCCATCTTCATCTGCTGTTCCGCGCACGGCGAGTGCTGCTGCTTCGGAAAATGATCCTGGCAATAACCATGATGGCAATCAGGACAACGCCCCAATGCTTCCTCGCTACATTCATGACAACGCCGTGTCCCGATCACTTGCATCTGTCCTGTCTGTCCTGTCCCTTGAGCCTTCTCTTTTATAACGCGCCTTGTTTCGCCCACAATAACACCCTCTTCATTTTGATAATAATGCCTCTATAATGATGCCAAAAGAGTCTCCTATGGGTAGTATACCACTGCCTGTCAGCCCCTCTTCAGGTGCCATACTTTCCGCAAAACATGAACATTTCTTTTGCCATTACTCATATGTGACATGTTCTATATCTCATCATTGCTCTTGCTCGGCCTGTAGTTGCAATACTCAATCCTACCATTGCATAATAGGGAGGTATATCACCTATTTTGAGGAACAAAAAGCTATGTCTACAACACCGGCACCCACGAACTGGGAGCAGCACAGCATTGCGTGGGGGCAACGCACCTATGTCATGGGCATCGTCAACGTGACGCCAGACTCATTCTCAAACGATGGTTTAGCTCGTGACACGCTGACAGAAGATACGCTAGTGCAGCGTGCCGTTGCTCTGGCACAACACTTTGTGGACGAGGGAGCCACCTTTATCGATATTGGCGGCGAATCGACACGCCCAAACGCACCCACTATTTCTGCTGAACAAGAATTAGCGCGTGTCCTCCCCGTCATTCGTGCCTTGCGTGCCACGCTGCCGCAAGAGATTATCCTCTCAATTGATACCTACAAGGTTGAGGTAGCGCAACAGGCTCTATTGGCTGGCGCTACGATGGTCAATGATATTCTTGCTTTGCGCTATGATGGACAGATGGCCGCTGTCGTCGCCGCCCATAAGGTGCCTGTCGTGCTCATGGCAAATATGCGCGGGAGCACCCGCTACGAGATCGTGAGTGATGTCATGCGCTTCCTCGCGGTCAGCATTGAGCAGGCGTTAGCCGCGGGAATTGCCTGGGAGCATATTGTGATCGACCCCGGCATTGGCTTCGGCACGACGCCGGAAGAGAATTTGCTGCTGTTACGCCGCCTCGGAGAACTGCGTAGTCTGGGCCGACCAATCCTGCTTGGTAGCTCGCGCAAATCGACCATCGGCATGGTGCTTGGCGGCTTACCCGCCTCTGAACGCCTGGAGGGGACAGCGGCAACCATCGCCCTCGGCATCGCACAGGGTGCGGATATCGTGCGTGTGCATGACGTACACGAGATGATGCGTGTGGTCAAGATGAGTGATGCCATCGTCCGTGGCACCTTCACCTTGACGCGAAACAAATAATAAAGTAACTGAGAAAGAAATATACGGTGAATTACCAGGAAGCTCTGAATTATCTCTACAACTTTAGCGACTTTGAGCGCAGTGGAGCCTATACACGTGACCCCAACGAAAACCTGCCGCGTGAGGCGCGTCTACTCGAACTGCTCGGCATGCCACAGGAACGCTATAGCACAACCCTGATTGCAGGCACAAAGGGCAAAGGCTCAACGGCGGCAGCCATTGAGCGCGTGTTGCGTCACGCGGGAGTGCGGACAGGCCTGTATACGCAGCCTGACCTACATACCTTTCGCGAACGTATGCGCGTGAACGGTCAACTGATTAGCGAAGATGAGGTAGCGCGCTTGCTACCAGAAGTAGGCGCGGCAGTCGAGCAGATACAGGAGCGCCACGAATTTGGCCCGTTCATCACCTACGAGGTAGCAACTGCCCTGACCTTTCTCTATTTTGCGCGTCAACAGGTGCAACATGCCGTCGTAGAAGTGGGACTTGGTGGTCGCTTGGACGCCACCAACGTCTTGCAGCCACTCGTCTCCGTCATAACCTCGATCAGCTATGATCACATGCAGGTGCTGGGGAATACGCTCACAAAAATAGCCTTGGAGAAGGCGGGCATTATCAAAGAGCATGGTTTGTTGGTCACGTCCGCACAGGCACCAGAGGCGTTGCTGGCTATCGCCGGGGTATGCCAGCAGCGGCAGGCACACCTGCTACGGATTGGCCCTTTCGAGCATGATGCGGCACAACATGAAGTGGATGCAGGAAAACTCCCGCCCCTGACGTATCGCTATCGGCTTGACCAACGCTATGAGGGCGAGACGCGCCAACGTTTTACCGTCTGGACACCCACTCAGGTGTACGAAAAGCTAGAGCTATCGCTGGCTGGTCAGTATCAGCTAGAGAACGCAACCGCCGCAATCGCAACGCTCGAGGCTTTACGTGAACGTGGCATGCAGTGGAGCGAAACAGATATGCGTGAAGGCTTGCGCACCCTGCACTGGCCAGCGCGTATCGAGGTTGTTGCTCATGAGCCAACCATTGTAGTGGATGGCGCGCATAACGCCGATTCGATGCAAAAACTGCTTGAGGCACTACGCGCAACGTTCCACCCGCACCGTCTTATCTTGGTGCTCAGCGTTGCACGCGATAAAGATATCCCCGGCATTGTGCGCAGCTTGCAAGATGTGGATGCCGTCGTGCTGACGCAAATGCATAACGCACGCGCCGCCAGCATTGCCGATTTACAGGCAGCCTTTGCCGTCGAGGCTCCGTCGGTTGAAGTATATGCAGCTAGCGAAATCGACACCGCCATGCAACTTGCACGTGATCTTGCCGATAAAGACGATGTCATATGTGCTACTGGCTCGCTCTATCTTGCGGCAGAGGCTCTGCGCTGGGCTGCTGCACACGGTTCAAGCTCCGTTGCCAGCGAAATCGAGGGCAAAGATCATTGATCGATATCTGTAACCTATAGCCGTGTTATAATGCTGATAACAAATGGTAGCCTAGTATCGTAACCCTTTCACTGTTCTATATCTTCACTGAAGAGGAGTTGATGACATGCAAGGCTTAATGATGGATTACGCTTTGACGCTGCAACATGCGTATCAGCGCGCCACACACCTTTTTGCTCGTAAAGAGATTGTGACGCAGACCGAGGGCGAACTGCACCGTTACACGTATGCTGATTGGGGCAAACGTGTCGCACAACTAGCCAACGCTCTCACCCAGGCTGGTGCCCAGCATGGCGACCGCATCGCCACCTTTGGTTGGAACACCTATCGGCACTTCGAGCTATATTATGCTATTCCTTGCATAGGGTCTGTGCTCCACACGCTCAATATCCGCCTCTTTGCCGAGCAACTCGTCTACATTGTCAACAATGCAGAAGACAAAATCATCTTCGTAGACGGTGATCTTGTGCCAACGCTTGAGAAAATCGCCGACCAACTGTCTACGGTAAAACTTTACGTCATTATGGGCGAAGCTCCTGGCTCTACTGGCAAATTGTCGCCCTCCGTAGACTACGAAACCTTTATTGGCAGCCAGCCTACGACCTTTGATTGGCCGCAGCTGGACGAGAACGCTGCCGCCGCCATGTGCTACACCTCTGGCACCACGGGCAACCCCAAGGGTGTGGTCTACAGTCATCGCTCCATCTTCCTACATTCGATGGCGGCGGGCATGGTTGATGGCAAGGGTATTTCCGAACGCGATACACTCATGCCCATTGTGCCCATGTTCCACGCCAACGCCTGGGGTGGTCCCCATGCCGCCGCCTTCTTAGGCACCAAATTGGTGCTGCCAGGCCGCTTCATGGACCCGGTACGCCTTGCGAAATTGATGGCATCCGAGAAGGTGACGATGGCGGCTGGTGTGCCTACGATCTGGATAAGCATGCTGCCTGTTATTAATCGCAAGGAATATGATCTATCCTCATTGAAGACCGTGCTCTGTGGTGGCTCGGCTGTTCCTGCGGCTCTGATCGAAGGCTTACAGCGCAACAACATTGCCATTCTGCAAGCATGGGGCATGACGGAAACCTCTCCGCTAGCCACCGTTTCCAGACTACGCAGCTACCAGGACTCGTTCTCTGATGAAGAAAAGGTTCGCATTCGCTCTCGCCAAGGCACGCCAATTGTGGGCGTTGAACTGCGCGTCATGAGCATGGAAACAGGGCAAGAAGTCCCCTGGGACAATCAGACCTTCGGCGAAATCCAAGTACGTGGTCCTTGGATCGCCAGCACATACTACCGCGACGAGGACTCCGCCGCCAAATTTGCCGATGGCTGGCTGCGTACCGGCGACGTTGCCGTAGTTGACGAAGATGGCATCATTCAACTGGTTGACCGCACCAAGGACCTCGTCAAATCCGGTGGTGAATGGATATCCTCGGTTGAGTTAGAAGGCCTTATCATGGGCCATCCCAAGGTACTCGAAGCCTGTGTCGTTGGTATTCCCGATGTCAAATGGTCAGAGCGACCGCTGGCCTGTGTCGTCGCCAAACCCGAATACGAGGGCCAGATCACAAAAAGCGAAATCCTCGACTTCCTGCGTCCCAAAGTCGCCAAGTGGTGGCTGCCAGAAGATGTCGTCTTCATCGATTCCGTCCCCAAAACCAGCGTCGGCAAATTCGACAAGAAGGTCCTGCGCCAGCAATACGAGATGTACACCGCTTCTCGCGATTAGAAATAGAGAGACATGGGGGTAATGGGGGGAGTGAAGAAATAGTTGGATTCATTTTAGGGCTGAATAAAAGAAAGTTATCTTATAAGACCGGTGATGTACCTGTTTTTGTGTTTGTATGTGTTTTT
>JBBPYR010000194.1:0-6491 GCA_038199755.1 Ktedonobacterales bacterium | reverse complement strand
GGAATGCGGGTAATAGTCTCTCTTTTTTGTCTGTCAATGCCTTCTATCTCAACTCTTTGCGAAATTCGCATGATCTATCACGGATTGGACGCGATCAATCGCATCATCGGGTCCCTTTATATAGTAATAGGAATAACGCACATCGGTGTACCTTCAACTCTAACAAATTGTATTCATCACGTCAAGGAAGACACATGCTAGGATGCATGGTTGCCGCAGTGCGACAACCATGCATCCTAGCATACATCCTAACGCCAGCTTCGGCGTCTGCGGCGATAGCTACGCCATTGGCCCCACATCTTACGGGGGCGAATTGGCACGCCCAGTGCTGATAGCGCAATCAAGGCCATGACGGAGAAGACGCCCACCAGCACCAGCACGATGACAATGGGTAGGAGGACAGCGAATGCGGCCAGTCCGAGCAATATGCCAATTGCCACTATCAAGGGTTTGGCAAAGATTACGGCCAGCCCAATCAGAATAATCCAGCGAAATGCGCCCCGATTATTGTGTTGTGGGCGTGCCCACCAGGGCACCTGCTGCCACTTCTGACCAGTGGGAAAGGGACGATAGCCCTGTTCAAAGGCATCGCCATCAGGGCTGAGGCCTTGTTTGCGTTGTGGCCCTTGCCCAAGCTTGTCCGAACGGGTAGAGCGTGTCACTGGCTCTTGCTCTCTCTGTTGAGCCTGCGTGTCTTGCGCTTGATAGCTATATGGTGGTATCGATTTTTCAAATGTCGATGGATGTTCATTTTTTGGCATAGCACTGCTTTTGTTTGTTTTTGGTACTGTAGACCAGTAATATGGTTGCGCTGGTATCTCGCTGTCGCTATCCTGTGACTGCGAATCCATCTCTTGTTGGCTCATACCGTGTCTCTCCTTGCGTTCCCGCTATGGAACCCTCACTGATAACTACGAATCCTAGCGATATTGGTTGCATACAATCTTTACCATTGTATGCCTCTTTTCTTTTAACATGGGCGTGATAAGATCAAAGCGAGGAATGAAATAGAGGATATGGAGAAACAAATACTATGTTACCAGCGCAATTACGAACTGTGTTAGCACAACAGCCGTTGGGCTTGGTTTTTGATATTGACGGGACGTTGAGTCCTATCGTGCCAACACCTGACGCGGCAACTCTCTACCCCGGCGTCGCAGACCTACTGGCGAAGGCGCACACACGTGCGCAGGTGGCGATTATGACTGGCAGAGCGGTTGATGATGGCGCGGCCATGGTGAATGTGGAGGGTTTGACGTATATCGGCACGCACGGCCTGGAGTGGTCTGCTGGACTACCCGCGACGCATGAGGTGCAGCTCGAACCAGCCGCCTTGCCCTATGTGGAAGCGGGGCAGCAGTTGCTTGATTTAGCTGAGCAGCATTTTAGCAATGGTGCAGGACCAGAAGGGGCGGTTGGTGCGGGAGGGATCATTGTGCAGCGCAAACGTGTTGGTGGCTCACTCCACTACCGTCTCGCCTCTCATCCTGAGCAGGCACGCCAGCAGATATTCGCGCTGTTGGAGGAGCCTGCGCGACGTTTGCATATGCGCTTGGGCGAGGGGAAAAGCGTGGTGGAGGTCTTGGCTCCATTGGCAATTAATAAGGGCTATGCGCTGCGCCGCTATGTGGAAATGTACAAACTCCGTGGCATTGTGTTTGCAGGGGATGACCGCACCGACCTGGATGCTGTCATGGAGATAGTTCGTCTACGTCAGGAGGGATATGGTGCCTTCTCTATCGTTGTGCGCCATCACGATACCCTTCCCGAACTGCTAGCGCACGCTGATTACATCGTGGACGAGGTAGAGGGCATGGCACATCTACTGGCAGAGATGGTGGAGATAGTGGCGGCACTCTAGCTATTTTGGGCTGGCACTTCAACATAGATATTGCCATCGACCACTTTGGTGTTCAGGCGCGGAAGAGAGGGCAGCGGGGTTGTGTAGCGATCATGGACGACACCCTCACCCTGTGAAGTAAACAACGCGTCGTGACAGGGACAATGGAATTGATGATCTGCCTGCTCCCAGCGCACGATGCAGCCCATGTGTGTACAGGCGGCAGACATGGCGATAATCGCTGGCGCTGTAGCGGTAGTCTTGGTGTTGGCTGCCGTCTCGTCACGTACCACATAACCAATGATGGCATCGGAGACGAAGCGGGTCGCGTTGCTACCAAGTTCGGCCAGAGTGGTGACGAAGAGCCAGTTCGTCGGTCCTTCAAGCCCGATCATGGTGTTTTGGATCGCTGCGATATTGCTGCTCGTTGGCGTACTGCTCGCGGTTCCTACCCTTATCCCTGTGTTTTCCGATTGTTCGCCTATGGTGCGGTCGAGTCCGACGCCGATGGCAAACGAGGCTGCGGCTGCTATCGCACCTCCAGCCAGCAGGGTGCGCCGCGAGACAAAGCTGACACGTTTCTTCGTGCCTTTCACGGGTTCCGCTCGTTCTGGCGTGCTGGTGGCTGCTGTGCTGGTCACGAGGGGAGGCACGATCTCAGCACCTTGTTGCACCCGTTCAATGGCTGGCTCTAGCTCTCCAGCGAGGAGACGTGCCTTGAGTTGTTCGGCGAAGTCGGGGTGTGGCTCGGCGGCATTGGGTACTGCTGAGCGAAAGAGGGCCGCCATCCGATAAATGCTGGCCTGCTCGGTCGTCATATCTTTGGGCGGGTATGCTGCATGTCCAGCCTGTAGCTCTTCAATGTAGCGTTCTAGCTCTAGATAGTCTTCAAATCGTTCCTGATCTTCACCTGCCATGATGTTTCTCCGCTGTAATGAATGGTTCGAGGTCGGCGGCGCGTTTTAGCGCACGAAACTGCAACACCTTGACGTTTGCCTCGGTTAATCCCATGTGCAAGGCGGTTTCCTTGATGGAAAGGTTGAGGAGAAAACGACAGGTCAACACCTCTTGATAGTGCTCTGGCAAAGCACGGAGGATACGTTGTACGCGCTCCGATGGATGAATACTTATCTCTATCGTTTCTCCTTCGGTCGGACCCTCCCAACCAGCGTCGAGAAGTTCCTCTAGAGAACTGATAGAGCCACGATAATAGGTACGCCAATAATCGGCCAACGTGGTACGCGCCACTTGGAATAGCCATTTTTGCATGCTCAATGGGCCACGTGTCGCGTCCATGCTACGTACAGCCTTCATGAATATTTGTGAGGTCAGATCTTCTGCCTCTTCGCGGTTCCCTACCTTGCTATAAACAAAACGGTAGATGATACCGAGATTTTCTTGATAAAACGTTTGAAACGCTTGCACATCTTCGCTCCGTTGCGCTGTGTTTTGCTGTGTCGAATCCCAAGATGCATCTGTCTGTCCATTTTGTTGTGCTGTGATGCGATGTGCAGTCGTTCTCGTTTGCCCTTGTGAGCCGTGCGGCGTCTTCACGAGGCATCTCCCTGGTCTGGGTTGTAGTATGAAAAATGTTTGTACTGTGAGGCAGCATGTCCTGCCACCATATCGTCATATGGCGGTGACGAACCACTTGGTCGTCATAACGCTGCCTCACAGTACGAACGTAAGAATGTGAGAGCTATCTTACTTCTATATACGGAGCGAAGTTACAAGCGACTGCACACAGAATAGTGCATATGCAGTATTAGGAATGAGAAAAAAAGGCATAAAAAGGCGGGTTGTGTTTGCTCACCCTTGCAAAACTAGCAAATCTGTCTATGCATGGGCGAAACACAACCCGCCTAAAGGCATCCTAAAGGGACGCCAAATATGTCGAATTGAAAAGGTACCTAATAAATATACACTATTTTGGCGAAATTTGAAAGGTTTTTGGAGACCAATTTGGGGGATTTTGTTAGGGATACCCTGCTTTTTCCGAAAATTGACCCTTTTCGATTGTTATACGCGGCTAATTGCTTATAATGGATAGCGAACACACAATGGTATATTGTGTGATTGGTGGAAATGGTAAAGGATGTGTGGATGATGATACCAAGAAATATTCGACGATCTTCTCTAGTGGTGGCACTCGCGTTATTGCTCCTCATTGTGACCCTCGCGGTGTTTCAGTTTTCGGCGAGTACGAAAACCTATGCACGCGGCAATGCTCCCGCGTCCGTGCAACGTCATGGCTTCCCTCTTTGGCCACAGGTAAGATCGACACCTGAAAGTGCGGGTGCTGGTAGCTATTTTTATCTTTCGGGCACTGGTTTTCGCGCCAATGAGCAGATGACTGTGGATTGGCAAACCCCGCGAAGGACGATCTCTTTGGGTCAAGCAACGGCTGACGTGAGTGGGAATCTCTTCTATGCTGGCTTCTATGTGCCGATGGGACTCGCTCCTGCTCGTTATACTATTGCATTACAGCGGGCAAAGGGTATGCAGCCGAAAACGCTGGCTGTGCCGTTTCGCGTGGTGGCTCCTGCTATGCAGATCAGCCGTGTATCCGACAATGACAATAGTCAGATGTTGTTGTTGCACCTGAGCAACTTCGCCGCCTATGAGACGCTGACGATCAGCTGGAACGCGCATGGGAGTGGGGGTCAGCAACTGGGTCACGTTGCTGCCCATTATAATGGTGAGGGCTATTTTAGCTTTGAGCCACCTGCGGATATGAAGGGTACGTATATAGTGACGGCGAAGGGCCAGCAGAGCGGATTAATGGTAATTGGCAAGGTAACTCTACAAGAGCTATTGCCGTGATGATTGTTACACTTGTTTCAAATGTTACAGATGTTACAGATACTGCTGGCGAACTCCTGAGAGAAAAAAACGAGACAAAAGGATGGGGGTTTGGTAGAATAGGGGTGAAAGAGGAAGAAGCCTAGCCAATCCAAGGAGGAACGCTGATGTCTTTACCGTTGCTACCCATTGATCCGGTCCCAGAAGAAACGGCGCGCATCGCACATGCGGCCTTTCCCAAAGGCTCCCTCTACCTCACGATCCGTGATGAATTGGGGACGATCTACACCAATGAAACCTTTGCCGACTTGTTTCCTGCCGTTGGACAGCCTGCGCTCGCCCCTTGGCGGCTGGCGTTAGTGACGGTTTTCCAGTTTCGGGAGGGGCTCTCTGACCGACAAGCCGCCGACGCCGTGCGCCGCTGCATTGATTGGAAGTATGCCTTGGGACTCGAATTGAGCGATGCGGGCTTTGATGCCTCGGTGCTCTGTGAGTTTCGTGCTCGTCTGCTAGCTCATGAGGCGGGGGAACGCTTGTTGGATGTCCTGTTGGAGCAGTGTAAAACGCATGGCTGGCTCAAAGCGGGAGGCAAACAACGCACCGACTCGACCCATGTGCTGGCCGCCATTCGGCTGCTCAATCGACTCGAATTGGTAGGAGAGACATTGCGAGCAGCGTTGGAGGATATCGCGACGCTGACCCCCGACTGGCTCACGAACTGGGTCCCTGCGGCTTGGTTTGAGCGCTATGGCCGACGCATTGAGGAGGGACGCTTGCCCAAGGCACAAGCCCAACGCCAACAGGTCGCCGACCAGATCGGAAGCGATGGCTCTCTCTTGCTGCGCCGCGTCTTTGAGGACCCCGCTGCCGCCTTGCTGCGCGAGGTGCCCTCCGTGCAAGAACTGCGCATCACGTGGCTCCATCAGTTTGTGCAGCAGGAGGGCCAGGTGCATCTACGAGCCAAAGAGGATTTACCCCCGTGCCTGATCCGCCATGATTCGCCCTATGACCCCGAGGCTCGCTACAGCACCAAACGCGATCTCAGTGGGATAGGCTATAAAGTGCATTTGAGCGAAAGTTGTGATGAGCAGCAGGTGCATCTGCTGACCCATGTCGAAACGACGTTTGCCCCCATCAGCGATGGAGTGCAGACTCCGCGCATTCATCAGGCCTTGGCCGCTCGCGAACTGCTCCCCCAGGTGCATCTGATGGATAGCGGGTATGTGGATGCCCAGGAGTTGGTGAGCAGTCGGCAGGACTATGGAGTGCAGCTTCTGGGTCCAGTGCGTCCCGATGTCAGCTGGCAAGCGCAGCAAGCCGATGGCTATGACATCTCGCAGTTTCGCATCGACTGGAGCCACCAGTTCGCCACCTGTCCGCAAGGCCAGCACAGTGTCATCTGGCATCCGCGCCAAGTGGCAGGAGGCCAGGAGGTCATCACCATCCGCTTTGCGACGCCAACCTGCACCGCCTGTGAGGTGCGTGCCCACTGCACCCGCTCCCCGGTGCAACCACGCCAGTTGACGGTCCCTGTTCAAAGCCAGCACGAAGCGTTGCAAGCGCGCCGCCGCGAGCAACACACGAAGGACTTCAAAGACCGCTATGCGGCTCGCGCTGGGATAGAAGGCACCATTTCCCAAGACGTGAGAGCCTTTGGTGCTCGTCACAGCCGCTATGTGGGCTTAGCCAAAACGCATCTGCAACAAGTGAGCAGTGCGGTGGCCCTCAATCTCTCTCGTTTGCACGATTGGCTTTCCAAAACCCCACGGGCCAAGACCCGCACTTCTCGCTTTGCGGCCTTAGCTTCGCGATCTGCCGTTGCCTGAGAAGGGTTCGCCAGCAGTATCTG
>JBBPYR010000193.1:0-9725 GCA_038199755.1 Ktedonobacterales bacterium | reverse complement strand
GCGGGCCGTACAGTTACTAAAAAAACTCATTTAACCGACTCGGCACGTTTCTTTTGCGTGTCATACACATGCCACCTCTCTCGTTACTATGATGACTTTTTCCTTGACATTGGGGTGGCGTTCGGGTATAATTGAACTGTACGAAAAATGTAGAATGCAATGATGTTTGTTGAATGATATGATAGAAGTTGAATATCGCTATTCAGAAACTTGAGCAGAGCGATGCCTGAATTTCATGCACCCTATACGCCAAATGCGTCTTATCGCAATCAGCCAGTGGCGGTGATTGTCGATGCGAAACCGGCCTACGAATTTTTGCTGTCTATCAATACGTTTAGCGATTTCGAGCATTGTGAAGGCTATGATATTGGCAGCACGTGGTATGACGCTGTGCGTGCGAAAATTCCTGCATCTTTGCTCACTTTTGTGGAGCAGAGCGAAGAAAACTGGTTGTTTTTGCTCGGTCTGGTCTACGATTGCCCTCTGCCAAAGGATGTTCCTACCTTCATTACCTATATAGAGGGATTGGAACCGCTAGAACTGTATCTGCGCTTTTTGGGATATTACTCGCGTTACATGCGTAGAGTGATGCCATCTGAACTGCTTTTGCAAGCGGCGCAGGGGGATAAGGAGGCGCGGAGGCAGGTGGTAAAGGTTACGCAAGGCGAAAAGTCTGTTCATCAGAAAGCACTGCGTGCGTTGCTTCCACTAGGTGCTGAGGAGACGAAACGCTTGCTGCTAGAGGTGTTCCGCTGGTGGTATAGAGAAATCTTTCAGGAGCGAGAGGCCCGCTTCATGGCAATCGTGGAGCGTGACGCTGAGGCCAAACGTGCTTTGCAGCCGACGCTCTCAACAGAGAAATTTATTGAGGTGGCGACGAATGGTTTTGAGTATGTGCCTGAGCCAGCGATTCGTCAGGTGTTATTGGTTCCGAGCTTCATTGCGCGCCCATTTGTGAGTGACATCGATCATCACGACACCATGATCTTGAGCTACGCGGTAGCGGATGAAAGCTTAATCGAGGATAGTGACGCGCCACCGCCACGCTTGGTCAAGCTGTATAAGGCACTGGCTGACGAGCGTCGTTTGCGTATTCTCAAACGGCTGGCCGGTGGTAGTTGTAGTTTGCAAGATTTGGCGGATGAATTGGGATTGGCGAAATCGACGGTCCATCATCACGTGGTGCTCTTGCGTACGGCTGGCTTGGTGCGTGTACGCACCAGCGGAGATAAGCAGTATAGCTTGCGCGAAGATATGTTACCAGACCTCTCAGCGTTGTTAGAGGCCTATCTACAAAGGAGAACGAATTAACATGTATCCACTTTATAATCAGCACTTGGTCGAAGAGCATATGCAGACGTTGCGGCGTGAGGCTGCCCGGATGCGTACGCTGAAAAACAACTCTGGAATGCCGCAAGCGAAAACTGGACTTTCTCGTTTCTGGTATGTAGTACTGGGCTTGAGCATGCCTGAGTATGGTGTATCCTCGTCAAAGCTCAATCAGGCATTGGCCTATGATTGGTGGCAGCAGCGCACAAAGATGCTGCTGCGTGTGATTGGCTGTATCGCCCTTGCGCTTGGCATCCTGATCGGGAGCATGTTGAGCAGTAGCGGTGGGCTACTCCTTCCGCTACTCGTAGCCGCCTTGCTGACGCTCATCGTTTTGTTGCCTATGGCCATACGCCTGCTGGCAGTAGTGAGAGGACAACCCACGAGCAGAATGGTGCATGCACATAGGTAAGCGGCATAGGTATGTGATGCAAGACAAAATGGCGGGCTAGAACGAAGCATGTTCTGGCCCGCCGTTTTATCTTGTTTAGGCTTTTTTCTCAATGCCTAAGCCACGTGTCACACCTTTCATTTCATAGATACCCGCTTTTTGCATATAGCCGCCTGTAAAGGGATCGTCGCGCAGCAACATGGGGGTATCGAGGTCAATGTAGCGGAAGCCGCCAGTTCCGGCGACGAAGTGGGCGGCAGCACTGATGGCGAGGCGCGACTCGATCATGGCGCCGATCATCAGTTGCGTTCCGTTGGCGCGACAGAGGGCGGCGATATCGATAGCCTCGACGAGACCACTTTTCATGAGCTTGATGTTGATGCCAGAGACGGCACCCATTTTGATCAGGCGGGCAACGGCAGCGGGGCTGGATGCGCTTTCATCGGCGAAGATGGGGACGGGCGTATGCTGTGAGATGTAGCGCAAGCCGTCATAATCATCTTTATGGACAGGCTGTTCGAGCATGAGGGGGCGAATGTCACGGTCGTTGAGTGCCTCAAGGCATAAGAGGGCCTGATCTGGGGTGTAGCCCTGGTTGGCGTCCAGTGTGATGCCGAGGCCGGGGGCACCCTGACGAATGGACTCGACGCGCTCGACATCTTCTTGTAGGTCGGCCCCGACTTTCACTTTAATGCTGCTTATACCGCGCATCATAATGTCTTCTGCGAGTTGGTAAGCCCGCTCAGGGCTGACCAAGGGAATGCTGATGTCGGTCTCAATTGTGCTGCTAGCACCGCCAAAGAAGGCGTAAAGCGGTATGCCGTAGTGACGCGTTAAGGCGTCTAGGAGTGCCATTTCCATGCCAGCGATGGCGGTCATTTGACTGAAATAGACGCTGTGCAGGAGCCGAGAAAGTACACGCCAATGGGTTGCGTCCTTGCCGCGTATGAGATCGGCGCATCCCTGCGCGGCACTGATGGCTGTTTCTTGCGACTCGCCTGTGCTGGGTGGAAAGGGCGCACACTCGCCATAGCCGATGGTGCCATCCCTCAAGGTGATGGTAATCAGGACGTTACGCGCCTCGGTGATGCCCCCGGTGGCGATGGTGAATGGCTCTAGCAGGGGGATGTTGAGCGGCTCAACCGTGATGGCTTGGATGGTGGTATTGGTTAGGTGGGTGGTATGTGGCATGTTGTATTTTCCTTATAGTGTAGTCTTGTTTCTTTGCCGGTCTTCGTGCCGTTCGATGGCGAGTTCGATCAGGCGGTCTAAGAGTTCGGGGTAGGGGACGCCGCTGGCTTCCCAGAGTTTGGGGTACATGCTGATCTGGGTAAAGCCGGGGAGGGTGTTGACTTCGTTGATGTAAACGTTGTCGGTTTCCTTTTCCAGGAAGAAGTCAACGCGGGAAAGGCCGCTCAGGTCGAGGGCGAGGAAGGCTTTGATAGCCTGTCTGCGTACCTCTTCGGCGGTTGCTTGCGGGATGTTGGCGGGTATAATCACCTGTGATTTGTTGTCGACGTATTTGGCGTTGTAGTCATAGAATTCGTTGCTGGCAATGATCTCGCCGACGACTGAGACAATGGGTTCGTCGTTACCGAGCACGGCGCACTCAAGTTCGCGGCAGTTGATGTTGCGCTCAATGATGATCTTGCGGTCATAGGTGGCAGCAAGGTTGATGGCCTGCTCAAGTTCGGCCCGGTCGTGTGCTTTGCTGATGCCAACGCTGGAACCAAGATTGACAGGCTTGACGAAGGTGGGGTAGCCCAGACGCTGCTCGATGGTGTCCAAAATGGTTTGCGGTGAGCGTTCCCATTCGTTGCGGCGGTAAACAAGGTAGTCGCCGATGGGCAGGCCAATGGTTTGAAAGACCATCTTCATTTTTTCTTTGTCCATGCCGAGGGCGGCCCCAAGCACGCCACACCCGACGTAGGCGACGTTTGCCATTTCAAGCATGCCTTGCAAGGTACCATCCTCGCCATAGGTGCCGTGTAGCACGGGAAAAACGACATCTAGCATGCCGCTATCACCAATTGACTCGTTGTTCTGGATGGGAATGAGGCGGTGCAGGGTGGGATCGCCTGTGAAAGTGACGGCGGTCGTGTGTGCTGGCGTGGCGTCATGACTAGTTTCTTGGGCGGTGGTCTGGCGTGCGGCTAGCAGTTGTGCGGGTTCGGCACCGAGCAGCCAGGAGCCAGCGGTGGTGATACCAATAGGGACAATCTCATATTTTGCGCGATCCAGGTTTGCCATCACTGAGGCGGCTGATGCAAGTGATACCTCGTGCTCACCTGAACGGCCACCAAAGACGAGGCCAATACGTAATTTTTTCTTGGGCATAGTGTATATGATCCTTTCTTGGCCCTTTCTACCGACCGCTTTGCACGATGGCAACATGGAAGGTAGGAGGAGAGTGTTTAGAACAGTGTGAGCATTGTTTCGAGACGCATGCCTCGTGAAGCTTTCAGCAGGACAATATCCTGGCTCTGCACCTTTTGCTTGAGCAGGTTAGCGGCGGCTTGCTTGGCGGCTGCCAATTCCGCTCCGTTGTCGACATCAACAGGAAAATAGGTGGTGTTTGCCTCTGGCATGCCTGCCGCGATGGCACCTTCGACAAAGAAACGGGCGTTGTCGCCGATGGCAATGAGATAGTCGATAGTGCCTGCCAGGGCTTTGCCGACGCTTATGTGCTCCTCGCGTGCGAATTGGCCGAGCTCGAAGATGTCTCCGAGTACGGCCCAGCGTTTGCCGGATGGTGCTCGCTGCGTCTCATGCATGGCTGTGGTGATGGCGATAATGGATTGCCGATTGGCGTTATAGGTGTCATCAATCAAGGTGCTCCCGTTGGGGCCGTGCTTGATTTCGCCACGCCCTTTCGCGGGTGTGATGCTTTCCAGGGCTGCCGCGATTTCGCTTAGCGGCATTTCGGCGGCGCACCCTGCCGCTGCCGCTGCCAGTGCGATGGTAACGCCATGCTCGCCCGGAAGTCGGAGTTGCACAGGATGCTGCTGGCCTTGATAGTGAAGGGTGAAGCTTCGCCCGAATAAGGTGTCGCCAGCGATGGTGCTGGCACGTACTGTCGCCTCTTCCGCTTGCCCATAATAAAGAATGCGGGCGTGAGTCTTGGCGGCCATGCCGCGCACGTTGAGGTCGTCATAGTTAAGAATGGCGATACCATTGGGCGGAAGTGCTTGTACTAACTCACTTTTGGCGATGGTGACACGCTCTTGTGAGCCGAAGTATTCCAGGTGGGCGGCACCCACATTGGTGATGAGTGACCAGTCGGGGCTGGCGATGCTGCTGGCGAGCCATGCCAGTTCGCCGACCCATTGTGCGCCCATTTCTAATACGGCGTAGCGGTGTTGTGGCTCAAGGCGTAACAGGGTAAGTGGGTAACCGATTTCATTGTTGTAGGAGCCTTGCGTTTTCAGGGTAGGAGCCTTGTGGCTGAGCACGGTGGCGACGGCCTCTTTGGTGCTGGTCTTGCCGTTGCTGCCAGTGATGCCGATACGTGTGGTTTGGGGTTGGCGCTGCGTACGGATGCGTGCGGTCGCTTGTAGGGCGGCGACCACATCGGGTACGACTAGTTGCAAGAATGAGGGGGAAAGGTCAGCACGCGGTGCGGTGCAAAGGGCTGCGGTCGCGCCTGCTTGTACGACCGCTGGAATGTAGCTGCGACCATCCACATGCTCGCCCTTGATGGCGATAAATAGGTCACCCGCTTCGATCTGGCGGCTGTCATGATGGGCTGAGCGAAAGATCATTTCTGGATCGGGTGACGCGGGACCATATAGGTGTAGGTGGTCTTGGTTTGCCTGTAGTATATCGTGAAGCGTGAACATGCTTTACTAATCCTCTTCATCTCAACTCTAGCGTTTGTTACAGAGAAGATTATACCATGATCTCTACAGCCTCGAAATAAACAATTTGGTACGGGGACGCGCTAAAGCTGGTCCCTACGGATGTGCATTGCTAAGTACGGGGACGCGCTAAAGCTGGTCCCTACGGATGTGCATTGCTAAGTAATTATTAGCTCCTTGACAAAAGGAAGTAACTATGGTATAGTGTTGGAGGATTAGTAAGGGTGCTAATCTATTATAGAACGCTAACCAAGATGGAGGAATATTTATATGGCATGGGAAATTGATGCCTCTCATTCACAGGCAATGTTTTCGGTGAGACACGCGATGATTGCCACGGTACGAGGGCAATTTAAGGTCCTGAGTGGAACACTTCATATCGACGAGCAGAATCCTGCAAACTCTTCAGTAGAAGCCTAGGTCGATGCCGCGAGCATTGATACACGCGATGAGCGCCGTGATGGACACCTGCGCTCCCCCGATTTTTTTGATGCAGCGACCTACCCGACGATTAACTTCAAGAGCACAAGCGTAGAGCCTGCGGGTGATGGTGAGTACAAAATCTCTGGCGACCTGACCATGCATGGTGTGACCAAGCCTGTTACCTTCAAGGCCGAATATGGCGGTCAAGGGAAAGATGCTTATGGCATGCAGCGTGCGGGTTTGAGCGCGACCGCGAAGATCAACCGCAAGGACTGGGGCTTGAACTGGAATGCAGCCCTTGAAGCGGGTGGCTGGCTCGTTAGCGATGATGTGAAAATCGAGATCGATCTTTCAGCCATCAACAAAGGTTAGTTCTTTCTATAGACGCGAACGCAAAAAAGGTTTCATATGCGTAATATGAAACCTTTTTTGCGTTCGCGTCTATTTGCGTGTAGTACAATGACTGATAAAAATAGGTCAAACTAAAGGAGACGATTATGCGAGCGGTAGTGATTACGAAGCCAGGGGGACCAGAAGTCCTTGAGATACAAGAGGTGCCGATGCCAGAGCCAACGGGAGATCAGGTGCGGGTGCGCGTGCGGGCAGCGGGTTTGAACCGTGCCGATCTTTCGCAGCGGATGGGGTTTTATCCAGCACCGTTTGGCTCACCGGCGGATATTCCCGGCATGGAGTTCGCGGGCGAGGTGGATGCGCTGGGGCCGTTGGCGTATCAGTGGAAGCCAGGACAGCGCGTGATGGGCATTGTTGGCGGCGGTGCGCAGGCGGAATATCTGCTTGTCCATGAGGGGATGCTGGTGGAGATACCGCACAACCTGGATTTTGTGCAGGCGGCAGGCGTGCCGGAGGTATTTATGACTGCCCACGATGCCCTTTTTACGCAAGGAGGCTTGCAGCTGGGTGAGCGTATTCTGATTCACGCGGCGGGAAGTGGTGTGGGTACCGCGGCGATTCAGTTGGCTCACGCGGTAGGCGCGACGACGTATGGCACCTCGCGCACGCCGGGGAAGTTGGAGCAGGCGAAGCCACTTGGCCTGGATGTTGCGCTTTCGGATCAAAACTTTGCGGATGAGATGAAACGCTTGACGAACGGTGCCGGGGTGCATCTTGTGCTGGACTTTGTGGGGGCCGCGTACATGGCGCAAAATCTAGAGGTGTTGACTTCGTGGGGGCGGCTGGTATTTTTGGCAACGCTAGGTGGGATGCAGGCGAATGTGAATCTGGGCATGGTGATGGCGAAACGCATCCAGATACGTGGCTTTACCTTACGCACGCGCACCCTGGAGGAGAAGCTCGCGGTGACACGTCTCTTTGCCACGCAGGTGGTGCCTCTGCTCGAAAAGGGCATTGTGAAACCGATTATCGAGCAGCAGTACCCCATGCATAACATCGGCGCGGCGCATAGCGTGATGGCCGAGAACAAGAATTTTGGGAAATTGATCGTGGTGATAGAGTAGGATAAGGGGGCAGAGAGCAAAAGGCGACACATGACATTGCTATGGGCAATGTCATGTGTCGCCTAATTTTTTTGCTTCCAACTTTTGGGGCTAAAGATTTCAAAAGCCCTGCCGATAAATAAAAGGGTGAACGGTAACAGCAATCTCTTGAAGGTGCAGTTGCGCTTGGCTGCTAGGTGCATGCCCTGCCATGAGCACGAAGAAGAGAGCTGCCGTTTATCGTATTGCCTATCCCCCAAATTAATGTAGGCAGAATATCCCAGAGGAGGAAATTTCCCGTGAAAACATTGAAACGACGTACGCTAGGTCTGAGTGTTGGCTTCCTGTCCATGCTGCTCTTACTTCTGGTCTGCGCGACGAGCGCGTTCGCTGATGGCGGCGGTACCCTTAGCCCCACACTCAGCGGTGGCTCTTTAGCGGTGGCAAATAATGGCTCGGTATCAGGCACAATAGTTGGCTCGACGACCTTGAATGGTACCAATCAAGCCTTGACGATTGCTGTTCCGCTGACGGTGACGGACCCAACGGGCACGGGAGCTGGTTGGCATTTGTCCATCTCTGAGACGCAGTTTTCTAATGCTGCCAATGCGTCCACATTCCGCACCCTGGGCAGCACGGCGGTCACATTTACGAGTATCACTTCCGTTGCTTGTCACTCAGGTTCTACCTGTTCAACGCCTACCGATGGGATTAATACATCGTCGGGAACAGCGGTGCCTGAGGCAGCCACGACGACTGATGGTACGAGCTTGAGCGAGGGTTCTGTAACTCCATTGTCATTATATAATGCTGCTGTCGATACTGGTATGGGCATTATCGATATGACAGCGAACTTCGCCTTGAATTTGCGTCCTAACACCACTTACGCAGCTGCTTATAGCAGCACCATGACGATCACCATTTCCTCGGCTCCGTAATTGTTCAATAGGGGAAGGGATGTTCTATCCAGAGCATTCCGACCCCTCCCTTTTATTTTTGTAGATGGTGTATGTTAGGAGGTTATCCGATGCGAATACGCTCTTCTTTTTTTCGTTTTTGCTCTGGTTCATGGTCGGTGGTGGTTCTAGTAGTGGTTTCTTTGCTCGCTGTAAGTAACATGAGCTTTTTTTTCGTTTTGCCTACGTATGCTGCTGGTGGAGGTGGCTCGGCGAATTTTAGCCTACAGCCATCTCTATACGACCCAAACAATGCTGTGACCCACTCTTACTATGTGCTCAATCTCCAGCCAGGTGCAATCACGACAATCGGTGTTCGTGTTCTCAATACAGGGACGGCGACAGGCTCTGTGACCCTTTCTCCGGTGGATGCGACAACAGGCCTAACCTCGGGAACGGTCTTTCGTCAGCCTAATGATCCCCGGAAAGATGTTGGAGCATGGATAGCGTTGAACACACAACATTTGACTCTTGCTCCCGGGCAGAGCCGGGTCGTGCCATTTCAGGTCATTGTGCCAAAGGCTGTTCGTTCAGGCCAGCACCTGGGAGGCATAATGGCTGAAGGTACAGATGTACAAACCTCTACTTCAAAGAATCAGCGTTTTCAGGTGAATGTGCGTCACATTTTTGTAATGGCGGTTCAGGTTAATTTGCCCGGTACCGCGCTTGAGCAGTTAACGGCGACGGATATTCAGGCTGGGGGAGCGAATAATTATCAGAATTTGCAGATTTTGTTGCATAACACTGGCAATATGATGGTGCATGGCAAAGGCGCGTTGCAGGTGATGGATGCTAGTGGTCAACTGCTGCAAAATCTGCCGATAAATCTTGATACGTTTTTGCCTGATACGTCGATTGCTTATCCTGTGAATGTACAGCATAAAGCGTTGGCAGCGGGCGATTATCAAGCGGTGCTCGATGTCACGTATGGACACCAGCACACACTGCATTATGCGACGAAACTGACAATCTCATCAAAGCAAGTTGCACAGGTGTTTCAGCCTACTACACCACTACAATCTCCAGGTACCGTTAACGTTGGCACTAATCTGCCAATGTGGCAGGTTGCCTTGATTGGCGTCTTACTCCTGTTTGGTCTCCTCTTTGTGGGACAACAGGTGTATCGCATCGTAGGGGTGGTAGGTCGCAAGAGGAAGAAAGCCAAATAAGTGCAATAAACACAAGAGGTAGGGCAGCCAAGAGGCGTCCTGCCTCTTATGCTCTTTTCGCCCATGTTAGGGCTCAATATTTTGCAGGTCTTGCCGATGAATAAAGATATGATTGTTTGTAGCATTCTCTTGGAGGTGTGATTGCT
>JBBPYR010000192.1:0-3431 GCA_038199755.1 Ktedonobacterales bacterium | reverse complement strand
TTGATCTTTTCATTATGGAAGGTGATTGCCTCAGAAAGATTGCGCCCATCAATGAGGGCAAAAAATTGGCTGGCGAGTAGCAGGTAGTGCGCTTGCTTGGCGTCCACTGATTGAACAAAGGCACGATCACCGCTGTCACCATCGTGTGCAATCGTGTCCAAGACATTACTCAGCGACTGTGCGGCTGTCTGAAATTCGTCTTGAGCATCAAAACCAGGTTGAAGGGTGTACGCGTGCATCATCGAGCTCTCGGAACTGACCAGATAGTGTGCTTGCTGATAGAGATTGCTCATATGTACAGCTTCGCTAGCCACCTGGGAGGTTCCCCGAACGATCATGGTTGCGAAAATTGACGAAATGGTAAAAACAAACAGGACAGCAATTAGGCCAAAGGCAGCCAAGCGTCCCCTCAAAGACGTGTCTTTCATTCGCAGGTCACTTTCAGGGCAACTCTTTAGGAAGTTGCACCTAACTGTAAAATATGACGTAATCCTGCTATGAACAATCGTCAGATGGGGACAGCTCCTGAAGTACCATTTTGACCATAAAGCACTTTTGCTTCATGCAGTTGGAGCTTTAAGTCGCGAGCGGGGAGAAAGCATCACTACAGTTGAGCAAAACGCATCGGGTATCGGTGAAGCGATTCAACGCCTCCCGGCCTCACCCTCACCATCTCACCCACCTGAATACCCATGCGCTCATCTTCCGTGATTACATTTGGTTGGATCACTACAACCATGTCCTCTCGAAACACAAATGTTTCTGGCAATTTAATACTTGTTCGCCGTGTTCGTAGAATTGGTTGTAGATAGCCTCCACCGAAACCGTGAACCAGATCATCGCAGATAGTGAAACCTGCTTGATGGATATAGTCACTTACATCAAGCACCTCATCACTTGTTGCCCCTGGACGAATTACAGCCGCGATACGGTTAAATGCCTCAACCGCTACATTATACATATGCATGTATTCGGAGGTAGGAGGTGTACCGATGGCAAAAGGTCGAAGAATCTGTCCTGCATATCCGTGATAATGAGCACTGATCTCGGTGATAAGAACATCTCCCTCCTGAAGGATACGGTTTGACTGATACTGGCTAGGAACGCATAGGCTTGGGTTACTCATCGGCGTCGTACCCATGTAGTGTATATGGGTCTTACCACCTAATCCCAGGTATGCTCTTTCAACTATCGTTGCCAGTTCATGTTCAGTAATACCTGGGCGTGCCTCTCGTTCGAGTGCCTCTATGGCAAGATCACTAAATTCCGCCCCTTTCCGCAAGAAAGCTATCTCCTCCTCACTCTTGATGAGGCGGAGACGTGACATCTGTGGCGTAAAGTCCGTAAACTCCGCTTGCGGTAGCATTTTCCTCATCAGATCATATTGCTTGCAGGAGAGAAAGCCTACAAAACCAATATGGCTCTTGTCCAGCTTTCTCTCCCGCAGATTTTCGGCAACAGCAAGTACGGTATCTGACCCTCCCCAGCGCACATCTACGATATTGGCTATTTGACGTGCATTGGGGACATGATTAAACATCTGTATCAACAGAGTTGGTTCACCTTCAGCAGGAAAAACGAGACACGCCTCTCTGGACGTGATAAAGTTTGAGAGATATAGCACCTCATGATACGAACCTGTCGTACTATAAAAAATGAGTGCCGAAATATCTGCTACGCGCATCGCTTCTCGAACACGCCTATACCGATAGGAAAATTCGGCTTCGGAAAAATTGGGATATAGAGTCTCAGTGTTCAATAACTTAACCTTTTTCGCATCCAATCCGCTTGCTGAGGTCGGTGCTTGTAAACAATGTTATTATTGACGTGGTTACCATCCTCGAACATCCAAAGTTCTGCTTCTCCACCTGCTTCCGCAACCATTTTTTCCGCATCAGAAGGAGGAATCAGTCGATCTAAACGTCCCATAATGACCAGCAAGGGAACTGTTACATGCTTCATCACACCTTGCAGGTCAAAACCTTGTAACTTTACACGAGTTTCTGACTCGTTCGCCGACTTGGTGCGGGATATAAACGCTTCACGCGTGAGTTGAGGCAACTGCTCAAAGTGACTTACCATATTATATCCCCCGGCATTAGCAATGACAGCCTTTACGCGAGGCTCAAATGCTGCTGCACGTGGGGCATAATATCCACCAAGACTGACGCCCATTAACCCCACGCGGCTTACATCTACATCCAGTCGGTTCGCAAGGTAATCTATGGCATAACGCACTGGCACCTCGAAATCATGGCGCATTGGATACTCAAACTCCATCTCTCCCTGTCCAGGACCATCGATTGCCAGTACTGCCATCCCGCGTCTCAAGAAGTCATCGCCATATGTGTGCAGTTCTTCCTTCACAGAATCTAGGCCGGGGATCAGAACGACTACAGGTGGTTTGGGAGTATGCCAGGGTTTTCTCAGGATGCCATACATGGTCCCACCTCCCTCATAGGGAATAGCTACATGTTCACCTGGAAAGTCAAAATAAGGCAAGGCCCTCTGATAGAGACGTACAACGTGATCGTGTGCAGTACGCAGTTCATGAGGCTTACTTACAAATAAATACTTCCCAAAGTGATACGCCATCGCAGCATGGAGGTAGTGGTACGCCGCAGACTCGTAATGTCTTTCTGCTTCAGCTTGTTCGCCCATTTGCGCGTGCATGGCTCCGCACTCAGACCATTTCTGACACCAATCATCCCAACGCTCAATACTATTGGTGACACGCTGAAAGTCATTGATGTCCACACCGTTAGCGGTAAATCTCGGTGCCCAGTTGTCAATCGCGCTCTGTACACGTCCGTCTTTCACGATCATATTATCCTTTCCTTGTTATAAATAGCGCAAAGTTGTAAGGATGCCATAAATTTCTTCCTCGTGAAAACAGATGCATCTAAAGAAAGATGCCATCTTCCAAGTGCTTGAAACGAATAACACGGTCGGAAAGGCGTGTCAGATCATCATGAAGCTCTGTATCAAGCGTACTGAGGAGACCGTTTACCGTATTACGTTGTAAGTTAGCAACTACACTCAGATGTTTGTCGTACTCGACATCTGGATCACATTCATCAATCAGAGTCGTCAGTAAGGTCTTATAATCCTCTACGGCATCAAACAATGCATCATACTGTTCCTGAATCAGGCGTACTTTGACTTTACAGGCATCATAGATACCTTTTTTCTCTGCCATTTCAGTCTCTCTTCCAATTTCACATGCGACGCCAACGATAAGGTAGTTCAACAATAGTGCCCGGCTTTTGTATCAAGGTTAGTTGCTCTAGTACTGATGTGAGTATCATGCGCTGTTGATCTGGTTTGTGTGGAGCACCAAGAGGATTACCAGTTGGGAAGCGCAAGTAACAGGCACGCGAAATGTTTGCATGTGCCGTGATCTCAGGCCGAACTGTTATCGATATTGTGGG
>JBBPYR010000191.1:0-2728 GCA_038199755.1 Ktedonobacterales bacterium | reverse complement strand
ACCCTTTTAGAATCGAACTAGCTATGAAAAACCTAACGGCAGTGTGGAGTAACTTTCAAATGGCTGGCGCAAAACGTCTTGTGCTAGCAGATGTTATAGAAACACGTGACCATTTAGAGCACTATCGCAAGGCCATTCCTGGAGTTGACATACTTGTGGTGAGACTTCATGCTACACTCCCTACTCTTACCAAACATGTACAACAGAGAGAAATAGGCTCGGCTCTCACTCGACATCTACAACGTGCTACCGAATTAACAGCAATCATGGAGCGGAACCATGTTGAAGACGTGCTAGTAGACATCGAGAGAAAGACAGTGACGACTATCGCTCGCGAGATACTTACGCGCAGCAATTGGCTGCCTGTGTCTGATGTATAAATAGAGAACAAAAATACGTAAGCTTGCACCAAATCTACTAGAGATGCAAGAATTCCTGTGGTTCAAGATGCTGCACATCTATCACAAAATCCATAATATCAGGCACAGCATAGTCCACCGTCAGTTCTGCGGGCTGGTGGCTTCGTAAACGTGGACGCGTATGCAGTGCTTCTGTCTCGCTATTCCAACCGGACTCAAGCCATGTTTTATACGGAACAAAGGTAAATAATCCTCGTTTTGCTGGCTGACGACGAGCGTTGCCAGTGTTTATAGGCGTCAATGCTATCCGTTCGGAGTATCGTATTAGCAATCGTTCGGTATCAATAACCATAACCACTTGTGATAGTGCTTTGTACACGCGTCGCAGACGATGAAGTCGCTCGACATCGGGCCAGAAAAAGACTTTCGAGTTGAGGAGCGCATACCATTGTTCAGGCGTTGCACCTTGCAGACATCGCGCAAGAGCTGTTGGCGGCATCGGCTTCTGGTCACTAATAACAACACCATTTGGCAGCACCATACGCCGCGCCCGATGCTGATGTCCTACATACTTCCGCTCTTCATCACTTAACCCTGCAAGATCAAGCAGTGCTCGCGTACTGAGCAAGCCATGCTGTTCAATCGAAGACCAATTTTCAACCTGTGTAAGATGGTAAAGAGTACGTGGGAGAGATGTTGTACGTGAAAAACTGAGTGCTTTAGGTACTATCTGTGAGGATTTAAGCATAGTCATTGTCTACATCAATTCTTTGAGATAGCGCGAAGAGTTGGTCTGCTAGAGACCCGATAAGAGCAGAGTGTGCTAGACGTGTGCGCCATTGTTGGGAAATACCTGCTTCTCCATAGAAAGCTCCAGCAAGTTGTCCATAGACCGCACCAGTTGTATCAGCGTCTTCGCCAAGATTAACAGCTAACAAACACCCATCCTCAAACGAGGTGCTATGATAAAAAGCCCACAAGGCCGCTTCTAAGGATTTGACCACGTAGCCTGTGCCGCGAATATCTGGTGGATTGCGTTGCTTGAACGAGCCAGCAGCTACCTCCACAAGTTCTGATACGAGTGGTTGCCGCTGCCAGTAGTTGGGGATAGGGCTATAGAAGGGAGAGAGCAAAGCCTCTTTGCTCACCCCATGCACTGCTCCTACAATCAGAGCACCTAGATAGCGACAGGCATCTACAGCCGTTTGTGCTCCATGTGTGGTACGTGAACTTTCGGCAGATTTTTCGAGTGCTTTGTCGGGTTGAGAAGCGTAAAACAATGGAACAGGTGCCAGGCGCATGATCGACCCGTTGCCCGCAGTGCTCGGATGAGTTGAACCAGCAAACGGATTCCCTGTTTTTTCAAATAGACTTAAAGAGGTGGAAACCGTCACACCAATGTCGAAGCAAGTCCCGTTGCTTGACATATAGCCCTTCTTGCGCCAACAGAGATAGCGTTCCATCTGATCGCGAGCATCAAACCCTTTTTGCTCGACCAAACTAGCAGCCAGACAAAGAGCCATTGATGTATCATCCGTCCATTCCCCAGGGTTGAGATGAAATGGACCTCCTCCAACCATATCTGTAAGGGGTACAAATGCTCCAGGTTGGCTAAACTCAAGAGTAGTGCCTACGGCATCACCAACGGCTAAGCCTAGCAAGCTACCCCGATATCGGTCTCTCAGTTCCATTATCACCTCTCTTTTGTTGAAACAGTATATCATAAAGTCTTAGGAAAAATAATCCTCTTCTGCATTATTGTAGTGCTTTTTAAAAGTCGTATGAGAATGCAGAGAAGGCACATAGTAGGGAAGCCCATCGTGGGCGTCCGTGAGCTTGACTTTCAAGAGGCTCTGACCTTATTACAGGGAAAAGCCTCTAAATATCCATGCCATAAATATTGCTTTCCACTGCGTTTATATATAAAGGGGTACGACACTATAGTAAATGGATAAGTTTTATTGATTTTAAAAGGATAAGTTCAATGATGAACACACAAAAACACTCTTATGCATGGAAAGCAACCCCATATCGTTTCGTGAGCATCGTAGCATTCGTACTTCTTACAATGACCATCGCTGCCTGTGGCACCAATACTGCAACGGCAACACTCTCAAGTGCAAGTTCGCTGTCACAGCATGTAGCTACAGCGTCGGCAGCAACAAAGACCTATCCCATTAAGGTGTACTTCTCGAAGTATCCTGAATCCGAACATAATCTAACTGCTACATTTCCAGTAAATCGTGTCTCCCCAACGACGAGCGTAGCGACGTTCGCAATTCAATTACTCATTGCAGGTCCTACCCCACAAGAATATCAGGCAGGCTACTTCGCGGTAGTCAATGACCTGTTTTCAGGGCCGTCAACTT
>JBBPYR010000190.1:0-6267 GCA_038199755.1 Ktedonobacterales bacterium | reverse complement strand
TGGTAGTGGCGATCCCTTGCGGTCGCCATGTCCTGCAATTTAATAGTGAATGGAGCATAAGGCATGAGTGAGGGAATCGAACAATTTGTGCATGCAAACGGCATCGATATCTACTATCGGCGTACTGGCGGTGAGGGCAAACCCCCGCTACTGCTGCTGCATGGTGTGACTGATAGCGGCGCGTGTTGGCCACTTGTGACGCGTGATCTGCAAGAAGAATACGACGTGATACGGCCAGATGCACGTGGCCACGGACGTTCGTCAGGCGTGGAAACTGGCTTCTCGACTGAGCTATTAGCGCAGGACGTGTTGGCACTAATCGAGCAATTGAAGCTAGAGAAGCCTGTGTTGTTTGGTCATTCGATGGGAGGCAGAACCGCGCTCCTCGCCGCCAGCATGTCCGACCAGCTACGAGGCGTGATATTGGAAGACCCACCGTTGCGAGATATGCCGCAACCATCGGAGCAGGCGAATATTCAGGGGAGACAGTGGGGCTGGCAATGGGTCTATGACAGCAAAGCACTCACAGACGAGGAACGCCAAGCGAAGTGCCGTGCTGAGAACCCTGCCTGGGCTGAAGAGGAGATTGGCCCCTGGTCGGCCTCCAAAGCAGAATTTAATCTCGACGTTATTCCCCACCTCGGAACACTTATGAGCCCTTGGCGTGATCTGATAGCGCGTATTAGTTGCCCTGTCTTGCTTATCACAGGCGACAACAAACGCGGAGCTATTGTGACGCCAGAGATCGCTAAGGAGGCAATCCCCCTCTGCAAACAGGGGACGTGGGCATATATCGAGGGTGCTGGTCACAACATCCATCGTGAACGCTATACGCCCGCCATGGCAGCCGTGTCTGCTTTTTTACAGACTGTTTAGAATATACGGCACGTGTAGACTAGGGCACCCGCAAACCATGATACGACGGCTTCTGACGCGCCTCCACGGGTCATGGTAGGGGCATCCCCGTGCGGGTGCCCTCAAACTCAAACGGAAAATTTTCTGTTTAGAACGTAGGAAAATGTATGTCAGAGACACTGAGTCCCAGCGCACAGAGGGTGCAGAACCTGTTAAAAGAGCGTGGCTTCTCCTCGCAGGTTGTGGAGCTACCCGATTCAACGCGTACCGCGGTAGAGGCCGCCAACGCCATTGGTTGTACAGTGGCGCAGATCGTCAAATCGCTGATTTTCAGAGGGAAGCAGTCAGATACGGCGATATTAGCGGTCGCGAGTGGCACAAATCGCGTGGATGAAAAGCGTTTGCGCGAGCTTGCGGGCGAAACCATTGAGAAGGCTAGTGCCGATTTCGTGAGACAGCATACAGGTTTTGCTATTGGTGGCGTGCCGCCGCTGGGCCATAGCGAGCCATTGAAAACCTTCATTGATGAAGACTTGCTGCAATATGACGAAATCTGGGCCGCTGCTGGCACACCACACGCCGTATTTCAGCTTACACCCAAGGATTTGCAGACGATGACTGGTGGGCAGGTCGTCTCTCTACGTGTCCAAAAATGAAGCTACAGGTAGAACTGGCACCACAGCACAAAAGTGGACTGCTGCTGAAAAATCCCGTGATGGTGGCGGCGGGCACCTTTGGCTACGGCATCGAGTACGGCAAGCTCGCCGAGGTACCACGTCTGGGCGCGGTCATCTCAAAGGGCACGACGTTGCATGCACGTAAGGGCAATACGCAGCCGCGCACGCTCGAAGTGGCGGCGGGTCTGCTCAATGCGGTTGGCTTGCAGAATCCAGGGGTGCATAAGGTAGTGGCGAAATACACACCGCTGTGGGCCACGTGGCAAACGCCTGTGATCGTGAATATCGCGGGCGAGGCGATTGAAGAGTTTGTAGCGGTTGCCGAGCAGTTGGAGGGTGTACCTGGTGTGGCGGGTATCGAGTTGAATATCTCCTGCCCCAACGTGCGAGCGGGCGGAGCCGTGTTCGCTGCCGATCCACAGGCGGTGCGAGATGTAACCATCGCCGTGCGCTATGCCACCACATTGCCGCTGATCGTCAAGCTGTCACCCAATACAGGCGATGTGCGCCCCACAGCATTAGCCGCCGCCGAAGCTGGTGCCGACGCGGTTTCACTGATCAATACCATCACCGGATTGAGCATTGATGTCGCCACACGCAAAGCAATGCTAGGCAACAACACAGGCGGCTTATCTGGACCAGCTGTCAAACCAATCGCGCTGCGCATGGTCTATGAGGTTGCCAAAGAGCTACGTATTACCCATCCGCATGTACCGATTATTGGCCTCGGTGGTATCTCCAATACCAATGATGCCTTAGAGTTCTTGATGGTGGGTGCCTCTGCCATCCAGATCGGCACTATCAATTTTGTTAATCCCCGTGCAGGTGTGGAGATTGTTGAGGGCATTGAGGCGTTCTTACGCAAAGAGGGTGTGGAGGATGTGGGGGAGATTGTGGGATGCGCTTTGTAGGGGTGCTCCCGTAATAATAGGGTTAAAAGGAAAGAACAAACAGATTTATGATACAAGAGAAACGATTAAAGCGTCTCGGTGCTTCAGATATTCTGGTCCCACCTTTAGGTATTGGTACCAATAAATGGACATATGGCAAGAATAACGAACCCGTTACAAAGGCATACCATGCTTACTTGGATGCGGATCTGAATTTTATTGACACCGCTGAGATCTATGGCTTTGGGAAATCTGAACGGCTGCTGGGGGAATGTATCAAGCAGGACGCACGGCCTGCGGTGATCGCCAGCAAATATATGCCGCTGCCCACTCATCAGTTTATGAAGGCGTTGGATGGGAGCCTGGCGCGTCTGGGTGTGCAGACCATCGACCTGTATTACATCCATTTTCCGCTGGGAAACGTCGAAAAGCTGATGGACCTGATGGCGCAGGCTGTTCGCGAGGGCAAAGTGCGTGCGGTGGGTGTGAGCAACTACAGTGCTGAACAGATGCGCCGTGCTGCGGCTCGTCTCGCACGCTATGATATCCCTCTGGCCGCGAATCAGGTGCAATATAACTTGATGCATCGCCAACCGGAAGTGAACGGGGTGCTTGACGCCTGTAGGGAACTCAATGTGTCCTTAGTCGCCTATCGTCCGTTGGGCGGTGGGTTGTTTACAAAAGGAAAGGCCGTGCCGAAACAACAAGCTGCCCTCCAGACGACCCTTACTACGATTGCACAGCAGCGCGGCAAGAGTATCAGTCAGGTTGCCTTGAACTGGCTTTTGCACGGGGATGAACATGTGATTCCCATTCCAGGAGCCAGCAGCGCGGCGCACGCTCTTGAGAATGCCGACACGCTCACCTGGTCTTTGAGCGATGAAGAGTTTGCCGCCATTGATAAGGTGTCCTCCCCTTGGAAAGGGTAGCATGAATGTAGAAGATTATTTGCGCTTAGATCGTCAGAGTCTGGATGCACGTTACGAGTACATCGACGGACAGGTGTATATGATGTCTGGCGGAACCGCAAACCATTCGGCAATTGCGGTTAACCTTACCAGCCTCCTCAAAAGCTTGCTCCGTGGCAATACTTGTCGCGTGTATAATTCCGACCTACGGGTGCAACTGGCAAAAGAACACTATGTCTTTCCAGACGTAACGGTGAGTTGTGACGAGCGAGATCGTGGTGAGGTCGAACTTGTACGTTCGCCACGGATGATCATCGAAGTACTTTCTCCCTGTACAGAGGCTTATGATCGTGGTCGTAAGTTTGCGGTCTATCGTGAATGTGCCAGCATTCAGGAATATGTGCTGGTGAATACAGCATATCCAGCGGTGGAAGTGTGCCGCAGACAGAAAAATAACTGGTGGAGCTTTCAGACCTATCTACCAGGAGACAATGTAGAGCTTTTGAGTTTGGGTCTGCGCTTTGCAGTTGATACTGTTTACGAAGATGTTGTATTCCCAGAATAGGCTGAGTAGAGCTTCTAGGAGATTGTGGGATGCGCTTTGTAGAGACGCTTGAGACGACGCGCTTGCTATTGCGTCGTCCAACTGTGGAAGATGTCGCAGTTCTGAGTGGACTTTGGCGCGATGAACAAGTGCAGCAATTCATGGGCGGTGTACTTTCTCAACAAGAAGCTGATGCTCGCGTCATAGATATTTTGAAGCGTTGGGAAGATACGGGGGCTGGTTTGTGGAGTGTTTGTGAGCAAGGGAAGGACGAACCCAGCGGTATTTGTGGTTTGGGGATGTTTGAGGAAGAGATGCAAATAATTTACAAGCTTTTTCCTGACATTTGGGGACGAGGATATGCGACAGAGGCTGCGACGGCTGCTCTTGCTTATGGATTCCAGGCATGGCAACTTGAGCGCATCGTGGGGATAACGCAAGAGGCTAATCGAGCTTCACAACACGTTTTGGAAAAGCTGGGGATGCATCATGTATGCAGTTTCTGGATGTGGGAGGCTCCCCAACGCTATTATGAACTGACGCGAATAGAATCAGGAGTAGCTATGAATTCTTGGGATGGAGGAGCGGGTAGAAATTGATGCTCCATCCCACGCCAAATAGGTGAGGCGTCAAGATGCTCGTGGTGTCTGCATTCCATAATTTTGCGCGGATGCGCTCAATGGTGGGTATGCGAAAGTCGTAGGGTATGCCAACAATGGTGCCTTGCCATGTGCGGCTTTCGGCAGGCTGACGCAATTGATCGTAAATAGCGGCTCCTACCAACACGAGACCTAGTATGGTCAATAATGTGTTCAAACTACCCTTATTCTTCTTTTGCTGCATGAGGATCGCCGACTCTTCCGCTAACTCTTGACGCACCGTATTGTTGCTATTCTCGCTCGGCATTTCAATCTCTTCGCTAGGATGCTGCATGGTTCCTTCCCTCGGTTCTTAATAGTTTGTCCTCTACTATAGCATAACATAGCTGGAACATAACTACTACTTCTCAGCCTCTTTCTTATCACCCAGTAGGGATGCCCACAAGGGACATCTCTACTGTATGCTGTCAAGTTTAGGCGTACAGTTTGTGGAGCGGCTCGATGATCTCTTCCGCCATGCGATGAACGATGCCTTGTGGATAGGGGGAGCGCAGGTTCAGGATGATGTGGCTGGCACCGGCTTCAATGTATGGTTTCGTAAAATCATTGGTGGCTTTCAGATCGTTGGGATCGACCATGACCTGGATTGAACGCTGAATGGCTTTGGGGTCACGGCCAATCGCGGCACAATGGTTGTCAAGCACCTCATTTTTGTGCTTGAAGACATCGATGGAGCCACCGACAAAGTTCCAGATGTCGGCGTATTGGGCAGTGATACGTAGCGTTAATTGCTCTCCACTGCCGCCGATGACGAAGGGCGGGTATGGCTTCTGTACGGGCTTGGGTTCGCAATAGGCATCTTTCAACTGGTAATATTTGCCCTCAAAGTTGGCGACGCGCTCAGTCCAGAGCAGCTTGATGACTTCGCACGCCTCGCCCATCCTGCGAATGCGTTCGCCAGGGGCATACAAGGGAATACCATAGGCGTTATGCTCCATTTCGTTCCAGCCCGCGCCAATACCGAAGTCGAGCCGTCCGTTCGAGATAATATCTATGGTGGCACCCATGTTTGCCAGCACCGCGGGGTGACGATAGGTGTTGCCTGTGACCATAATGCCAACACGTATACGTTTGGTCTGTGCTGCATATGCGGCTAGTAGCGTCCAGCCCTCTAGACAGGGGCCAGCGAAATCGCCACCAAGCGGCATAAAGTGGTCGAAGAGCCAGGCATGCTCAACCGAGGGAATAGAGTCGGCCTCTAGCCAGACGCGCAGCATGTCTTTGTTGGTCGTATGTTGTGGTGCCGTTTTGATACCAAAACTGAGTCTACTTCCTATAGTCATAGTCTATTATGTTCCTCTCATTAAGTTTAATGTTCGTTGCTTACAATTCTACGAAACAGTTGCGCATAGTCGAGGACAAGACCTTTAGCTGAAGTTTTGTGGCAAACTGCTACATAATCTTAAGAGCGGTGGCATGTAATGCCGCCGCTCTTAGAGTACCACATTTGCTGCGAGACTAATAATAAACATTGCCGAAATAAACTGGTAAAAATCGGGCTGAATGCAGGTCAAAAGCAGCAGCGAAGCGCGCTGCAAGCCCCCGTAGGGGCCAGATTGATCGCGCCCCGTGCCCGTTGAGGAGCGATTCGCTGGTACGGGGGCGCGATAATGCACTTTTACTAATTAAACTGGTAACAAGGAAGCCCATCCGTAGGGGCCAGATTGATCGCGCCCCAGGGCGATTTATCGCCTGTGATTCCGCGAATCTCGCTCAATGAATTGAGCGGAGGGC
>JBBPYR010000189.1:0-27380 GCA_038199755.1 Ktedonobacterales bacterium | reverse complement strand
TAGGCCTCGTGACGAAACGCTTGCAATGTGTTAAGGTTCATGTGAGTAATGCTCCTTGTTGTGATAACACGAACATTACTCTCTTCGGCAATCTCTCGCAAGTGAGGTTGCCATTTTGGTCAAGTTAGTCTAAACGTCAATCTATCTAAAGAAATAAACATTATGTTCAGGTGGCTAAATCAGCTTGACCATCATCGTTGGATGTCAGCGGCACTTGCTTATTTCTTTCAAAATGTTGAGCAGCATCATCTTGTACTGCGTTTCCTGATCGATCTTGAACGTCTTGTCGTCAGCTTTATGCTCTGTAGAGTTCCACCTTATCGGCGCATTGATCGCTATTGTGATGTGTTGCAAGCTATCCACAATAAAAAAGATATGTTTGCCCCTGATTCTCCACTACAGTTAAAGGGTGGGGAGCGAAACGATGTCCTAAGAGCTTTGGATGGCAATATGTATCTTATGCCACATGTCTGTCGTTATGTGTTGTTGCGCCTAGATGCGAAGCTCTCAGAGGGTACTGCCTCTTACGATTATCAGACGGTTAGTGTCGAACATGTGCTGCCGCAACGCCCCGCTCCTGATAGTCAGTGGATGAAGACATTTCCTTCTAAGGAAATACGAGATCGTTATGTACATCATTTAGGCAATATGGTGCTGCTATCGCGTGGAAAGAACATTAACGCCGAAAATGTTGACTTTGACGAAAAGAAGCGGCGGTACTTTGTCACGACTGGTGGAGTGTCTCCTTTTGTCATTACTACTCAGGTGCTGCAAATGCGTGAATGGACGCCCACTGTTATTGAGCAACGACAGGCACAATTATTGGGTGTTTTGAAGACTCTGTGGAATTTGTAGGTTCTATCTAGCATATCGCTCGTTGGAGCAGTGGGCGCGATAGTCGCGTTTAACAAATTGCTCTGGTCATTGCGCTTCGCTGCTGCTTTTGATGGTTGCTACACGGAAAGGGGTTTATTATGAAAATTGCGATTGGGAGTGATGAGCGCACTCTTTTGACGGACATGCTCATTAAGGAGTTGAATGGGCGCGGTCATGAATTGTTATTGTTTGGGCCGTTGGCGAAGAACGATGCTGTGAAGGATTGGCCGCTGACGAGTAGTAAGGTCGCGGAGGCGGTGGCGAGTGGAGAGGCAGAGGAGGGCATTGTGTGTTGTTGGACGGGAACGGGTGCCTCGATTGCGGCGAATAAGGTGCCAGGGGTGAGGGCAGCCTTATGCCATGATGCTGAAACGGCGCGTGGTGCTCGTATCTGGAATCATGCGAACGTGCTGGCTTTGAGCTTGAGAGCCACGTCAGAGGGCATCGCGAAGGAAATCCTGGAAGCATGGTTTACGACTCCCTATGCCAATGATGAATGGAATCTTCAGCAAATGGAGCGTATCAAGCAGCTTGAGGCGCGACACGCTCATACGCAAGTATGAGCACTAGCATGATTGTTTCAGTTGTTTCAGTTGTTTACGATTGTGTGACGTAGTCCCGCGATGAACGTTCTCAGGAGCCGCTCGAAGCTTTCGTCAAGGGATAGCGGGATGCCGAAGCCGCCCGCGATTTCCAGGGAGGCGAAGCCGTGCGCGATACTGCGTAGGGAGCGGGTAGCGTGAATGGCATCATCGCCTTGCAAATTATACGCTGTTAAGACGCGAAGGATGATGTCAACCATTTCTCGGCTGGCCTCTTGCAACTCTTGGTCGTCGGTGGCTGGTGCATGCACGGTGGACATGTAGAGGCCGGGATGGGCTTTGACGAAGGTGCGGTAGGCATGACCGAGGGCGAGGATGGCTTCGTCGCCAGCTTTGCCCATGACTGCTTGACCAAGGTGCTTGCTCGCTGTACGTATGGCGAGCAGGGCCAGTTCACGGCGCAAGCCCGGTAGCCCCTCGATATGGTTATAGAGCGAGGGGGTACGCACTTTCAGATGGCTGGCAAGTGCGGCTAGCGTAACTTCTTCAAGGCCGATGGTGTCTGCTAGGGCAGCCGCCGCTTGCACGACTGCTGCCCGATCTAAGCCAGCTTTAGCGGACATGCTGCACCTGTTGCTCTGGCAGGGTGCGCTGTGCTGCTGCAATGGCGTCATCCATTGCGGCCAATGGGTTTGCGAGGATGGTGCCATGACCGACTGCGAGGGCGGTTGGGTTGAGTTGCCGCAATGCACACGCACTCTCTAGCGCGGTCGGCTTATGCCATGTTGCCCAGGCTGGAAAGGGGAAGAATGGCCGTAGTGTGCCTGATACAGCAATGCCACCGCGTGTCTGGAAGGCGTCGCCCGCGATCAATGTGCGCGTGCGTGTATCGAGGAAGGCGATGGAATCGGGCGTGTGACCAGGAGAGGCAATTACCTCTAGTGAGCCGATACGATCTCCTGCCTCAACGGTACGATTCGCCTGCGTTTTAGCTACCACCCAGCTGCCACGCAACTGATCTACTGGCTCACCCGCCTCAAGGCTACGATTACCCGCTAGGATAGGTACACTGCGCCTCGCTACGATTATCTCTGCCTGGGGCAGTGCCGTGTGTAGTTCATCAAGAGAACCGGCATGGTCGCCGTGTGCATGCGTCAAAACGATGCGTACGATGGGCGTATTAAATTTCTGTGCGGCTGCAATAATCTGCTTGCCGGAGCCCGCAATGGCGGTGTCGATTAGCGTAAAGCCGTCGGCCTCGCGCACGAGGTAACAATTGACAGGAAACAAACGTGGGAAGCGAGTCAATTGAATAAGTGAGTCACCATAAGATTGTGCTTGCATTGTAAAAACCCTTTCTTGACTTTGCTGTATATACGGTATATAGCTGTGTCTGCCCTTTCGAGGTGCAGGACGTTGTTAAAACTAATGTAATTAGTTTATATACTATTATCATTAGTTTGTCAAGGGGTGAGACAGATATCCACTCATAATTCTTCTGCGGGCCGCAGGCCCGCAGAAGAATTATGAGTGGATATCTGTCTCTTCTTATAACCTGTTTTATAGCTTTGGTAGGACGTTGCTGGCGAAGGCTCGCAGCCCGTCGATGTTTTCGGTATCGAACCATTGTAGCATCAATTCTTCTACACCAGCTTGGGCGTGGGCGTGAAGTTGCTCAATGATGCTTTCGGGTGTGCCCACAACGCTACTGCCACTGGCGGCTATTTCGTTGACGACGGTTGCTAGGGGCTTGCCTGTGTACTGCTTGTTCGTGTCACGCCAGGTGAGTTGCTGCTCTAGCTCGGCGTTGTCACGTCCGAAGAGCAAGGTTTTCATCATGGTACGCTTCACATCCGTGGGCTTTCTTCCGGCCTGTGTGAGTAGGCCGTCAAGCAGGGCAGAACGTTCTTTGAAGGCGTCAAGCGGGAGAAATGCCGCGTTCCAGATGTCGGCATAGCGGGCGACGAAGCCGAGGGTGCGCTTGCGACCGTTGCCGCCGATCAAGATGCGTGGCCCGCCGGAACGCTGTGGGCGTGGCAGGAGCGTCGCATCGCGTAGGTTATAGAACTTTCCTTCGTAGGTGACAGGGGTATCGCTCTTGAGCAGGCGCGTAACAACCTCAAGCCCTTCTTCGAGACGTGCCATACGTGTTGCGATATCGCCAAGCTCATAGCCGAAGAGGGTATGCTCACGGTCCTGCCAGCCTGCCCCTAAGCCGAGAATCATACGCCCACCGCTCAAGTCGTCGAGTGCTGCCGCTTGGCGCACGAGGAGCATGGGATCGCGGAACGAGAGCGGCGCGACGAGTGGTCCAAAATGGATGCGTTTGGTCGTGGCCGCTAAATAGGTCAGCGATACAATCATCTCTAGTGAGTCTTTGTCAGGTGGTTGAGCGTTGGTGAAGTGGTCTGAGCGGAACAGGCCCGCGAAGCCGAGGGCTTCTACTTCGTGGGCAAGCGTTTGCCAGCGGGACCATGTCAGGCCATCTTGCCCTTCGATCATGATCGAAATTGCAACCATAGGTTCTGTTCTCCTTCGTTAGAAAAACTCGTCGAGCAGTTGATAAAAGGCTATCTTCTCCTCTTCGACGGTTGTGAGTCCGTACTCATGCCATAATAACGGCTCCCAGCCCGGTCCTACATTGTAGATCAGGCTACGTGCTGCGAGTGCTAAGTCCTGGTAACGATCAGCAATGCCTGCGCGTCCCCAATCGATAAAGCCATTGACGCGCCGTTGTTGAGGATCGAGCAAGACGTTGGGTAAACAATAGTCTCCATGTGTGAAAACAAGGTCTTCGTCACGTGGCTGGTTTGCGAGAAGTTGCTTGAGCAGCGTCTCTGCATTCATGCCCTGACGTTGCTCATCAAAATCGGTCTCATCCACTAACCCTGTCGCGACACGCCTTTGCGCCAGTTCTAATTTGTGTAGTAAGCGTTGGTCAAAGGGGCAGTCTGTGATAGCGACTTGATGAATTTGCCGTAGCCCGGCGGCTAAGAGATTGACCAGCGTGGGAATATCGCGCTCAAATGTTTTGTCACACGCCATCAGCCCTGGTATTTCCGATAAAAGCAGATAGCTGTGAATCTGATCGTGCGCGAACGCATACACTTGCGGAACGGGCAGGCGGCTTTGCAACCAAGTGAGGCAGGCTTTTTCAGTTTGTAGCTCAGCTTGGTTGTCAGTGTTTGCTATCTTGAGATAGCAAACGGAAGTATTAGGATGGATGATACGATAGACCTGATTGCCGGAGCAACCGACATCAATAGCTTGCCATGTTGCGCCCGCAAGGAGCGTTTGTAGGTCGGCAGGTAATGTATGCGTCGTCATAATACAGATAGTCTATCACATGGCATAGTAGCAGGATGGAATGCTTAGATGCGTTGGCTGAGGGCAATACGGAACCACCATGTGCCTGTCTTGATGGCCGCGATTAAATACACAAAGGTCCAGGCTTCTTGTAGGACGGCATAGCTGGCGGTCATGGCCAGGCAGAAGAGGCAGGCCAGAGCCGCTAGTTGTTTGAGGCGGAGATTGCGCCATCGCCAGCGAAAGCTGCCCAGGCGACAGCCACGATAATACCACAGAATCATGCCCGTAAGGAGCAGAAGTACTATGATGCCCACACCTCCTGCGATTCCTGTAAAAAGTGAAAGAAGTTGGGTGTTCACAGGCGAAATCCTCAATATTCTGGAACCGAAGTGTGACACGTTACATGCATGCAAGTTTTTTTATTATATCATGTTTGCGTGAGTTTCATTGGGGGAAGATGAGCGTGGCGACTACTTGAATGCCGTGATAGCATGTTGTGGGGCGATGGTGCTATACTTGGGAGAGCAGAGAAAAAGGTATCCTTTTTGGCTGTGTAGAACGATTAGGGGAGATGAGGCGTGTTAGCAGAAGAAGTAGTTGTGCTCGCTGCCGAGGCGCGTTTGTGGCATGCTATGAAGCCATTGCTGGATGCGGCGTTACGCTTGGCTCAAGGCGATGATGGCTATAGCTGGCATGGTTGGAGCAAACAGGAAATAAGCAGTTTTTTGCAAGGGCTACCCACCCATTGTAGCTTGTTGGCTGGCGTGTGGGACACGCTGCAAGCAGACAATGGCGAAGGGCGCGAGGTGCTGGTAGCTGGGTGCGTGTGTGAGGTTGGCGCGGGTGAAGTACGTACTATTCGTACGCTTGAGGCGTTATATACGACGCCCCATGCCGCCATTGTGGGAGAGATGGATCTGCCACCACTAGAGCAGTTAGAGCCGGGCTTTGAGCATGCGCTTGCATTGATGCGTGCGGCCCGCGAGCAGGTGGCTCCTGTTGCCTGGGCACTCTTCACCGATAAAGCTAGCTGGGATGAATGGCTGTTCGGCGAGTCTACCACTGATGAAGTGGTTGATAAGGGTGAGCAACTGGCGAAATTGGCACTTCAAGGGCGTTGCGTGCTTATGGGAAGCCAGACAGCGACGCATCATCATTAAAAAAAAGTAGGATGTTCAACAGATGATGGACCATAAAACTCCGTTAATTTGGAACCCCATTTTACGACAGTATCTGGTGAATGCACCGCATCGTATGAGCCGTCGTGAAGGAACCAATGCCTGCCCCTTTTGCGCCGACATCACGGAAGGGCGTGTCAGTCCTGATGCTCAGGTATGGCTGCATCCCAACGATTTTCCACCATTGCAACCGCCAGTAGGCGAGGCATATGTGGTTATTTATAATCGTGAGCATCAGCGCACCTTTCCCCAGTTGAGCGTAGACGAGGTGACGGCGGTTACGAAGCTGTGGCGCGATTTGTATGCGGATCTGGCAATGCGCTATCCAACTGTGATGATTTTCGAGAATAGCGGTGAGGTGATTGGGCAGACGCAGCATCATCCCCATGGTCAGGCCTTCGGTGTCTCTGTTATTCCCCCTATTCTTGAGCGTGAGATGGAGACGGTGCAGTTGGACGATGCAGCTGGCAAGGGTTGCCCTTTCTGCCGTGTGCGTACAGAGCTGAGTGGAACTGTTCATGAGGTGGCTACCAATAGCAGCTGGCAAGCGTTTCTGCCGCCCTATGTACGCTATCCATATGAGGTGCATCTCTATCCAAAACGACATGTCGCCAATATTGGCTTGATGCAAGACGATGAGTTACGTGACCTCGCGCAGATGTTGTTGCGCGTCATCAATGGCTACAATGGCCTGTTTGATGGCGCGATGGCCCCTATGCCGTATCTGATGGGCATTCATCAACTTGCTGATGAGCGTTTCCATATGCATGTTGAGATACTCGCGATAGGACGCGCTCCAGGGAAACTGAAGTTCGCGGCCTCATCCGAATCTATTTGGTATATGTGGACAAACGACTCGGCTCCCGCTGATAAGGCGAAGGAACTGCGTGAGGCAATTGAAAAGAAAGAGGTGAAGTAGGGTGGCTACGATGAAGTTTCCACAGCCCGCGCAGGACGCAGCTAATATGTTCGCTGAGGCTTTTCATGACGAGGTGGAGTATGCAAGCCCGATGGGCAGTGCCTGGGCACCGGGGCGCGTTAATATCATCGGTGAGCATACCGACTACAATGATGGGTTTGTGTTACCATGCGCGGTAGATCGTGTCGCGGCCTTTGCTGGACGAATGCGTAATGATACAAACGTGCGTTTATGGTCTGCACATTTCAAGGCCACAGCCGAGTTTTCATTGGCAGGGTTGCCAGAGACATTTGAGCAACAGCGTGCGGCATTGCCAGGATGGGCACGTTATATCCTTGGCGTTGCCCGCGAATTAGCGCGTGTGGGTATTCCCCTGACTGGTTTTGATGCTGTTGTTGGCGGCGATGTTCCTATCGGTGGTGGCATGAGTTCCTCAGCTGCTCTAGAGGTGGCAACGGCGCAGGCGTGCGCGCTCTTTTCGGGCGGAAAATTGACGATTGGTGATAGCAATGCAACCGTAACGCCGATGCAGGTGGCGGCCTATTGCCAGTTGGCAGAGTATGCCGCGTCAGGTTTGCGTTCGGGTATCCTCGATCAAGCCGCGTCTTGTCTGGGGCAACCAGCGAAGGTGGTGTTGCTTGATTGCCGTTCGCTTTCGTATCGTTATATTCCCTTTGATGACCCGGCAATCTCATTGGTGGTGATCGATACGAGTGTGCGGCGTGAACTGGCTTCTTCGGCCTATAACGAGCGACGCAGGCAATGTGAAGAGGCTACAACACTGCTGCGCGCAACGATTATGGAGCATGAGCCGGAGAATACGCAAGCACGTGACATTAAGGCGTTGCGTGACATTAGCCAGCAGCAATTTGAGCACTATCAACACGTCTTGCCGGAGAGCTTGCGTAAACGTGCGGGCTATATCATCGCGGAAAATGCCCGTGTCTTTCAGATAGCCGAGTTGTTGGAAGAGGGGAAGGTAGCCGCCATTGGACCTATTTTGTGGCTGGGCCATGCGGGTTTACGTGATGACTATGAGGTGAGTTGTAAAGAACTAGATGTCCTAGTCGAGATAGCTCACAGTATCGAAGGGGTGTTAGGGGGGCGTATGCTGGGTGGCGGATTTGGTGGTTGTACCGTCAATCTTGTGCGTAATGAAGCTGTTCCGGCCTTGTCTCAAGCGGTTGAGCGATATTACCCAGAGCGGACAGGTCGGCAGGCGAGCATTGACGTTTGTCGTGCGGCTGGTGGCCCCGGCACGCTCTGGCTGGGCGAGTAAGTACTTCTATAAACGAGGATATGCGTGATCACATCAAACACAACGTTTCGCGATTTTTTGGTTCTCTTAGCTACTCTGCGCGATGACCCGCAACGTGCAAACCTGTATGCGGAAACCTACATGGCTATCCACGCTGGCTCTTTTCCCATCATCGAGGACAAACAGGCGCATTTTTTGTGCCGCGCTGGTCATCATAGCACGGTTGGTATTCATGCCGAATGGAATGGCTGGAACGCGCTGCGCTCGCTCATGACGCCTATCGGTAACGGATTGTTTCATTACGAACGGGCCTTCGAGGAAGATGCGAGGCTCGATTATCTCTTTGCCGAAATCGCCAGTGATCGGCTCCCCCATGTTCAGGCTGACCCAGCTCGCTATTATGATGTGAGCTTTCATATGCGGCAGGATGTGCTCAACGCACGTCATGGCGCGTCTGGCTTTGGTGCGAGAAGCGAACTGGCCATGCCTGCCTATCAACGTCCAGAGATGACAAGAATACAGGCAGGGATCGCGCGTGGAACGTTGGAGCATGGTACGATAAGAAGTGCTCTCTTGGGGCAGGAACGCCCATATATGGTGTATCTTCCCCCTGACTATGACGCTTCTAAAGGACCATACGCGAGTGTGTATTTTCATGATGGTGGCGATTATCTGAGCATGGGTTATGCGCCAACCATTCTTGATAATCTCATTCATGCTGGCAGTATTCCGCCGATGGTGGCAATCTTCACGCCGCCGCTGGACCGTAACGGCGAATATAACTGCAATGACATGTATGTGCGCTACTTTTGTGATGAACTGGTGCCAGCGATGCAGCAGCGCTTCGTGCTTAAGCGCGATCCGCGCCGATGCTGTGTGATTGGGCCATCGTTGGGTGGTCTCATTTCCCTCTATATGGCGTGCCAGCGACCAGATGTTTTCGGTCTGGTGGGGGCGCAGTCAACGGCGACGAAGAGTCAGTATGGCCAGACGCACTATGACGCGGCAACTGCGTTCGCGGTAGCTCCGCACTTACCTGTGAAGGTATATCTTGCTATTGGCAGCTATGAATTGTGCTTCTCCACCAATTTCTCAGTCGCGGAAAACCAGGGTTGCACAGATTTGTTGTCACCAGTGCAGCAACTCGTCGGCGTGCTTGAGCAACATAGCTATACCTATCGTTATCGTGAATATCACCAGGGGCATAGCTGGGGCTTCTGGCGTGATACACTCGCTGATGCGCTGACGTACCTTTTTGACGTGGCGTGAGCGTGCCAGTAAAAGCATGGATAGGAAAGAGGAAAATGGGTGAAACTATTTCTTTCTACCGATTTTGAAGGGGTAATGAAAGTGGTTGGAGAGCAGTTGCTTGATCTCTATCGAACGTTCGTCACCATCTTGACGCTGACTCGCTCCCTTATTGAAAACTAAAAGGTTGGACAGGAAATTGATAGCCCACCATGTGAGCATGGTGGGCTATCAATTTCCTGTCCAACCTTTTAGTTTACGCTGGCTGAAGGAATGTCCTGAGCATGATAGGTTTCTTCTTCGAGGCTGCTATGCCCATTCTGAGAATGTTGAATGCGTCCTATCATCTCTGTAAGAATACTCAAGCGATGCTCGAGTTCCTGGGCCTGTTCGTGTAGCGTGTGCAACTCGACCGCAAACTCGTGGAGCTGTCCTTCAGAGATAGAAAGGTGTTCATCATAAAGATGCTCGTCCTCATTATGCGTAAGGTATTGGGTATCACTATCCTGATCTGTAGGAAGTACCTGTGTCACACGCTCTACTTCTTGCGCCTTTACTGGTGCTGGTGTAGCAGCAGGAGGCGTAGTTTTCTCTACGATGACTGGCTTAGGATTTGTGGACGTTGTTTGTGTCTGCTGCTCCTGACGTAGGAGCACAACGAGTCCTACGATAGCTAGAAGAGCAACAACGAACGATCCACCGATGATTAGAAAGCTCACTACGAACTCCTTCCGCGTAGATAAGAGAGTAAGCAAGTAACGGGCTGTAGAAGATAGCTACTCTCTTATCATGGTTAGTTTAGTGTAAGACTAATGGATGTGAATAGTCACTTCCGTGCTCATCCCTGGCAGAATGTCTTTACCGCCGTTGCCATCGAGCGAAATGATTACTGGAACACGTTGTCCGACTTTCGTAAAGTTCCCGCTTGCATTGTCTTGCACTGGAAGCAGTGAGAACGAGCCAGCGGTGGCCTGTACAATTTGCTTGACTTTCCCAGTGAAGGAGGTGTCACCATAGGCGTCAACGTGAATATCAACGTCTTGACCGACTTTTACATTATTGAGGGCATTCTCATCAACATAAGCGGTAACAGTCAATGAACTTAGGTCTGTAAGCTGAAGCAAGGTCAAGCCGGGAGCAACTGCCTGCCCCTGCACTGCGGACGTGGCCAGAATGGTGCCGTTAATCGGGCTGGTGATGCTGACCGGGGTCGCACCAGTTGCGCTAGCTGGTGTCACGGTGGCGATGGTCTGCCCAGCGGTAACCGTATCGTTCTGCTTCACATTAAGCGATGTCAATGCACCAGAAGTGGGTGCGCTAACAGAAACGATACTCCCCGTTACCTGAGAATCATCGGTGCTGTAGTACATGTAGTTGTTATAGATGTAGTACCCTACGCCGCTGACAACAGCCAGCAAAATAAGTACCACGAGCAATGGAACAAGGATCATACGACGCATGGAAAAATCTCCTTATGTTTTGTGTTACGTTATGAATAAGAACTAAGCGTATGTTTGTGAGAAGAGCAAGCTCTGCTTGGCACGTCGAGATTACTCAATGAGCGCAAATTGAAGCGTATCAGCTTCTTCTTGAGCGGCTTCCGCTTGTTGCGGTGTTTCACCTGGTGTGCGTGTTGGGTGAGTTACCGTTCGTGATTTACGCACGAATAACACCGCGATAATAGCCATGAAAGCGACCACCAGACTGAACGTGAATGCGTTCTGTATAGCAAGAATGTAGGCCTGCTTACGTAGTAAGCCATCTATCACCTGTAAGGCCGCACTTTGTGCATCGAGAAGGCTAGCACCTCGTGAGACAAAGAGTGCCTGCAATTGTGGCAAGAGTTGTCCGAGTGGTGAGCTAGCGGTGACTTGCGTTGCCAGGAAGTCATAATGCACCCGTGATTGTGTTTGCACGAAAGTTGCTAGGACCGCGATACCCATAGAGCTGGAGACAGCACGTGCCACCGTGTTGAGCGATGATGCTTGGGCCAGGTCTCTAGGCGATATCTCAGAGAGGCCCGCGACAGTCAATGGCTGGACGCAAAGACCAAGGCCAAGACCACGGATAATCAGCATTGCCTGAATCCACAAGAAAGGTGAATTGGCGGTGAGAAAGGTAAGTTGCCAGGTGGCGAAAGCGAGGATCAGCAAGCCGGGAATCATCACAGCTCGTACACCAATGCGGTCCACCAAGCGCCCACCGATTATGACTGAGACCATTGAGGCCAGTGCTTGCGGCAACAAGATCAAGCCTGCTGCGAACGCGCTCTGTCCACGAAGGCTTTGCAGGTAGATCGGGAAGAGGAAAACGCCACCGAACAGGCTAAAAATGACGAAGAGGCTGGCGATAATGCTCGTCGTAAAAATGGCATTTTTAAAGAGCCGCAGGTCTAGTAGCGGTTGCCCACCTCGGTTAGCGATGACGAGTTCCGTGATCACGAAGATCACGAGCACCAACAGGCCCCCTATGAGGAAGCTTTGCACTTTGGCTGACCCCCAGCCATCGGTGCTAGCATCAGAAAAGCCGTAGAGCAGCATCGCCAGACCTGCCGCAGCCAGCACAAAGCCTATTATATCGAATGTTCTGCCCCTTTGCAGAGGTGTTTCTCTGATGAAGATACCAACGAGAATGACCGCGGCAATACCAATAGGCAGGTTAATATAGAAGATGGCTTGCCAGCCTGCGTAGGTAACGAGATAGCCACCGAGAGACGGGCCAAGTGCGGGTGCGAGCAGCGCGGGAATACCAAAGAAGCCCGAAGCCAGACCGCGCTCCTGCGGCGGAAACTCGCGGAAGAGCATGGTAATGGAGAGCGGGAAAAGGGCCGCGCCACCAGCACCTTGCAGAATGCGGAAAAAGATCAGTGTGGGTAGGTTCCAGGCTAAACCGCACAACGCGGAGCCTAGTGTGAAGGCTGCTAAGCCGATCATGTAGGACCGTTTGGTCCCAAACCTATCTGCAAAGTAGCCCGCTGTTGGAGTTACAACACCCTGTGTGAGAGTGTAGGCCGTAAGCACCCATTGCACGCTATGAATGTCTGCGCCAAATGCAGTTTGAAGACGTGGAATTGCGATATTGACAATGGTTTGGTCGAGAATGCTCATAAAAACGCCGAGCACGACGGTGAATGCCACTATCCATTTGTATTCCAGCCCTCTTCTGCGTGGCACAGCTTGTGCATTGACCTGCATGAAGAATGACTCCTTAATTACTACGACAATAATTCGCTAGAGAGAAAAAGTAGCAGAATAGAGAGAAAGAACAACTCTATGTATGCGAGTCAAACAGTGAGTATAAAGCTAGCTTTGTTTGTCCTCATTGTCTGCCTCGGATCGCTTGACGACACCATAAAGAAAAAGTGAGACAAGCTGATCAATCGTTTCTTCTCGCGAGGCGTGACCGAAGGGTAAGAGATCAGTCAAACCCTGGCCCAGAGCACGCATGATAAACGACGCTGCGAAGGTTTGTACAAAGAATGCCGCGTCGATGTTTTTACAAAACGCGCCTTCTTCTTGCCGCTTTTTAATGTATTCGACGATGCCTCTACGGCTACGCACGATACGGTTGGCAAGCAGATGCGCAACATCAGGATGGCTATGTAACAACAGAATTGGTAAGCGTGTCATTTCGCTTTGTGTGGTAAAGCTATCATAGAAGCCACCAGCCAGGCGACGCAAGATGGCTTCATCTGTCAATGGTACGTTGTTTTGCAGGTCGTGATCAACCGCTTCGATGGCTTGGCGCAAAGGTGTATGAGCTATCGGATGGTCAATGATAGCTGTGAGCAGTTCATCTTTGCTATGAAAGTGCCAGTTGAGCGCACCGCGTGAAACGCCAGCTTCTGTCGCAATATCTTCTAAGGTGGCAGCGGCCACCCCCGAACGTGCGAACACGCGTAACGCGGCCTCGATCACTGCCTGTTTTGTATCCGTGACGGGAACATTGCTGAGCACGCCACGGCGCACCAATTCCAGACGTAATTCTTCTTTTCCCCCAGCAAAATGGTAATAGAAAGCAGGACGAGAAAGCTCGGCTGTTTTGACAATTTCGTCGATAGTCACCTCGTCGAATGGTTGCTGCTGCGCAAGCTGAGTTGCTGCCTGAAGCAGACGTTCTTTACCACGTTGCTTCACTTTTTCGAGATGTCTATCTGCCATGCAATCTTCCCCTGCTATCTCTACTATATCATACTGTACTGTACAAGAAGCGATTACTATACTGTCTAGTTACTGGTGTTAGTATAGTAAATATATATACGCCTGTCAAGGGGAAATAGGACCTTATGGGTCAAACCGCAATCTATTGGCGATAGATCGCTTGTAGCCTATGCTCAGGTGCGGCACTTACGGTAGGGTGGAAGGTTAGTTGATAGGCTCCTATTTCGATAGTATCGCCGTCTGTAAGGATGTATCCTGTTTCGGGAGCGAGCTTTTGGCCGTTGACAATGACGCCATTGGTGCTACGCTGATCGTAGAGTATGTAGTTTGTACCTTCGCGTTGTATTAAGGCGTGATGCCGTGAGGTTGAGTCGTCATGGTCGAGCAGGATGTCGCTGGAGCCAGCATGACCCAATGTTGTCTCCGCTTGCAGCAAGAGAAAGGTGCGCGCCTCTTTTGTGTCTAGGGCAGTAATGAGCAGATAAGGGGTGTTGATGCTAGGGGCCGCTATGCTCTCGGCCTGCGGTTGATTTGGCTCTGGTACTGGTCCGCGCTGGGGATCAGGCAGGGGCGAGGGGATGTCTGGTTCGGGCTGCGGTAAAATCTCTGGTTCAGGTTGTGGTTCTGGCGATGGCTCTGGCACAGGGGCGGGTCCTGGCTCAGGTAGGGGTTGCGGTTCTTGTTCGGGCCCAGGTCGCGGTTGTGGTACGTCTGGGATGTCGGGCATAGGCAGCTGATTAGGATTGGGAGAGATTTGCGCTATTATTTCTGCTTGCGCTGACTGCTGCTGCATCGTAGCAGGAGAAGAGGGAAGCGTGGCTTGTAGTGCATCCGCGAACGCGAGAATGGATGGGAAGCGTTCGTCGGGGTAGACGCTGAGGGCACGGCGAAGGATGTTCTCTTGTTGTGTTTGTACATGAGGATAAAGGGTGGTTAAGGGTGCGATGTTTTCGGTAAGTTTCATTTGTTCAACCTCTGCTGGTGAGCCAAGAAATGGCAAACGGCTAGCTAGCCAAAAATACGTTATGACGGCTAATGCGTATTGATCACTGGCCGCTGTGACACGACCTCCGAACTGTTCTGGCGCGGCGGTAATTGGGAAATGAGCTATGGGGGGCATGGGAGCTTGGCCGAAACGACGTACAAAATGGGACAAGCCGCTGTCCGCGATCAGGAATGGTGCATACTCGTGTTCTTTGTCCAGATTGGGGCCACGTAGTACCAGGATATTAGAGAGTGTTAGCGCGCCATGTACGTAGCCGTTGCTATGCGTGTGGGCGAGTGCCTGTGCGAGTTGATAAATATAGGTGAGGGCATCTGGCATGGCTAGCGGTGGCTGAAACCAGCTACGTCCCTCACTATTGAGCAAGGAGCCAGCACTGACAAAGCGGCGTGCTACATAGAGTTTGCCGTCAAGCTCACCGTAATCAAGCGTGGCGGCTATGTATGGATGCGTGATGCCGCTGATGCCTTGCATTTCACGAAAAAATTGACGCAAGGCGGTGTCAGCTAATCTTCCCCATGGGTGAATGAGTTTGAGCGTCACTTTGCGCTGTAGGATAGTGTCTTCTGTTTCGTAGCTCTCACCACTTATGCCACTGCCTAAGAAGCGTATGATACGGTACCGTTCAAAATGCTGACCATCATTGAGAGTTGCCATAATTCGTCTACGCCTCACTTTCCTACAAATGAGCCTCTTGCATAATGCTGCCATTGTAGCATAGTTCTGCGGTGTTTGTTTCAACTCAGTAGGGATGCCCCTCGTGGTCATCCGTCCCTTGTGGCATCTAACGAGCTCGCAAATCCGTATTCCGACCACCAACGACGATCTCGCTATTCGCTCGCTGGATGCCCACGAGGGCCATCCCTACTGAAGTTTTGTGCGGTGCCGACGCAGGTAGACGATAATAATAATGAGAACGACAACGGTAACGATAATGGCGGCGGCAATCCAGCTGATGGTGCTGGCGAGATGTTCGACGGCGGCAAAGTTATCGTGGAAGACGCGACCCGCGTAGTAGCCGAGCAGACCGAAGATCGTGGCCCAGAGAATGCCACCAGCGGCATTATAGATGAGGAAGGTGCGCCACTTCATCTGATTGACACCCGCGAGGAAGGCGGCCCACGCTCTGAGAATCGCGACGAAACGGCCAAAGAAGACTGTTTTATCGCCATATTTCGCGAAGAACTTCTCGGCACGTTCCAGATGTTGCGGCTTCAAAAAGAGGTAGCGGCCATAGCGTTCGATGAAAGCCTTGCCTCCGGTGCGTCCCACGTAAAAGCCGATATTATCACCAACGATGGCTCCCAATGCGGCACAGGCGATAATTAGGGCGATGTTGAGCTGGTGGTCAATGGCGGCATAAAAAGAGGCGAGCAAGAGCATGGTTTCACCAGGGAAAGGAATGCCAGAGCTTTCAATCAAGACAAACAATGTTACCGCGGGATAGCCGACGGTATGTAAGGCGTTTTGTAAAAATTGTAGTGAGATGAGTGCTGCTAGAGGCTGGCTCAGCTTCAGCAATGTGGGTATGCGACTTGTGTAGAACATGAGTAACCAGTGCATAGCTGTGCTCCTATAGTTTAGGTGGGCATCACTTTCCCCTCCTTTTTTGATAGTACAATCATAACATAAAAAAACGTTGCTCTCCAATACTGAGCCACTGTTGTACTATGTGACAGGGGAGTACCATCGCATCGTATATATATTGACACATTTAATAATGCTTCCTATACTGTAGCTGGTTTGCAGGAGATGCCCATACAAGGGGCTGGTGGATGATAATTAGGGCTACAGGATGCCCACAAGGAGCATCCCTATTGTAATATGGATTGGCAAAGTAATGAAAATGGATATTGATGCTCGAACGTCCCATTCTGCTCCTTTGAAAGAGGGGGCTGGCAAAAGGCGTCTCTGGCTTTATATAGTAGATGTATGTATCATGGTGTTGATGGTATGTTTACTTGTGTATGGTGTTTCCTGGCAAATATTCCGTACTTTTACAGACGCAGCGCGCTATGAATGTTATGCGGTTGATTTCTGGCAGGGCACGAAGGCACTTGATCGCTTTCCGGTGTCGCAGTGTGCTTTTATCACACATCCGACTAATGCTTATGTGACAACACAGGATGTTGTGCAATTTATGCAGAGTCATGAGGTTCCGCAATTCGTGGTGAATTTTGTGGCTGGCCAGGACTCGACGCTCCCTTTTCATGCATTACCTCATGAATATCCGTTGCTTACAGTTGTGCCGTTTACGCTGGCACTGCTCGCTCCTACCTACTGGTATCAGGTAGGATTCGCGTTTTTGATGGCTCTCGTCGCGGTGGGCATCTATGTTATGTTGTTGCGCTATCGTTCGCGTAGTGCTGCGATTGCCTTCGCGTTCTATATCGGTGTTGGTGGATGGGGAACTGCCGCGGGCCGCTTCGATCTCGTTCCTTCGGCGTTGACGCTCATCGCAGTCTTGTATGCCATGAGATCGCGCTGGAACTGGGCGTTCTTCTGGCTTGCCCTGGCAACAGTGATAAAATTCTACCCTTTGCCTTTGCTGTTGCCGTTCCTGCTGGCGCAGCAGATGACTTCGCGTGAAAAATGGCTCTCCTGGCGCAGGTTGGCACCGCTGGGCGTGTTTGTCGGCGTGTGTATTGTGACCTTTGGGGCATCGTTCTTGCTAAGCGTCGAGGGTACGATTGGGCCACTCAGCTATTTTGAGAATCGCCCTTTTCAGATTGAGTCCGCGGCGGCATCGGTATTGTGGCTTGCTCATCTTGTCGGTGTTCCGTTACAGCCCGTGTTTACGTATGGTTCGCTGAATGTTTTAAGCCCACTGGCTTCCGCTGTCTCACCTGTAATGACACTATTATTGCTGCTGGGATTAGGCTTTACCTACTGGTTGCAATGGCGACGCAAAATCGATGTCGCCCTCTCAACGCTCCTGACACTCTTGATTGTGATGATGACAGGGAAAGTGTTTAGCCCGCAATATATGATTTGGGTTGCGCCTCTGGTGGCGTATGTGGGTCGGGCCAATTATCGCTGGTTGGTCTCGTGGGGCATGCTGAGTTTGTTGACCACGATGATTTATCCGTTTCTCTATACCTTGTCTCATTCGCTGACATCGGCCCCAGCCGTCTACTTGTTTTATCCGACTGTGGCTGTGCGTAACCTGGTGCTCCTCATTTTCATTGTCTCGTTACTGATCTATTATGCGCGTGTCAAAAGTGTACCACAAAGTGGGCCACAACACTCAGTCCTGAAATCCTGATATATGTTAGACCATCCAGTGGTTGGTAATGAACAAGATACTCAAGGTTGCGAGTAACGCGGGAAAGAGCATGATGAGAGCCTGGTGCAGGCGTGGATGTCGTATGCTCAGGCTTGCCAGCGTGATGAAGGCCGGAAACATCTCCAGGATGAAGCGTTGGTTGGATAGGAGCGGATCATCTTTGGTGATAGTTGAACTGAATAAGGTATAGACGACCAGCAGCACCATCCAAAGATTATAGCTGGTGCGTAGCTTGCGCCATCCGACAATTGTCAGCACGATAAAGGCCAGGGTCGCGCTAAGGTCGAGCACGCTATGCACCTCATAAAAAGAGCCAAAGGGCTGGATCCAGAAGATTTCGACAAAGCCCTGTATGATGGCCTGCCACGGCCACGTGAACTGCCTTCCCCAGTGATATTGTAAGTTAGCAAAGGCCAGCGGGTCACCACGGATTTGCCAGCAATACAGGCAATACAGCAACGTGCCCAATGGAATGAGTACAATTGGGAGCAGCTTCAGTAGCATATCGCGGCGACCACTCTGTGAAATCCATAGCTCATAGAGATAGGGGAGTACGAGTAGTACTCCTGCTGACCGTGTGAGTGCGGCGAAGAAGCCCAGCAGACCTGCCAGCCACCAACGCTGACGACGCATGGCGAGAAATGATGCAGAGGTTAGAAACAGAAAGAGCGACTCATTGTAGGCTGCAAAGAAAAAGAGTGCCGTAGGAAAGATGCATAGGTAGAGTAATGTGCGGCTGGCGACCTCTTCCCCTTCACTATCCACTGCCAACTGATACATCACAAACAACGCACCTAGCAGCGCGAGATTGCTGATTAACGTGCCAACAGGCAGATAGGCCCAATGGCCAAAGGGAAAAGAGATCAGGGCGATCAGTAAGGGATAAAGTGGAAAGAAGGCAACGTCAAAGCGTGTCTGATAGCCAAATTCGGCGATACGGACATAATTCGCGGCATCCCAACGATTCCAAGAGCTAAAAAAGGCAGCAACATCAACGCCATTCGTAGAGTATTGATGCGCGGTGAGCAAGATATAGCTCACGTATGTGACGAGTAGCAGCAATAGCCGCGTATTGAAGAACAGCCAGAGAATATCACGAATGGGCGCACGCTTCATAAGATCACCTGCCAGATCGTTTCTTGCCCATACTGGGCCGCGAGTCGTATGCCAGCACTCGCAAGCAAGGCATTCATATCAGGAGCCTTGCTAATTGGTTTGTACAATTGAGGATGAACAACCACATACTGAATGTGGTAAGCACGCAGCACTGCGATGCTATTGGGTGATGGAAATGACAAAATACCGCCCGCGATATCCGTGGTCAGTTGAGGCCGATAGCCACTCCAACCATTGGCGATAGGGTGTGAGTGATAGATCGTGTAGTAGTCGTACCACGCTTCCTGTTTCGATGAGATGTTGGTATCAAGGAAAGACATCGGCAACTCCACGATGGGCGTGTTGCCACCGTGTGTCGCCAGCCACTGATAGACACCGGGTATCTGGTTGCCAGTAGGTATCTGCGTCAAAGGCATGCTCGACGGGTAAGACTCGATCAGCAAGACCAACGGTATAAGTAGTAGCACTGCCCGAATGAGCAAGAAGCGTATTGGCGTTGATGACAGTGGTTTCCCCGGCAATGCGTCAAGAGAAGTAGTGGCTTGCATCGTTTTTACTGGCCGTTGCTTTTCTTGTAGCCATGTGCTGACAGTGGCAATAGTATAAGCCGCGAGTAACGCCAGCACCATCAGCAGCACGCCGATCAGACGCGCTGGCACCCGTAAACCTTTGAAGCCGGGCAGAATGAAATAGGCGAGATACCAGGGCATGGGAATAGCTGGTGGAAACGGATGAATAAAGACAGGCATTGGTGGGCCTTGGATGAGTGGCGCGCCACTGGTTGTTGAGAACTGGAGTACCGGCCCAAAGGAGAAAAGAAGGATAGTGAGACCGGTCCAGATAAACGTGCGTATCGTTTTGTTGTGCTGCTTCAACACCAGAAATATTCCTATAGCCGTGAGCAGCATAGTGGTCCAACCTAGGAAAAGATGATGTTCACTGTCATTATTAATCGGTATGCCGTTATAGAAGTTACCGCCATGCAGCCAGTTGTAAGGCGCACTAAAAGCAAAGTCGCTTATGAAGGCCGAGTACGATTCGGATTGATCAATGCCGCGAGAAAGACCACTTCCTAAAGAGAGCAGATAGGGGGTCATCAAGATTGCAAGTATCACAAAGACTACCGCGAAGACCACGATAGGCTTGGTAGCGGAACGAAGTAGTTGCCTGAGGTAGCGGCGTCCACTCTTGCGCCATGCCTTCCACACTGGTTGTCCATAGCGAAAGAGCAGGTAGGCGATGAGCGTATAGGTCAGGAAGATGCCGTAGTAAATACTACTCAGGAGTTGCAAAAGGTAAAAGAGCGCGAAAAGGCTCCAGTGTCGCCACTTGCCCTCTTTGAGGGAGCGGTCCAGGTAGAGGAACGCCACAGGAATCCACTCGCCCGCCACAACGTGAATATGATCGATTTGGCTGATGCGATAGGGTGCGAAGGCATAAATAAGCGCGGCGATAAACGCGGCGAAGGGATTGCCAGTGAAATAGCGGGCCAACAGGTACATATTGATGCCACAGAGCAGGAAAGAGAGATAAAAGACCATATTGAAGGCGAACACGGGATTATGGCTGAGCAAATAGAACGGGGCGAATAGCAAGGCATCTCCCAGCAAGTTCTCTGAGTAAGAAAGTGTGAGAGGGTTGGGATAGAGTAAGGGTGCTTGCCAGAGTTGTGCTGGGGCGTGTAAGAGCGTGGTGACATCCCAGGTGAGTGTCCAAATGTTCAGCAAAGGGTCCCACCACATGCCCGCAACTTCGCCCGTGATGTTGGGCGTGTAGCGAATTGCCATTCCTACTACGATTGCCAGGAGGAGAAAGAGATAGAGAGCATCCTGCCAGTTCCAGTGTAACGCTTGTCTTTGTTTTGTCGGTACTCGTGGAGCATCCCCTACTCCTGATTTTGCTGTATCTTTAAAGGGTATGGTTTGTTCGGTATTCACGTGTTCAGTTGGTCCTTTGTCTTATGGTGAAACACTGTTTAAGGAACGTGCCAGCACGTAGCAATAGACCGTCTTCCCTCCCATAACGACATGAACGACATGGTCGCGCCAGCGTTGCGGTATAGCGTAACCGCGTTGTATCAGGTGCATCGGCCAGATCAGATAGCTGTATGGCAAGCTATAATCGTTTGGATGCGCCTCTACTAATGTCAATCGGCTCGGTACGTCTTTATTATAGCTAAACCAGTTGACAATGGTCCCTGATTGTAGTGTCGCCACCAGTGCAATCAACCCTACTTTTGCCGGTTGATGGGTATGGGTGGCCAGCCATTGTATGCCGTCGCGATATCCAGGGTATGCCACCTGGAGGGCAGTATTTTCGCCCTGAAAGAATTCACTGGTATATCCCTCGGCATCTTGCACGGTAACAAGGCCGATTAGGTGTGGAGCAACCAGCATTATCGCGAGGAGAGCCAGCACAATGGCCGAACGGATATGCAATCCTCTTGCCTGTCTAGTTGTGGTTCCTGTTGCTCCTATAGTAGAAGACGTAGCAGCACCCGTCTTGGTTACGGATTGGGCGGGTTTTGCCAAAACGAAGAGTTGCCCACGGCGATAGCGCAAGAGTGTCGCCAGGCCAAAGGCTCCTGCGAGAGCTACAGGTGCTGCGATGGGCAGGTGGTAGTGTGTACCTACGACGATGTTGAGCAGGCTGAACATGCCAAGTATTGAGAGCAACCAAATCGCTAAAAATGCGCTGCTACTGGCGGCTTGAGCAGAAACCTTTGATCGAGGCAGGTAGAAACGCACCTGTTGGATGATGGCAATGAAGACAAAAAGCAGGGCGGAAATGGTCACGAAGGCACTGATCTTGACGGCAATAATATAGAGGATCGACCATTGAGGGACATGGAGGGCGTAATGGCCCGCGATAAACGTCAGGTGCCCGCGAATGGAGTGGTTCATTTCAAAATTGAAGCTGTGATCGAGCAGACGAAGAGGGCTGGGCCAGACGGCAGGATCACTGGCCAGAAAGACGAGCGGAGCCAGAATAAGCGCCGCGATCCACCAGAGCCAGGGAACGCGTGGTCGCTCGGCTTTGGGGATACGCCAGCGTATGCCGAGAAAGTAATAGAGGGTGTAAAGCACCATGCCGGGTATGGCAAGCACGGCAGTATATTTACTTGCGGTTGCCAGCCCGACTAGGAGTGCGATAAGTAAATAGAGCCAGGGACGGTGGATGGCGTGCCAGACAAGGAGAAAGGCGATAGAGATAAGGGCTGTCATCGTCATATCGAGATAGGCCAACGCACTGAAATAAACAAGCCAGGGGCTAACGGCTAGGCAGAGGGCGGCCAGCAAAGCTATCACGCGGCCAAAGGGGGCGCGCCCCAACAAGAAGATCATGACGACCAGTAAGGTACCGAAAAGAATGCTGGGGATGCGGGCCGCGAACAGTTCGCCTAGCGGATGCCCGATGGCGGCATTGATGGCGATAGCACTGCCGATGAGTATTTTTACAAACGGCGGATGCTCATAATTATATTGCCATTGGAGTGAATATTTGGGCAAAATTTTTAGTAAGGGAAGATATACTTTGCCGCCTAGAATGTAGACCACCTCGTCTGTCACCACATCGAGTTGTAGTGCGAGCAAAATTCGTGGTATCAGAGCGGACACTACTACACCGAGCACAAGGAGAAGATCAACTAGGATGGTGCTGGAAAAATATACGCGTCGTGTGCTGAGAGGAGGCTCGTTGGGCGGTGGTGGTGAACTATCTTGCTGTGCGCTATCTATTTTGGTCTCCATAAGAGGTATCCTTTATCATTTAATACTACTAATGCGTCTTATTGTGTGTTGCCTCTTCCTATACGTGCATATGAGAGCTCATGCCGTTGGCAAGTATAACATAAGGGTGAGAGATCGTCGAGGTAGATACGACTTTCGTATGATGTTTTTAGGCAGAAAGAAAAGCAGCATATCTATCTATGCTGCTTTTTCTTCTGCTACTTCTGACCATCAGACACATTCGCGTAAAGAGACATTGCCGCTGATGCCACGTAACTTCATGAGCGCGACCACCTCTAATTGGCGTACGCGTTCGCGCGAAATGCCCAGCTCTTTACCCACTTCTAAGAGTGTGCGACTACGACCGTCGCCGATGCCATAGCGCAAGGTGACTACTGAACGCTCACGCGGTGTCAGCAGCGCGAGTGCGCGATGGAGCTCTTCACCAAGGAGATGTTGTGATGCCGTCTCGGATGGGGCTGGGGTCGTGATGTCTTCCAGGGTATCAGCGAGTGAGTAGCGAGCTTCGTCGTCAACTGGTGCATCCAGCGATACTGGTTGCTCAATGACTCCTAGTAGGTCTACCACTTCGTTCACGTCGATATTACATGCTTCCGCTATCTGTTCGGGCAATGGGTCAAGCCCATTTTCCTGCGAAAGCTGAGCCGCGACCCGGCGGACTTTCCGTAAGCGCGTAGCCACATGCTCTGGTAGATGAATTAAGCGTGATTGTTCACCTGCCGCACGGCTCACTGCCTGACGTATCCACCATGTGGCATAGGTGCCAAAGTGACAACCACGCTGATAATCAAATTTTTCCGCGGCCCGCATTAAGCCTAAGTTACCTTCTTGAATAAGATCAATTAAAGGTACTCCAGTGCTGGTATAGCGACGTGCGATTGCTATGACCAAACGCAGGTTTGATTCGATGAGTTTACGCCGTGCAAACTCATCGCCTGCCGCGGCACTACGAGCAAGGTCAATTTCTTCCGTATGTGTGAGCAAACCGAGCCCACGAATATCACGCAGGTAGCTTTGAAAAGCATCCTCGGCACCTGTTGTTTGTTTAACAGTAGTTGGACTTACACGGCGGGTACGAACTACTTCCTCGATTTCGTCCTCTTCCTCGCTTTCATCGAGAAGTGTATCAGTTACATCCTCGATGGTTGCTGGTGCAGCAACGAGAGGTTCGGTTGTGCGCGTATGCGCTGGCACAGCTCTCGTTGTAGCACGATTGAACGTCGTCTCAAAATCAGTTGTGATCGCAGTATAAAGTTCTGTTGAATTGTTGACAAGCATTGGTCTGCGCAAATCGCTAACAGGATCAACAATCGCCATAATTCCACGCTCCCTTCAGGAAACTTACCGACAAGATCAGCGTCGGACTCCATATGGCCTCGTGGTCAGCACTCACATTGCTTGCGTAGACGCAGAAGGTCAATAAGTGCCGATGTATACGTATCCACTCTTCTCTTGTTTGCTTCTATTTTATAAGAGTAGGCAAGGCCATAGCGTCGGGTATTTACCCTAGATTGTGTCAGGTCTCGACCGTATATTTCCACCTACATATAATTCAATAGTCGGATAGTATGTAGTGATAGAATATACCCGCGCCTTCCCTTCTACTAAGATAAGATGCACGTGACTAGTAGAAAGGGGTAAGAACGCTATGCTTTATCTGGATTTGTTTCGTCAAAAGGATCCTGTATACTGTGTCCGCGGTCATACATCAACTGGGTTGGGTCTCCGGGGTGCTCTTCATAATTTGGTCGAATACCCCATTCCATTTCGTTCGTCTCATCCGCTGTCATGAGAATATGCACGGTGTTATTTTCGATTGAGCCAATAGCACTGTATGGGATGTAGCGATCTTTATGGATGATGAGTTCCTTTTGTACGAGAAAGGAGTCTTCGTACACGCCAGCGATATGACCTAGTTCTTTGTTATCGGAGGAATAGACATGCATGTGTTTTTGAAGGTCGCTTTGTTTCCAGGTAGGCATATCTATCTCACTTTCTTCGCAAACTTGCAAATCACCTCATGAAAATACATTCCTAACACTTCTGTTACACGGGACGAGTAAAGGACTCGTTACATCTAAGCATAAACGAGGAATGAAATGTATTGATGATTTGAATGTAGAATCAGGTATTAAATGATGTTGGCTCCTATTGGCTTTTACGTCTGATTGAGCTGAAAAGTTTCAGTGCTGAAGCATGGTACTATCGCTCGTTTGTGTTTTTCTCAACGAGAACTGTGCTCATGTGGTCTTTGTGGTTTATGGTGCTGGAATGGCATCGCCTACGGGATACTCTGGTAGAGAGCCGACAGGATAGAAGTGAATGGTTTCTGTGCCTAACGTCACCATCTGGTACGGTGTCGCGTTATCAATTTTGTATTCTGTGATCAGCCCTCTTGTACAGCAAAAAATAGCAGGCCAGCCACTAATATCAATGGTGTCAATATTTTGAAGATGGTATAGCCCTGCAAGGGGCCATGAGGTTGTACCATATCCACATCTTCCTCCGCTACAACAGTTTCCTCTTTTTACTTGCTGTGTATAGTGTACTCATTCTTTGCGTTGGCGCAAGTTTTGTGGCATTTAGTCCTATAAATTGAATGATATGGATGTAATTTCTGCTTGACAAAGCACAAAGGGAACAGTATAGTTGATAGAGTAAGAAAAAGACTTTGAACGAGCGGAGTAAAGAGAAACGAACTGCCAGCGAATGGAGGTCGGCGGGTGAGAGCCTCCCACGGTTACGACTCTTGAACGTGGCTCGTGAGTCGAGCGTCTGATCTGCCTTTGGGCAAGGTAAGTGCTCCGGGGCATGCCCGTTAACGCTGTTTTTGAGGATAGCGAATCCATGCTGGTTGGGGGATTGGCTATCAAAACAAGGTGGTACCACGAGTCGCGCTGCCCTCGTCCTTGCGAGGAGGTAGCGTTTTTTATTACATAAAAGGAGTACTACCGAGATGTTGCCCAACCGTTATCATTTTCGCGAGGCGGAGCCACAATTGGCGTGTCTCTGGGCAGATGCTGGCCTGTATACATTTGATGCGGCTGGCAATGCGCCCATCTACACGATTGATACACCTCCACCAACTGTTTCTGGTGAACTGCACATCGGGCACTGCTATTCCTACACGCAAACCGATGTCATCGCCCGCTATCACAGGATGCGTGGCGAACGTGTCCTCTATCCCATGGGCTTCGACGATAACGGACTGCCGACGGAACGCTTCGCCGAAAAAACGTTTCAGCAAAAGGCGACTGAGATGGAGCCTGGCGATTTTATCGCCCGCACCATGACGCTGATTCAGCAAACAGAGGATCGGTTCGAGGCTCTGTGGCGGCGGCTTGGTCTGAGTGTTGATTGGCAACAACGCTACTCGACGATTACACCATTGGCACAGCGCACTTCGCAATGGTCTTTTATCCAACTTTATCAGATGGGCCGCGCCTACACGCAGATTGCCCCGACACTGTGGTGTCCCGAATGTCAGACTGCCATCGCCCAGGCTGAGGTTGATGATGCGCTTCTGCCAACGCTGTTCTCAACGATCACCTTTGCGCTGGCAGATGGCGGCAGTTTGCCAATCGCGACAACACGACCTGAGTTGCTGCCTGCCTGCGTTGCCATCTTCGTTCACCCACGTGACGCTCGTTATGCGCACCTGATCGGCACAACGGCACGGATTGCCAGCAAGGGTTTTTCGCAACAGGAGTGTATTGAAGTTCCCATTCTCGCTGATGAACTGGCCGATCCCGCAAAAGGGAGCGGTGCCGTGATGTGCTGCACCTTTGGCGACTCGACCGATGTGTTCTGGTGGCGCACCCATCAACTACCGCTGCGGGCGGCTATTGGACGCGATGGACGCATGACAACGCTGGCGGGCGCGTATGCAGGCTTACCTATCGCGGCGGCCAGGAAGCGCATTTTAGAGCAGTTGGCACAAGCTGGTTTGCTGTTGCGACAAGAAACGATTGAGCATAATGTAGGTACGCATGAGCGTTGTGGCACACCCGTTGAGTACCTGCACACGCGCCAATGGTTCATTCGCGTGCTTGACCAGAAGGAGTGCTTGTTGGAGGCGGGACGGCAGATCACGTGGCAACCTGCCTATATGCATGCCCGCTATGCACACTGGGTCGAGCATTTGCAGTGGGATTGGTGCATTTCGCGCCAACGCTACTTTGGCGTTCCCTTTCCAGCCTGGAACTGTCGGCAGTGCGGTACGCTTCTGCTTGCCGCGCGAGAGCAACTGCCCATCGATCCACGCATCACGCCGCCTGCACAGCCGTGTTCTTGTGGTTCTCATGACTTTGAGCCGGAGACAGATGTAATGGACACCTGGGCAACCTCATCCTGCTCACCATTGATTATTGGACGCTGGTTCGATGAGCCGCAGCGGTTCGCACAGGTCTTTCCAATGGATTTGCGACCACAGGCTCATGATATCATTCGCACATGGGCGTTTTATACGATTGTGAAGTCGTTGTATCACACCAATCAGGTTCCCTGGAAAACGATCATGATTTCTGGGCACGCACTCTCGGCTGACCGTAGCAAAATCTCTAAGTCGAAAGGCTCTAAAGAGGTTGGGCCGCTGACATTGATCGAGCAGGAGTCAGCGGATGCGCTGCGCTACTGGGCGACTGCGATCAAGACAGGCGGCGATACCACCTACAGTGCTGACACGGTTGCTACGGGTCGTCGCCTGGTCACGAAGCTGTGGAATGCGAGCCGCTTTG
>JBBPYR010000188.1:0-10084 GCA_038199755.1 Ktedonobacterales bacterium | reverse complement strand
TACCCTAAGTTCTAGGGGAATTGACGCTTGGGGACATCGGTAGCTCTGGCATGTCGGAAACGGCATGTGAAACTACGGTGGAGGAACCAAGAACTGACGATTGGATGTTTGTCTCAAATGTCCATAGAGCAGAGAACGGTTTCGTTGCACTTTTCTGATACACATTAGGCCATGATCGCATATCGATCTGGCATTTTCGGCATACCCGAACCTGCGTATAGAAGACAATATCAAGTCCTGTAACTTGCGACCAGCTTGTAAGCTTTTTATAAATTTCAATAGTGCTAAGTATCCATTGATGGGCATATTGTTCACTATGTGTACTATTTTCCCCATCTATGTCGTCAAAGCCTTCATAAACGTCCGAAGTATCCCATTTAGAAGAGGGGCCATCACTGTATTTCTGTCTGATCGCAACTTGTGCATAGTTCCCTGGAGATGGATGCCTCTTACGATATGCTTGTACTGACTGCGCAAGCTGATAAGCTTGTTCATGCTCATCTGAATAGCCAGGAGTACCGATCCCTTGGGAAGATAAAAAAGGAATGACGTAGAATAAAATGAACAGCAGCCCTCCAATTATTATGAGCAGTACAGATAGGAATCTAAAGGATTGTTGCTGCTGCTGTTGCACGAGAAAATCCTTTCTCAGCTATAGCTATATAGGTGGGCTAGAGACTTGTCATAGCGTACGAATATCGTGCATTTCCTGTGGAAGAGTGTGGAAGTGCTTCCCTATCATTAGTATACTCTACAGAGGTATCACTTGTGGAGGTGTTTTGCAGATGAATGACTGGCAAATCAAAACAAATGTCTTCATCTTGGCACAAGTTATCTGGATCAAGAAAGTCATTCTGCGGTACTTTTTCTGAAACAGGGCATCAGTTTGATACAGTGCTTCATTTGACAACCCCTCTTGTAACACCATACAATCAAACGAGAGCAAATATTTGTTTGCAGGGCAAACGATGACACCGTTATAGACACAACACGAAGGATTACGCGATATCATGCAACAAGCTGTACCACGCAGAGCGGATGAACCATTACCAGAGGCCCGCGAAGTAGCGCCTGCTATTTGGAAGATTACTGTGCCGATCCCGTTCCCTTTACGCACTGTCAATATGTATGCGCTGGTGGGCAAGGATGGCTGGGTCTTGGTTGACGCGGGCATGGGAACGCCGGATGCACGTGCGGCCCTGACAGCCGGTCTGCAACGGGCAGGCTTGAGTATTGATAGGCTCAAGGCGATTGTGCTGACACATCATCACCCCGACCATGTGGGTCTTTCCGGCGAACTGCAGGAGAAGAGCGGTGCCGTTGCCTATATGCACCCTATTGATGAGGAAGTGATGCAGTTTGGTTTTGGTGGCAAGATGCCCGACCGCTTTCAGCGCGTCTCGCAGTTTTTCTTGCAACATGGCATGCCACCGACCGATTTATGGTTTATGAAAGTGGATCCAGAGGTGATGCGCGATATTATTCGCGTGCCCCCACACGAGGTGTTCCAGTTGGTAGAGGATGGAGCACACCTTTCCCTGCTGGGCGAGGATTACCGGGTGATCTGGGTGCCGGGCCATTCGGACGGTCAAATCTGTTTGCTGCGTGAAAGCGATGGTGTGTTTCTGTCCGCCGATCATGTTTTGCCACGCATCACGCCGAACATTGGCCTGTACTCCTATGATGAACGGCCTAATCCGTTGCACGATTTCCTGGATTCGCTGGTGAAGGTGTCTTCTTTGCCTGCAACGAATGTGTTGCCGGGGCATGGGGAGCCTTTTAGCGATCTAGCTGGACGCAGCGCGGAGATTATCCAGCATCATGCTGATCGTGAGAGGCAGATCTTGGGTGTACTGGCGGAGGGTCCGCAGAATGCCTATCAAGTGACGATGCAGCTTTTCTCAGAGAAGCGGCTCGGTAATAACGAGGCGAAGCGTATGGCAGCGGCTGAGGTGTTGGCTCATCTGGAATATATGCGTTACAAGGGAACGGTTAAGCAGCAATTGCAGGGAGAAATGATTCTATACACGCCTGTTTAAGCTTGAAACTGGCGTGTGTGACCAAAAAACAAGAGGGACGCGGCATCTGGTGCCGCGTTCCCCTTGTTTTTTGGTCGCACTCCATGCTATACTCCTAACGGCACAGTGAGGTCTCGTGATGCCGCTTCACAAGCCCAACATCGCTCTGTTTTGGGATAAGTAGGTAGCAACATATGCCGTTTGTTGCTTTAGGAGGATATTGAACCTATGGCTGAAGCTAAATCCGCAAAGGAAACCACGTCAAAGACCATTGGTCGCCAGGAGTTGGCGAAACGCATTTCTCAGGAGGCCAAGCTTTCGCAGAAACAGGCTGCCGAGGTCTTGGAAGCCACATTGAGTGCTATTCGTGAGGCACTCGAGTCAGGCAATGAGGTACGCCTCGTCGGTTTCGGCTCTTTTAAGGTGCGCACAAGTGCGGCCCGTAGAGGAGTCAACCCGCGCAGTGGAGAAAACATTGAGGTGCCTGCGAAGGACCGCGTGCGCTTCTCCCCTGGCAAAGAACTCTCAGACGCTGTTGTCAAGAAGTAGCCTTGCGCTACTCTGGCAGTCTCGTCTCGTCCCCGGCACCATTGCCAACCGTAACCACTACAAGGCGGGGCTTCACGGCAGTTCCTGAAATGTAGTGGTGTTCTTCTCACAGAAGCGCGTCACTCACTGTTACCAGCAAAACTCGGGTCATTCGAAAGAGGACACCCGTAAAAAGAAGCCTCTTCAATAACAGATTATTGAAGAGGCTTCTTTTTACGGGTGTCCTCTTTGTAGATATGGTACAATATTTCAGGAAATGCGCGAACAGGAAAGAGATACGATGGTGTAGATCTTCTGCCTCATGGCATACAATGTTGTATGTTGGAATAGGCACCTTTTATTTATCCAACCACTAAACATATACAAGGGGGGCCTATGGCGATCAGTAACGCAACGCTTAATGGGTTGACGCGAACACAGTTACTGCAAATGCATTATATGATGGCACTCTTACGCCGCTTTGAAGAAAAGAGTGCGGAAGAATATACACGAGGCAAGATTGGTGGCTTCATGCACCTGTATATTGGTCAGGAAGCCATCGGGGTGGGGAGTATCGCCGTGCTGCGGCCAGAGGATAAGATTCTGTGCAGTTATCGCGAGCACGGCCACGCCATTGCGAAGGGGATGGAGCCACGAGCGGTGATGGCGGAATTATTTGGTAAAGCAACTGGCTGTAGCAAGGGAAAAGGCGGCTCCATGCATATGTGGAGCAACGAACTGGGCATTCTCGGTGGCAATGGCATTGTGGCGGCACAATTGCCGATTGCGGCTGGCATTGCTCTGGCCGCACAATACCAGGGAGAAGAGTTCGTGACTGCTTGCTACTTTGGGGATGGTGCGGTGGATGAGGGGGCGTTCCACGAGTCGATGAACCTGGCGGCTCTATGGAAATTGCCGGTTGTCTACATCTGCGAAAACAACCAGTATTCGATGGGGATGGCCGTTGAGAAGGCGTGGTCGATCAATAGCCTGGTGCCGCGTGCGGCTGCCTATGGCGTCCCTGGTGAGCAGGTTGATGGTATGAATGTGCTCTCCGTGCATGAAGCGATGACGCGAGCGGTCGATCATGCGCGTGCTGGCAATGGGCCAACGCTGCTGGAGGTCAAAACCTATCGTTTCCGTGGTCACTCGATGACTGATCCCGCCTATTATCGTACACGTGAGGAAGAGCAGCAGTGGCGCAGTACACGTGACCCCATTGGCATCTTCGAGAAACTGCTAATAGAGCAAGGAGTGGCGACGCAGCACGAATTTGACGAAAACGATGCGAAGGCGACCCAAGTTTCGGAGGATGCCGCCGAGTTTGCCGATAATAGTCCTGATCCTTCATTGGATGAACTCTACACGGACATTTTGGTTGATAACTCTAGCGCGCTTGTTTATCGTTATCCAAGAACATAATTGAGGGATAAGAGAGAAGATGCGTACCATTACATTTCGTGACGCGCTCCGTGAGGCTATCCGCGAGGAGATGAGACGTGACGAGCGTGTTTTTATCATGGGCGAGGATATCGCGGGTTATGGCGGTACCTATGCTGTCACCAAAGGGTTGATTGAGGAGTTTGGGGAGAAGCGTGTGCGTGATACTCCGTTGGCGGAGGAGGTGATCACAGGGGCGGCGATTGGCGCGGCTCTGGGTGGCTTACGCCCGATTCTTGAGATCATGACGATCAACTTTAGCCTGCTGGCGAGCGACATGATTATTAACAACGCTGCGAAGTTCCGCTATATGTTTGGTGGACAGGTGCAGTTGCCGCTCGTTATTCGTATGCCAGGTGGTGGCGGCGCACAACGGGCTGCGCAGCACTCGCAGATGCTCGAAACGCTCTATGCCCACATTCCGGGCTTGAAGGTGGTGATGCCCGCGACGCCGTATGACGCGAAGGGCATGCTGAAATCTGCTGTGCGCGACCCCGACCCGGTGTTGTTTATAGAGCATGAATTGCTCTATAACATCAAGGGTGAGGTGCCTGATGAAGAGGTCGAATATACAGTGCCGCTCAACGAGGCAGAGGTGAAGCGCGAGGGACGCGATATTACCCTGCTCACCTTCTCGCGTATGCTGCATGTGACCTTACAGGCGGCGGAAGATCTAGCGAAAGAGGGCATTGAGGCGGAGGTGGTTGATCTGCGCAGTGTGCGTCCCGTTGATATTGATTTGATCGTGGACTCGGTCAAGAAGACGAATCGCGTGGTGATTGCCGAGGAGGGTTGGAAGTATTACGGCACGGGCCAGGGGCTGGCGGCACTCATCTATGAGCATGCCTTCGATTATCTGGATGCACCCATTCAGCATGTTACTGGCGCGGATGTCCCCATGCCCTATTCAAAGGTGTTGGAACGTGCAGCCCTGCCCAAGAAAAATGATATTATCAGCGCGGTCAAAGCTATTGTGCCAGCCGCTCTGGTGCGCCGCTAACAGGGTAAGAGAAGAAAGATGAAAACAGTAGAAATGCCCAAGATGGGCGATACCATGGAAGAGGGCAAGATTTTACGCTGGCTCAAGCAGGAAGGCGATGCCGTCAAGAAGGGCGAACCTATCGCTGAGGTGGAGACCGATAAGGTAAATATCGAGATTGAGTCGTTCTCCAGCGGTGTATTGCGTAAAATCCTGGTGCAAGAGGGGAATTCGGCACCTATTGGGGCGGGTATTGCTCTGGTAGGTGGGCTTGACGAGCCGCTCCCTGGCGGTAGCAATGGAGCAAATGCTGCTGGCGAGGCCATTACACCGAGTGGTGCCACGACGAAAGATGCACAGAATGTTATCAGCAATATTGGTGTTGAGAAGGCTACGATTGCGCGACCGAGCGTTGACACACCTACACCGATGATGGCGACTATTGCTCATACTTCCACCAACGTTGTTCCTGAGCGGGAGCGTGTCTTTATTTCGCCGCTCGCACGTCGTCTCGCGGAAGAGCATGAACTGGATTATCGACGCATTCAGGGGACAGGTCCCAATGGGCGGATTATTAAGTTAGATATCGAAGCTGTGCTGGCAGCACGTGAAGCACAGGGATCACAGCCAACAGCCGCCTTTGCTGCACCAGCCTTGCCTGCTCAGCCGCTAACGGAACCTATTGCAGCCGCACCTGTTGTGCAGAGTGGCACGGATGATGTCGTCGAGATTCCGCTCACTGCCATGCGTCGTACGATTGCGCGACGGCTGAGCCAGAGTATGCAAACAGCACCGCATATCTATGTTACCAGCGTGATCGACACGGGCAAGCTGGCGGCGTTGCGTCAGCAGATCAATGAGTATGCCGCGCAGGAACAGCCGCCACTCAAGGTCAGTTTTAATGACTTGATTGTGAAGGCGGTAGCACGTTCGCTGGTGCGTATGCCGGAGATGAATGTATCCTTTGCCGAAGATCGCTTGTTGCAGAAGAAGCAGGTGAATATCGGTGTCGCAGTTGCTCTGGAGCAGGGGTTGATTGTACCAGTGATACGCAATGCTGCTCAGTTGAGCGTGCTGGAGATTACACGTGAGACACGCCGTTTGGCGGAATTGGCGCGGACGGGAAAGCTCAAGCCAGAAGATTTTAGTGGCGGCACCTTCACGATCAGCAACCTGGGCATGTATGATGTGGATAGCTTTACGGCTGTGATTAATCCGCCGGAGTCAGCTATTCTCGCGGTTGGCTCGATTACGCCCACGCCCGCGGTTGTGGATGGTCAGGTGGTGGTGCGTGACCGTATGAAGGTGACGCTCTCCGCTGATCATCGTGCCATTGATGGTGCGGTGGCAGCTCGTTTCTTGCAGCAGGTCAAACGGCTGATTGAAGAGCCCTTCGGTTTGTTGATTTGAGAGTAGGGGTGCGCATGGAGGCATTTATGACGACACGCAGTATCAATGGGGTGACGTTGGCTTTGTTGCGCGGAAACATCGTTGAGGTGGAGGCCGATGCAATTGTCAATGCCGCCAATTCCGCACTGGCAGGTGGTGGTGGCGTTGATGGTGCCATTCACCGCGCCGGTGGTCCGACTATTATGGTGGAATGCGACAAAATCGGCGGATGCCCCACGGGAAGCGCGGTACCTACTACGGCTGGTAAACTCAAGGCACGTTATGTGTATCACGCGGTTGGGCCGATCTATCGTGGTAAGGATGAAGATGCACGCTTGCTTGCCAGTGCCTATGAAACGTGCCTCAAATTGGCGGAGCAGCACCAGATACGGAGCATCGCTTTTCCTTCATTGAGCACGGGGGTGTATGGGTATCCGCTGGATGAGGCGGCTCCGATCGCCGTGAAAACGGTGATTGAGCATATCAAGCAGCCTACAAGTTTGCGGGAAGTGACGTTTGTGCTGTTTGGCGTGGACTCGTATCAGGCGTTTGCGCGAGCGTTAACGCAATTGGTGGGCTGAGCGGTGTCGGACGGACGCGATTATAATGGTTGATATAAAGAATCTGGTAATTATGGAAACCCATCTGTAGGGGCCAGCTTTAGCGCGCCCACGGCGATTTATCGCCAGAGATTCGGTGGATCTCGCTCAATGAATTGAGCGTAGGACGCGATAAATCTGGTCCCTACGGGTCTGCAGCGTAGGACGCGATAAATCTGGTCCCTACGGGTCTGCAGCGTGCTTCGCTGCTGCAATGTGATGACCAATGAAATTGGTCATCGGGTTATTATGGTGAAAAACAGTTATGTCTTCAATACGGCTATTATTATTGGGAGTGCTGCTACGCAGGCAACCAATTCATGGGTACGATGTGCGGCGTGAGTTGGAACAGATGCATGCCGATCATTGGGCTAGTATTGCCTACGGCTCGATTTATTCTGCGCTAGGGAAAATGGCGGAAGAGGGTTTGATTGAGGCAATCAATACTGATGGCAGCGAGCGGCAGGGGGCGCGCACTGAATATGTGATCACTGAGAGGGGAAAAGCGGAGTTCGAGCACCTACTTCAGGAATATTGGTGGGAGCTAAAACCCACGATTGACCCCTTTCAAATCGCTCTTACCTTCATGGATCAAATGCCACGCGCTGATTTGCTCAAGGCTCTACGCCATCGGGCCGATCAGTTGCGTGGCTCTGTTGTCATGTTACGGCATGTGCAACCTGCCGAAGATACGCACAATGCCGCTCGACCTCGTCACCTCGCGGAAGGCATGCGTTTGATGATCGCGCATATGGAAACTGAGATTCGCTGGCTGGAAGAAGTGCTCTGCAAGGTTGAATGTGGCGATCTGCCATGATGCTAGAGTTACATTTTGGCACTTGACAAACATACAAATTTGAATAACAATATCTATACAAATTTGAATAATGTATAAGCTATGGTATTGGAAAGGTAGGGCAAGCGATGGCCCAACAGCAGACGCTCCGTAGTGAGCGTGAGATCGCACAGATGCGTCAGGCAGGGCTGCTGGTCTGGCAGGCGCACCAGGTGGCCCAGACGCGGATCAGACCAGGGGTAACTACCGCCGAAATTAATGCAGCGGTAGAACGATTTATCGCCGATAATGATGCGATTGCCTTGTTTAAGGGGGTGCCGAGCAATACTGGCAATGTGCCTTTTCCGGCGGCGGCGTGTATTTCGGTCAACGAGCAAATTGTGCATGGCATTCCGGGCAATCGTCGTCTGAAAGAGGGCGATGTGGTGAGTGTCGATATCGGCTGCAAGTTGCAGGGCTGGTGTGGTGACGCGGCAGTGACGCACGCTGTGGGCAAGATCAATCCGAAGGTGCAGCGGCTGCTGGATATCACCGAAGGGGCATTACGCCTTGCACTTGAGCTGATTCCGAAGAAGACGCTCTGGAGTCAGGTGGCGCGTGAGATAGAGGCCTATGTCAAGGAGGCGGGTTTCTCGGTTGTGGAAGGGTTGGTCGGGCACGGCATTGGCCATAACCTGTGGGAAGCGCCGCAGGTGCCAAATTACTATACGCTGCAATACGAGGCTCTGGGCGATTTTCAACTGAGGCCGGGTACGGTGATTGCGATTGAGCCAATGGTGAACATGGGTCATAAGCAGACAAGGACGCTGGCTGACCATTGGACCATCGTGACGCAAGATGGACGGCCCAGTGCCCATTTTGAGCATACCGTTGCGATTACGAAGGACGGTGTGCAGGTTTTGACGACGGGTCCCGACGGTCAGGCATGGGCATTGTAGCCCGATGAAGGAACATGGGAGCACTCTAGAGAGCATTCAAAAGGGATGGTTCCATAGCGAGAAAGGTATCCTCATATGTATGAGGCGAGGCGTAAGGCTTTTATGGAGCAAATGCAGCCGAAGAGTGTCGCAATTTTTCGGAGTGCGCCCGCGTTTGAGCTTGCTCAGGAGGCGGCGGTACCGTACCGCCAGGATAGCGACTTCTACTATCTGACGGGTCTTGCAGAGGCTGGCGCGATTTGTGTGCTCGCGCCACAGCATAAAGAGCACCAGTATGTGCTGTTTGTGCAAGCATACAATCCAGTAGAGGAGATCTGGACGGGTAAGCGTATAGGGGTGGAGAGGGCAATGGAATACTATGGGGCTGATATTGCTTATACGCTGGATCAATTGGGTGAGAAGTTGCCGCAGTACCTGCAAGGGAGCTCAACGCTCTACTATGGCAATGGCGTGGGTCAGTTTCTGGATGGACAACTGATCGAGCGTTTCAAAAGTTATTTTACACGCATGAATCCGCTGAAGGCGGTGCTTGATCCTGGTACAATTCTCGATGAGCTACGCTTGGTGAAGCAGGCCGACGAGATTGCCTTGCTGCGTCAGGCGGCAGACATTTCGGCGGAGGGGCATATCGCGGCAATGAAGGCGGCTCGTGTTGGCATGTATGAGTATCAGCTACAGGCTGAGCTTGAATATGTGTTTCGCAAGCGGGGCGCGCTGCGTGTTAGCTATGAGTCTATTGTTGGCTCTGGCCCGAATGCTTGCACGATGCATTATGTGGACAACACCCGGCGGATCGAGGATGGCGAACTGGTACTTGTTGATGCGGGTGCGGAATATGAGTATTATTGTGGCGATATTACGCGCACATTTCCTGTGAATGGCCGTTTCACGGCTCCGCAGCGGGTGATTTATGAGTTGGTGTTGCAGGCGAATAAGGCCGCCATCGCGAGCGTGAAGCCTGGTAAGACGCTGGAAGATATTCACAACGTCACGGTGGAGATTATCACACGTGGGCTCGTTGATTTGGGCTGGTTGCAGGGCGATATCGATGCGTTGATTGAGGAGAAGAAGCATAGCACATTTTATATGCATAGTGCTAGCCACTGGCTCGGTCTGGATACGCATGATCGCGGCCCGTATAAGGGGGAAGATGGGCAATGGCGTCCGCTGGCCCCTGGCATGGTGCTGACGATTGAGCCAGGGGTGTATATCGCCGAGGGGATTGAGGGTGTGGATAGCACATATTGGAATATTGGTGTGCGGGTCGAGGATGATGTGCTTGTCACAGCGGATGGCTGTGAGGTGTTGACTGCTCGTGTGCCGAAAGAGATTGCCGATATCGAAGCCTTGATGAAAAGCTAAGAGAAGATCATGGGTAGTGTGCATGTGTGATCGCC
>JBBPYR010000187.1:0-53978 GCA_038199755.1 Ktedonobacterales bacterium | reverse complement strand
TTCAAAAGCCAATCGCGAAGGATGAGTTCGAGGTCATCCATGAGAATGGTATAGAATCTCGCTCGGCCTGTCATCTGGCTTGCCATTGATGACCTTGAGAGATGTGGGTAAAAGACAGCATTTATGACGCCCACGTACCCGTTGACATGTGTACCCTCATGCCCACAGCAAAACCATTGCCCGATGCGTATCCGTGGGCGGGCAAGGGCGTCATAAATGCACATTGACGAAATAAAACGGGAATCGTTGGTGGCAAGGGCACCCGTAAAGGGATGCCCTGCGTTATTTGTCGGGTATTGTCATTGCCTTTGCAATGGGTAAAACGTTGGTGGCAGATGCGTTTGCCCCACCCCACGGGCGACCCAGAGGGTCCCATCCCCTCGTCCACGTCCTCCCCCGCCCCTACGGAAACGGAGGGTTCCATACGAGCGTATTCATCAGTGGCGCCGGGCGCGGAAATAGGCTTGCAGGTCTTGTAGGGGCATGGCGTTGAGGACATCGCTGGCGCGAATCCAGCCTTTGCGGGCGACGCCGACGCCGTAGCGCATGACATCGATGCCGCTGGTGACGTGCGCGTCGGGATCGATGGAGGTTTTCATACCTTTGTCGCGGGCACGGCGCAACAGACGCCAGTCGATGTCGAGACGCGATGGATGGGCGTTGACTTCGATGCAGACATTGTGCTGGATGGCGGCTTCGATAACGGCCTCCATGTCGAGTTCGTAGCCTGAGCGACCCAGCAGGATGCGGCCCGTGGGGTGGCCGATGATATCGACGTAAGGATTGGCGATGGCCTTGAGCATGCGTTTGGTCTGCTCCTCCGCTGGCAGGTTGAAGTTGCTGTGAATGGAGGCAACCACAAAATCGAGCGTGGCTAGGGTTTTGTCGTCAAAGTCGAGCGAGCCATCGCGCAAGATGTCGCACTCGCTGCCCTTGAGGATGTACAGGCGACCCTGAAATTCTTCGTTGAGGCGGTCAACCTCCTCTCCCTGCTGGCGCAGACGGTCTTCGGTCAGGCCGTTGGCATAGGCGGCTAGCTTGCTGTGGTCGGTCAGGCCGAGGTAGCTATAGCCGCGTTCGATGCAGGCTTCGGCCATCTCGCGAATGGTGCTTTGGCCATCGCTCCAGGTGGAGTGGGCGTGTAGCACGCCGAGCAGGTCGCTCTCTTTGAGCAATACGGGTAGTGTGCCGTTGGCGGCTGCCTCGATCTCGCCCATGTCTTCGCGCAGTTCTGGCTCAATATAGGCCAGTCCGAGCGCGGCATACAGGTCGGCCTCGTTTTGGCAGGGGATGAGTTCGCTCGCTATTGGCTCTTTGCCGCGAAATATGCCGTAGTCGTTAATGGTTATGTTCATGCTGAGGGCGCGGCGGCGCAGGGCGATATGGTGTTCGCGGGAGCCGCTAAAGTGGTGCAGCGTGTAGGGGAACTGGCTATCATTGACGACGCGCAGATCCATCGAGATGCCGCTACTCAAATTGACGCTCGACTTGGTATCCCCCTTGCCGGTGATGGCCTGCACCGAGGGCTGTTCGGTGAATTGCTGCATGATGGCACGGCGCGCCTCAATGCCTGCATCGTCTGACACGCTTGCCACCATGTCGATGTCTTTGACGGTTTCGCGGCGGCGGCGCAGGCTGCCCGCGACCTGCAAGCGCACGATGCCGGGGAAGTTTGCCAGGGCTGCCCGTATGCGCTCGGCTTCGTCTTCGGCGACGGGATAGAGGAAGCGTCCGGCGTGCTGAGCCAGGTGCGCGATGCCTTGCAGAATTTTGTCCTGCGTCTTCTTGCCGAAGCTGGGTAGGTGTGCGACCTTATCATCCTTGCAGGCCTGCTCTAGCTCGGCGATACTATTCACGTGCAGGTGCTCATAGATGGCATTGATCTTCTTCGGACCAAGCCCTTGAATACGCAGCATGTCTAGCTTGACCTGTGGGGTTGCCGCACGCAATTCATCGTAATAGTTGATCTGACCTGTCTCGATGGCCTCTTCAATAATTTTCAAGGTTTTGGGTCCCAGGCCAGGGGTGCCTTTGAGCTTGCCATCCTGTGCCAAGACGTTGATGTCGCCGTCAAGCGAGCTGATGGCGCGTGCGGCATTCTCGTATGCCCGCACCTCAAAGACGCTGGCACCCTCTTTGAGAGCCAGCAGGGCTGCAATATCTTCAAGCAGGGTCGCGATCTGGTTTTTATCCATCGTGATCTTCCTATAGACATGTATACTTTGGCCCATATAGGGGCGTTATGAGACACGCAAATCAAAGAATTCGGGTGGGCTGGTGATGACCTCGAAGGGGTTGCGCCCTTTAAGATCACGGGTGAGATAGCGTTTGCAGTCGAAGTGGACGAGCAGCCAGCAGAAGAGTGGGTCCGAGACAAACACGGCGTCCCACGGCTTTTCCGCGCCCATGTCCAATAGTTGATTGCAGACGAAGCAGCGGGCCATCTCTGCTGCCACGGCCCGCTCAAACCATTGCAGGACAAACTGGTGCATATCGTCCAACAGCATCATGTCCAGGCTCTCTTCGGGGTAGCCGAACAGCACCGGATCGGGGCATTCGCGCCAATCATCGCGTGCGCGGCTCAACGCCAGCACTGGTGTCTTCACCGTGACCTTCACCTCATCATGCTCTGGATCGTCGTTCGCAGAGGAGGCGTAGGTGAGCAACAGTCCCTCGCGCGCAAACCATACTAATAGTTCGTTCCGCATGGGGGTATTGTACCACAGAGGGCAAAAGAGGGGTGGGTGTTGCTTTCCCATTTTCAAAAATAAGGGGTATATCGTTACCTTCAAAAGATAACACTCTCTAATTACTTTGTGCGGAAAGTGCTTGACGAACGAACACGAGCAGTTCATCCAGGTCAAACGGTTTATAGAGAATGGGAATACCCTTTTGCCTGTAGATTTCTTCTTGCTCTTGTATCATCTCTAGACCAGCGGTGCAGACAATAACAGGAATGTCCTTGGTTGGGCGGTACATTTTCAGTTTCTGTAACAAGAGGAAGCCATCCGTGTGACTATTCATTTTGAGATCGAGAATAATGAGATCGGGATGAATCGCTTCAATTTCTTGAACCTTTTCAAAAGCAATTTTCACGAGATGAACACGGTATCCCTCTTCTTCCAATACTAGTTGATACAAGTCAAGTATCGATTGGTCATCGTCAAGAACGAGAATAAGAGGAACCATGACATGTAATCCTCCTCTTTAAGAATGAAGTGGTTGCTGTATTCTAGTAACTTGATGGTATTATATCATTAATTCCATCAAACGTAAATAGATTTCCATGAATAATTTTAGAACTTTTAGCCTGTCAAACGGCAGGGGCGATGTATTGTAGGCGTCGATGTTGCGGATGGAAGCCAAATTTGCTACAGTGTAGCAGGATGATCTAATGCATAGACAAGATTTTGGTTTCCCTTATTTCTGAGTAGTTTGTAAAGGATGAAACATGACGAATTCATATGAGGGTGAGCGGCGCGTTCAGGTGAATGGCCTGACGTTTCGTGTGGTTGATCGCGGTAGCGGCCCGGCTGTCTTACTCGTTCATGGCTGGCCCGACTCCTGCCATATCTGGCGGCACCAGATTCCTGCCTTGGTCGATGCTGGCTATCGTGTCATCGCACCCGACCTACGCGGTTTTGGACAATCTGACCGACCTGAAGAGGTAGAGGCATATAAGGTTGCGACGCTTCTGGGCGATTTGAAGGGGCTACTGGCAACACTTGGTGTTGAGCGCATTCGCTTGGTCGGACATGATTGGGGGGCGGCCATCGCTTGGCAATTTGCGACATATTTCCCGACCCAGGTTGAGCAACTGGTGGCTCTGTCAGTTGGTCATCCCGGTGCCGCAAAATATGATGGCCTCAAACAGTGGGAGCAACACTGGTATTTCCTCTGGTTCCTCTTCCCAGGAGTCGCTGAGACCGTCTTGCCCCGAAACGATTGGGCGGCATTTCGCGCATTTTTGGCTGGGCAGGGAGAGATCGACCATTATATTGAGGATTTGTCGCGGCCAGGAGCATTGGCCGCAAGCTTGAATCTGTATCGAGCGAACATTTCCCCAAGTGCCGTGGGAGCTGATGGGATCGGGGAAGTGCCACTTATTCAGTGTCCAACCATGGGCATATGGGGTAGTAAAGACTTTGCAATGTCAGAGAGTCAGATGATTTACTCCAACGAGTATGTTAAAGGACCCTGGCGTTATGAGCGTCTCGATGGAGTCGGGCATTGGCTTCCAGATGCCGCGCCAGAGCAGGTGAATGCCCTGCTGCTCGATTTTCTCGGTTCGCACTGAGCAAACTGGCATATCTGAAAAGCTCCGGTTTTGCTCTGGACCCTGTTTTGTTTGGATATGCGTCATTTTTTACATGTATGTGCGTCACTTTTTGCATGGCGAGCGTAGCTTCCTTGCATCCTGCCTGAGCGAAGCTACCTCTTCTCTGTCTGATGACGCGAAGCGTAGCTACCTTTCCGATGGGCTGAGCGAAGCGCACTCCTCTCCGTCTGATGACGCGCAGCGTAGGAGCGAGAGCTCCGTTTCAGACGGAGAGGAGTGCGCTATCGCTCAGACAGAATGCAAGGAAGACGCTGCGCGTCAGGTGGGCGGAAAGGAAGCTTCGCTGCTGTTTTTTGGGTGTGTGATGGTGTTCATACGCTGCACTAGTAGAGATGTGCTCATAAGAATGAACACATCAAGCGAATAAGACCTATCCAAACGGTTTGCGGGGGTCGATAGAGATAAATAGGGGTGGTTCGGCCCGATCCTATCCACGGCAGCCTCGTCCTCAGCGACCTACTCTTTCAGTCGCAGCATTTTCCCACTGAACGTGCAACCGCTCTCTAAAAACTAAAACAAGTGAAACAAGTGTAACAATCGGTGCTTTGCCGCTTCCTGCGACGGTTTTGCCAGCCTCTGAAAACTGCAACAAGTGAAACAAGTGTAACAAACAGAGAGGAGCAAATCTTGAGCAATTATTGAGGCGGATGGGAGAACCTCGGACCGCGTATTTAGCTCTTTTACAGTATACTTGTTGATAATGGGATAAACTGTCTGGTGTGAGCGATTGCTAGAAGCTGCCCTGGAAAGAACGGAGCCAAGCTTAGCATGTCTATCAATGCAGGAGGCTTTTGCTATGTTGCTGGAAGAAACTCAGACGCTGCTAGAGGTTGCCCAGTGGACGGCTACGCACAGGAACTTGCGTTGCACGATTCGACAACTTGCGGGAACGGAAGAGATCTATCAGCTCCTTATTCGCGAGCTAGATCGTGTTGAGAGGCAGTGCTTCCGCGCAAGGACGCTCCACGCGGAAGCCACCCTGTCGCTGGTTGAGTGGATTGAGGTGCTCAATTATTTTCACTGGCGTTGTGCTTATTGTCAGGAGCAGCCAGTCCAAGTCATGAGCCACTTTCTTCCCATATCGCAAGCCGGGACGACCGCTCTGAATTGCCTCCCAGCCTGTTATCGCTGTCGGCACAATCCCAAAAAAGAGAATGAACGCATTCAAAGCTATTTTGCACAGCTGCGAACACACAAGGAACATGGCACGTCCGTGCCCGCGCAATGAGTTGCGCTGTGAACGCGCTAATCGTGTTTACCAAGCGTAGGCAGCAGCGAAGCGCGCTGCAGGCCGTAGGGGCTGGCATTTATGACGCCCCCGTACCCGTTCACAGGCGATCAATCTGGCCCCTACAGCGGCTTCCATGATTAACGAATTATCCTGGTAATAACACAAACAGAACGGGTACGAGGGCGTCACATCTTATTCAGCATGCCAACGCGCTGTCGCGCTAGTGCTATCGCACTCAGGCATGCTGTAAGGAGTCATAAATGCCGCCCCTACGGGGGCCTGCAGCGCGCTTCGCTGCTGCTTCTGAACCATCCACCATATTAATTCATTCATCTCCAAAATCTGATCCCTACAGCCTTTTTCAGCAGAGAACAGTATTATTGCTGCAATTGCCTCTTGGCAAGCTCCCAGAGTTGTCCCCATTCTTGGGTGCTGTATGAGCTGTGTTCGCGGCCCTGCTCGCGGATGAGGTGTTCCATGGCGAGGAAGCGGATGCGGAACTTGCGGTTGGCGGCGCGCAGGGCGGCTTCGGCGTTGATGTTGTGGGAGTCGGCGATCATGGCGGCCATGAAGAGTACGTCGCCCACTTCTTCCAGGATGTGTGCGGGGTCGCTGGCCTGCTGTAGCTCGGCGATCTCCTCGTCTAGTTTGCGATAGACCCAATCGATGGTGTTGTAGTGGAAGCCAGCTTTGACGGCCTTTTTCTGATATTCTTGCGCGACGGTGAGGGCAGGCGAGGCTAGGGGAACGCCATCCAGAATGCTTTCCGGTTGTTTGATGCCTGCCGCCTCCTTTTCCTGACGTTTGATGGCCTCCCAGTTTTGCACGACCTGTCCAGCGTTGCTTACCTCGACATCGCCGAAGACGTGCGGGTGGCGACGTATGAGCTTGGCGTTGACGTTTTCGTAGACATCGCCAAGCGTAAAATCCCCTTCCTGCCGTGCGATCTCGGAGTGCAGGTAGACCTGGAGCAGGAGGTCGCCGAGTTCTTCGGCGAGGTGATCCATGTCATTTTCTTCGATGGCTTCGACGACCTCATAGGCTTCTTCCAGGGCGTAACGGGTGAGGCTCTGGTGCGTTTGCTTGCGATCCCACGGGCAGCCATCGGGTTCGCGGCGCAGGCGCATTGTTATGTAGCGCAGCGTTTCGGGGAGGCGTAGCGAGGTGAGCATATCGACAGGCGGCACGTAGAGGGTACTCAGGTGGTTCGCATAGTTTTCGCGGTCTAATTCGTAGAGGGGCATGTCGATGACCACCTCGCTCTCCTCGCTACCATCGAGTTGAATACCGGCGGCGCGTACCAGCTTGACGGGCCATTCGTCGGGATAGCACTCGCTGAGAGCCAGTTTTACCTCGCTGGCGAGGCGGCGGTTATAGACCTGTGTGACGAGCAGGGGCGCGGTGGGAATAATTTTGCCCGCGATCTCGTCGTTCCTTTGGGCGGCGAGGTTGGTGGCATCAACAATCTGCATGCCCGCGTTAAAGGGGTCGAGATCGAGGAGCGTGCAAACTGGCTCAAGAAAGGACAGGCCTGCGACGATGGTTGTGCTGATGTTGTGCGCTTTGGCGCGTTGTAGCACGAGCTGCACTGAGGATTCGCCGATCAAGGGATGGCCGGGTACGGCGTAGATAATGGGCTGTTGTTGCGCCAGAGTGCAGACCGTTTCGGCGATTTGCGTGTACAGGCTATCCCAGTTGTCCGACTCGTCATAGAGGGAGTCAAACGAGCGAATCTGTAGGTCGGGTATGGTTTGTTGAAGTGCGTCAACGGTTGGATGGATGGTGGTGCGAAAGTAGACGGTCTGCTGTGTTTGTGCGGCCTGTACGAGTGTGGCGCGTGCTTGTATGGTAAGGTCATGTATGCTACCAGGGCCGAGGCCCAGGATGGTGATGGCTGCGTTGGTCATGAAAATGAAATGTCCTCTCTGTGATGTGTAGTGCTTATTGTCGATAGTGTAGCGGTTAGAGGGGAATTGTGTCAAATAGTATTATGCGAGAGGGTGAGCCGCGTTGCTCACCGGTACGCTAAAATTCATATGTCTGAAACGTTGTCGAATAGGTGACAACGTGTTATGCTAGATGTAGAGACATTATTTTATGGTATCTTTGTACCTTGCCCAAATTTATTATTCGTTATGAGAAAGGTAGGTTTGTTTATACATGGCATCTGTTGACGCACAAACCCCCACTTGTCCAGTGTGTAAGCAGGCAGATCAGGTAAAGACGCTGCAAGCCGCATATGAGTCTGGTGTAGCGCGTGCCGCGCCGCCAGATATGCCAACCAAGAATATTCGCATGTTGCCGACGATTCTCGGTGCTGGTATCCTGGTAGGCATCTTTGTCTTTCTGATTGTGGTGTTGATTGGGTCTGAGGCTGTCCTGCCAGCCGCGGTACAATTAGTGTTGGTGGTGTTGACGCTGCTCACTATTGTTACCGCGTTGGTAACGTCCTATATTGCATTCCAGCGTGTGGTGAAGGGTGACGCGGAGGCGACAGAACGTTTCCCCGCCTGGGATCAGGCCATAGCCGTGTGGAAGACGTTAGACTATTGCACGCGTGATGATGTGGTATTTGACCCGAAAACGAACAGTGTCATTCTCAATGATGAACTCGCCGCACTACGCTCGATGGAGCCGGGGAAGGCAGAGCAGGTGGTGACAACACTTGCCCAATCAAAATAATACTTTCGATACAGCAGAAAGGGCTCGTGGCAATTGCTACGAGCCCTTTCTGCTATGCTGCGGTGATGATGATTAGCCGCCTAAGTGGGTGTTTTCATCGCTGGGTTTACGGAGATTCCAGTCAGTCTTGGTCTCGTCGTTGTGGATGTTGTTCGCGGGCAATTCATTCTGCAGGGCCTCTTCATATTTGCTTTGGGCTTCTTCATACAGATTATCGGCTGCACGCTTCGCGTCGAAGCTGACATGTTTATTTTTTTCAGGGTCTCTCGCGACGGCTTCAAACTGTTGCGCGAGATGACGAATGGTGCTGGGGTCGGTAATCTTGCCGTTGCGTACCTCGCGATAGGCCGTCATGAGAACTTTTTCTAACGCCTCGTTGCTGATATTAGGTAGGTCAACCGCAGGGGCAGGAGTGGCTGCGGAGGATGCTCGGCTTTGTTTGCTCGGCATGCCTTTGTCTGGTTGCGTAGTGGCGGTGTTGCTTGGGCGCGCCTCGCTGGTACTTTCCAGGGTGGTCGCCCCATGTGGCATGAGCTTTGCGTCGCGCACATGTACCCAGTTCACCTGTATGCCACGTTGGATAGCTTTATCGCGCATATACTGGAACAGTGTGTTGTTGATCTGCTCCCAACGCGGGTTATTTTCAAAAGGGCTGTTCAATGTGCTTGTAGGGGCAAGGCGTGAACGCATACCGCGTTGCCATGCCAGAAGATCATCAGGAGAAATCGAGGTGGCGACATTCTTGATGGTCGTGTTGAATAGCTCCTGTAAATTTGCTTCCCAAGCATCGACCTGGGTGATGGCGATGTGTGCCTGTTCAGGTATAAGTTGATAAGATATGGTCGCGCTAATTTCTACGTCCTCCGTGCGTGACATCTGCACGCGTAGTAGTGGACTGGCCCAAGTGCGCTCTGTTACCTTGATGCCTTTGTTATGTATCTTTTCCCATGGCAAGAGAATGTTGAAACCGGGATCAAGGGTGCGGTTATACTTTCCAAAGAGATAGACCATATCGACCGTGCCCTGTGGCACTTGGCGGACGTAGAGGCGTGCCAAAATAATCGTAAGCACGATCAAGACTGCAAGCAGGAAGAAGGTGGGGATCACGCCAAAGATGGCGAAGCAACCGACCAGCAAGAAGAGAAAAAAGGCTCCAACGGTGCTCATTGCCCAAAAGACGTTATTGGAACCGGAGTAGTAGACGGCGACTCCTTGCGCGATGGCGATAGCGATAATCACGAGAGCCAGCGGCCAAAGTCCTTCTACTGGAATTTTGGCGCGTCCATTCGCGACCAATGGTAACACGAAAAGGCAGGTGAGACCAGCGAAAAGTAGCGGTGCCAGCACTAGCGAGACATATTGCCCTATTTGCGCGAGTAGCTCCATACGAGAGACGGGTTGGTCAACCGACTCTGGCAGGTCAAAATCTTCCTCTGGCATATTTTGAGCGTTGATAAGGTTGGTATCTGTATCCTCTGCAGGGTATTCTGGTGCAAACAACGGCAGGGGATCAGAAGAGTCGTACACCAAAGAATGATCGCTGGGAGTATTGGGTTCTGGAGATACTGGGGGCATGGGCTGTTGTCGTGGCGTGGGTTGCGTTGTCGTGAATGGTGGCTGTGATGACTGCTGTTGCTGCATAGGGATGCCGTTTACACCATTCAGGGGGCCCTGCCATGTTGAACCTGAGTTCGTATGATTTGCTTCATTGGATGACATTTGTACTCACCTTCCTCTCTTCACCTAACTGTTTGCTTGCTTTCTTCATTTCTATTGGAGGACGGGACACCCTGAGCGGACGAAATACTACAAGAAGCGCAACCTTTGCTTTTTGTGTCATGTGCTTTTGTGCTACAACCACCCCTCCCGCTACCGCTCTTGCCACAGCCACAACCGCCACTGCTACTGCTTGTGCTATCACTGCTCGCGCTGCTAACGCCACAGGAGCTACAACCACCGCCGCCGCTTTTAGCACTACAACTGCCACACCCTCTGGCCTCTTTGTTGGCCGAACCAGTCATCGCTGCTTGCTCATTTTCGGGTTGGTGAACGGGCGTCTGAATGATGACGCCGCTTTCGAGTAGGACTTCAACCGTACTGTGAGGTACATTGACGGAGACAACACGTCCGAGTCCGCTGGGTGTTGGGAGCATAGAGCCGATTGCTGGCATTTGTTGCTTGCTCTGAATATAATTATCGTTCTCGTATGAGAGGCAGCAAAGCAAACGTCCGCAGACGCCGGAGATTTTTGCGGGGTTAAGTGGTAGTCCCTGTTCTTTTGCCATTTTGATAGAGACGACCCCGAACTCGCTGATCCAGGAGCTGCAGCACAGTGTTTTACCACATGGGCCAATGCCACCCTGAAGTTTGGCCTGGTCACGCGCTCCGATCTGGCGTAGTTCGATGCGTGTACGAAAGGTAGCAGCCAGGTCACGAACAAGCACGCGAAAATCGACGCGCTCTTCTGCCGTAAAATAGAAGGTGAGTCGGCTGCCATCAAAGGTGTATTCGGCCTCGACGAGTTTCATTGGTAAACGATGTTGCGAGATGCGTTCGGCACAACGAACTATTGCCTCTTTCTCTTTGCTTTTGAAAGAGAGCATCATGCGCAATTCGTCTTCGGTAGCAAGGCGTTGAACTGGTTTGAGCGGATCGCTTAAATCGCTCTCCGCAATTTTCTTGGGGGCGATCACCACGCGTCCAGCCTCTACTCCACGTACTGTCTCGACAATGACAAATTGTCCAGTATGAAAAGATTGTTCCTGTGGGTCAAAGTAGTAAATACGCCCGGCTGGACGAAAACGAATGCCGACAATAACAACGGTCTTTTCTTGGCTGATTACCGATGACATGACTACTCAAATCTATTACTAGAGTGCCCATGTGGGGCCGCACAAAGTGCGGCCCCACACGATTACATTTCGTTAGTGAGCAGAATGGCCTCTGCTACTTCGCGCATAGACTTGCGGTTGTTCATGCTGGCCTTTTGGATCTTGCGGAAAGCTTCGGCCTCAGTCAGGCCTTGCTTTTCCATAAGAAGCCCTTTCGCCCGCTCGACGATTTTGCGCGTCTCCAGTTGTTCTGTGAGTGAGCGCGTCTTCTCTTCAAGGGAGCGAAATTCGTTATAGCGGGCCAGCGCGATCTCAATGGCTGAAGCCACTTCACTTTCGCGCAGGGGCTTCACGACATAGTTGACGACACCCGCTTCTTTGGCGCGTTCAACGAGGGGTTGATCACCGAAGGCAGTAAGCAACAACACTGGTGCGATTTTTTCCTGCGTAAGTGTTTCGGCGGCTGCGATGCCATCCATATCGGGCATGCGAATATCCATGATCACGAGGTCTGGACGTATCTCGCGGGCCAGGTTGACTGCACTCAAGCCGTCGCCTGCCTCACCGACCACAAGATAGCCCTGTTTGGTCAGCACATCTTTTAGGTCCATGCGCTGAATGGTTTCGTCGTCTGCAATAATAATGCGTGTTGGCATAGTTGTCACCTCAAGCCTTACTGTCATCCACCCTACAAAGTTGTTCTACTCTCTCTCCACTTATCTAGAGTATATCATACTTGTTCCATGCGTGGTAGGGGCAGCATAATCTCATGCATTCTGCCGACGCTTCGTATAACGCTTCGCATGAGAATGTACTGCCCTTACCATGTTGTAATTGTTATGCAACTCTCGACAATTCCTGTACTGCGCTTGCTTCGTTCATCATGGCTGTGAGCATATGGGTGTCGCGCACAATCTTTGCCAGTTGTTCGGGTGTGATGGATTGACGCCCATCGCAGAGGGCATTATTGGGATCGGTGTGAACTTCAATGATCAGCCCTTCAGCTCCAGCTGCGATGCTGGCGCGGGACATGGTGGGGACGAGTTCGCGACGGCCTGTGGCATGGCTGGGGTCTACGATGATGGGAAGGTGGGTGAGTTCGTGCAGGAGTGGGACACAGGAGAGGTCAAGCACGTTACGGGTCATTGGGTCATAGCTGCGGATGCCGCGTTCACACAGCATGACGTTGGGATTGCCTGCTGCCATGATGTATTCGGCAGCTAGTAGCCATTCATCGATGGTGGCGGAGAGGCCGCGCTTGAGCATGACTGGGCGTTTGGCACTGTGGCGACCAGCAGCGAGGAGGAGCGGGTAATTTTGCATGTTGCGGCTGCCAATTTGCAGGATGTCGGCATGGTGAGCCACGATCTCGACGGTGTCTGGTTCCATAACCTCGGTGATGACGGGCAGGCCGGTAAGTTGACGGGCCTCGGAGAGCAGGTGTAGTCCCTCAATGCCCAGCCCCTGGAACTGGTAGGGGGAGGTGCGTGGCTTGAAGGCACCACCACGGAGAATGTTTGCGCCCGCGTTCTTCACGCCACGTGCGATAGAGAGGAGTTGGTCGCGATTTTCAACCGCGCATGGGCCAGCGATGAGAACAGGGGTAGAATTATCGCCACCGATGACAACGGGCGTGCAATCATGTCCCACACCAACAACGATGCGGCTGTTCTCTGGCTTGAAGGCGCGGCTGATGAGTTGGTAGGCGGTTTTGATGGCTAGTACGCGCTCGACGGCCTTTTCTTGGGCGAGCAGGTGCTGTGCTTCCACGTCAACTTTCACGCCGTCAAGAGCAATGACGGTCTTATCATCAATTTCGCAGGTGGCAATGGGATGCTGGCTACCAGTGATACGGCAGAGTAACGTCATTAGGTGGGCACGTTCTTCGCTGGTTGCTTCATTACGGGTGGTGATAATCATGATCTCTATCCTCTCTTACATTTGGCAAACAAAAAAGCAGAGGTTATTTCCTCTGCTTCCCAGTATGCGGTGGTGATTTTTTTGCTCAGCTCAAAGAGCCCACCTCATACTGGGGGGGCTAAACCAATAATAAAAGCTAAATTGTTGGTTGGTTATGTCGCTGCTGAGCATTTTCAATAATTCCTGAAATGATTTTTTTCGCCACAACTATTGTAGCTCTTATTATGATTATAAGGACCCTGTGCAAGTAATGTCAAGAGTATGAATTTGCTGTAAAAGGGAGAAGGGCATAGACAAAATCTCCATATGGAGATTGCAAGGTGAGACAGGGCATCCCCTTGCGGGTACCCTGTCAAAACAAATGTCCTGCCTATTTCTTTTGGCGGCGTTGGCCGCTGCGATATTGCTGGTACAGGTCGTCACTTTCCCCTTTGATGCCCTGACGGATGGTGGGTTGGGGGGCACGTTCGCTTTCGCTACTGCTGCGACTGCTTGAGGCAGCAGCATTATTGGCGGGTCTGCCAGTGGCGGCACCAAGCGAGCGTGGGATAAGATCCAGGCGTGCCAGGACTACCAGAATGATAACCAGGGTTGCCAGGAAGACGAGGGTGGAGGTACGAATGATAATGTTTCCACCGAACAAGTTAAACTGCGTCAATACGGAATCGAGATGATAGCCCTGAAGGATGTTGGTTTCAAAGACGCCGATAAAGTTGGCGGCCAGCAGGTAGAGCACCATGCCAAAGATGTAGCGCGTCTTAAACGCACTCGCTGGCCGCGTGGGTTTCGCTGTGCTGGTGGCAGGACGTGCTGGCTTGGTCTCCTCGACTTTTTCGCCCTTGCTCTGGCTCTTGACGGTACTACTTTTGCTGCTGATGGCTGGAATCTTGCGTGTGGCCCGTGCGATACGTGCCTGCGCGGGATCAATTTCCTTTATTTCCTTCGTCTTGCCCTCTCCTGTAAGACTTTTGGCGAGTGAGGGTAAGAAGCCTGGCAGCTTACGCGCCTTTGGCTGTGTTGCTGTTGATGTGGGCACCACCAGCGGAGAGAGTTCCTGCACAGGTGTAGCGGTGGAAGCCGTTAGTGTGCTTTCGCTGCTCTGCTCATCCTGCTCTGGTGATGTGGCGGTCACGAGAACGGGGCGGCTGCGATTGCCGCGTCCTGCTCTTCGTGTTTTGCGGCTAGTTATATTGAAGTCCTGGCTCATTTTTGGTCTCCCGAATGGTCATTGCTATATGGTTGAAATGCGTCATCACCAAACTGCTCATCCTGTTCCGTTGGCAAATAGTTAGTACCGGAGAGAGAAGAAGGTGGCTCATTCTTTGGCGTTTGCCAATTGCCGTTAGCAGGCTGTGAAGGCTGCGGGATTTGCCGGTACTGTGCCTGCTGTTGGGGCACTGGTCCTGGCGAACCCTGGGGGCCTTGTGAGCCTATCGCACTCTGGGATGGAGAAGAGGGCGAGTAGAAAGGTTGTCCAACGGAGGGCATATATGATGACGCGGACGAGGCAGGTTGGACTGGCTGAGCAGACACAGGGGCAACCGGGGCAGCAGGCTGCGCGGGAATGGCGGCTGACAGAGCTTCGAGCGCGCCCATGCCAGCGCGTGCGATTTCGTCGTCACGCCCGGGGGCATTGCCGCCGCTCACTCCAATGCCGCCAATAGTGACACCGTTGAGACGAATGGGCCAGCCACCCGCCGCCATAATAAATTTGCCGTCCGTCATGCTTGATAGACTAGAGGCAAAACCAGGGATGGCGGCTCCCCATTGTGCGACTGCATCGGTTGGTTGGTTAAACATGACGGCAGTGTTCGCCTTCGCAATGCTAATATTGGCTGTTGCCCACCCATAGGGCGACATCATACGCTCGAAGAGCACAAGATGACCGCCAGCGTCAACAATCGCGATACTCACCGGACTGCGTAACTCACGCGCCCGCTGTTTACTCGCTTCCAACACCCTGCGTGCGATATCCATTGATATTGTCACGCCCAAAACTCCTTCTCTCTGTATATCTCGTTCAATATGTGAATAATTGTAATTCTACAATTATGAATAATTTACAAAATATGGCAGAGTCTAGCATCTCATATTTTGTCCATTGTACCTCAGATGTGAAATACACGCAATAATGGTATGAGGGATGCAACCTAAAGTATACATCCCTCATAGTAGTTATCGGCCTAGCGACCAAAGCGCGCTAGCTCAATTCTGCGCAGGACGTAGTAGGAGATGCCACCGAAGACGAGGCTCAGTTCAAAACCAATATCCATACCATAGGGGGGATTGAAGAGACGAGCGACGGGACCAACAAAGACCGCTTGATCCGCGCCAAGGTAGGCTCCGACAAGGCCAAGCAAGAACGCAATGAGGGCAGCAGAGCCAATTGGCAATTTGCTCGGCCTATTCCAATCGTCAACATTATACTTGCCGTGGCGGAAAAAGAAGTGTTCCTCAATCAGGATAATGGTCCAAGGACCAAGCCAGTAAGCAATGATCAACAGAAAGTCTGACAGGGTGCCATTGAAGTTGACAACCGCTGGAATGGCAATCAGCAGATATAACACGGAACCAAACAGCGTCCAGATGGAGCGGCTGATGCGCTGTAGTGGCTTGCCTAATACCTGCATGGACAGGCCCAGACTATAGACGTTGGGGATATTATTCGTCACAACACTCAGGGCGAGTATAATCAGGAGGACTGTGCCAGTGTTTCCAAACGGCAGGACCTCTGCTGCCAGTAGATCAGCTCCACTCATGCCTTTATAGATAGTGGTCAAGGCCATACCAAATATCTCTAAAGCGATACAAGGAAGGACCACCCCCAGGAAGGTATACCAGAAGACGCGTCGTGCTGGTGTCTCCTGTGGCTGATACACATTGTAGTCGGCACCATAGGCGTTCCACCCGGCAGAGAAACCGTAGACAGCACCACCAAAGGAGATGAAGGATGCGATCTCGGCGATGTTGAAGGCTGGCGTTGGGATGATGATCACTTTTGGGGCCGCAATGATGAACAGGAAGAAGAAAATGATGGTGACGGGTATCCAGGCGTAACGTGCAAAGTTATGGATGTAACGGTAGCCATACATGCCAATAATCGTCGTGAGCATCGCCACCGCGAGAATGCTCAGTGGGCGGTTAATGGTCCCACCACTGAGTGCCGTAATGAGTTGACCACCCACTATGGCATTCACCGTGGCCCAGCCGATACACGCCACGACATTAAACAATGCGATGATGCTTGCACCAACCCAACCAAATGAGAAACGCGTAATGATCATCTGGCGTAAACCTAATAGCGGCCCCAATGTCGAAAAGAAGGCGACGGAAAGAGCACCCAACACATTAAAGAGAACGATAGCCAGCACGCTATCCCAAAATCCTAGCTGGAAGATGCTGGTCGCGATTACGCCGATTGCCAGTGTAGAGATAACCATATTTGCGGATAACCAGAATGTGAAGTTATCAACAATATGGAGATGACTTCTGGAAGCAGGTGAAATCCGCTCTATGCCCAGCGTCTCAAAACTTTGCTGTCGTTCCTTCGTTTGGATTGTTTCAATACTTTGTGGTTGTTCAGGTAGCCGCTCTTGCGTTTCAATGCTTTGTGGCTGTTCAGGTAGCGTAATACCTTTGGTTGCCATCAAAAACACACTCTCTTTATTCATAAATCTTCCCCTCTCTCGGGGCGAGATAATGGACGTTGTCAGATCATTTCGTCAATGTCCATTATCTCGCCCTATGGACGCGCTAAAGCTGGTCCCTACTCATTTCGCTTGAAACGTCTTCCCAGGCTGCTCCGCCGCTGGCTAACATGCTGCCAATTGCGGTTCCACTGAGCCAGATGAGCGTGAGGCTGCTAACGACATAACCCCAGGCATTGGTGGGAATAAGTTGTGGTATTGGTGAGTGGGTGAGCGTGACAACAATGGCGAGTACACAGGCAAGCGGGGCAACAATCATACACGCCCACAACACAGGCATGGGGAAGATGCGGCGCGCATGAAACGCTTTGCGGTCCCGCAGGTAGAGGACGAGCAAATTGATAAACAAAAAGAGGGTGGAGATGATCCATACCTGGCTGCGTGCGTACAGGCTGACCGTGAAGAACTTGTTGGCGAGCGTTGTGGGATCGCCAAAGTTTATCAGATAGGGCAGTATAAAAACAATCGCCACGAACAGGACTGCGATGATGGTCTGAACCATGATCGCGTTCACCGGAACACGGTTGACATCCAGTTTTCCGAGGCTGATTGGCAGTCGTCGATCAACCGCTGTCACCATCAGCAGTCGCCCAAAGGTGCTGTTGAGGAGTGCGGTGAAGACGATAAAGAAAGCGGTAACACAGACGCTGGCGATGCTACCAACGAACTGACCGAATACCTGATCAATGGTGCTAATGATGGAAAAGGGACCAATAGCTACGTGTGAACCCTGCACTACTGACAAGGCGAAGGTGACGATCACATAGCAGATGAACACAAGCACACCGCCATAGAGAAGGTGGCGTGAGATTACTTTGCGGTCGCTGATCTCACTACCCATGGTCATCGATGCATTTGCACCTAAATAAGCAAAGATGGTCGTACTAAAGAGCACGTAGTTGTCTGGATGAAGCGACCAGTTGTTAACGTGCGAGAAGTTTGTTGCTGGCGCATGGCCGCTGAGCAGCCAGACGAGTGCAGCTAGGCCAAGGAAGGCAATCACAGCGAGCATGAGGAACATGCTGATGTTGACAAGATGCTGGAGCGTACGAAAGCGTTGCAGTGCTAATATAGACGAGAAGATGAGTATAAGCACAATCAACGCACCTTGTATTTGCGGTCCTGCCAACCATTTGTTGTTTAAGCCTTGTAGGAAGGTGACGGCGATACCCGCGCTTGTCACCATCCCCAGAATACCGGGTGCCCAGAAAGAGGTGCCAACAAAGAGGCTCCAGAAGGCACCGAGAGCCTTATACGTCCAGTTGTAGAGAGAACCCTCGTGAGGGAACATATTTCCCAACTGGGCCGTAACAATCAGGCATGGCACAAAAAAGATGAGGGTACCAATCGTCCAGTAGGTAAACGCGGCAGCTCCACCACTAACAGTTTCCACCGGGTTATTAATGAAAAACATAATCATCAGGAAGGTCATCGTCATGTCGAACGTGCCTAACCTGTAGGGCATGGCCCTGGACACGTAGTCTTCGGAGGGAAGTACTTTTTCGCCTACACTATTCTGCGGCGACACCACACTAGCCACTATAATTGTTCCTTTCAACATATCCACCCAGGAGTCGTAACTCCACCATCATGAATTGTACCCGAAAATAGGAAGAAGAAACAAGTAGCTCTACCAAATAGTACTAAGTATGCTCATCAAAATGATGAATGTCCATTATTGGCTTATGCCAATCTTATCATTTGACACATTCGCTACCGCAAAATTCGTTTTTGGGCTGAATGTATTGATGGTAGCCTTTCTGACCATGACGTTGTGTCGTACACTGAATGCGACTGTGCAAAACTACCGTTCACGAAAGTGGCCTATATCACGCTGGAAGGAGTTACATATGGCAACGAATCCTCACTACCCGCTTGCGTTTACCACGCTAGCATGTCCCAATTGGTCATGGCAGCAGATTGTCCAGAAGGCCGTCGCGTATGGCTATCAGGGTTTAGAACTGCGCGGTGTGGAGGGCGAGTTGGATCTGCCGAAGGCGGCTCCGTTTGTGGGTAGCCGCTTGACAAGCACGAAGCGCGAGTTGCAAGAGAGCGGTTTAGCGATTGTGTGTCTGGATACCTCGTGTCGCTTTGATGAGGTCGCCGAGCTTGACAAGAACATTGACGAGGGCAAGCGTGCTATCGATCTTGCGCATGCGTTGTCTGCCCCCTATATTCGTGTGTTTGGGGATCGCATTCGTGATGCTCAGGCGCGGGCGAAGATTATCGAGCAGGTTGTCACGGGCATGGTAGCCCTGGCGCATCATGCCGAAGGAACGTCCGTGCAGGTGTTGCTGGAATCACATGGAGATTTTGCTGACGTGCAGAATATACTGGATGTGATGCAGGCTGTGCAGCATCCCCAGGCGGCTGTACTGTGGGATGTGCATCATCCGTATAGGTTTTTCGCGGAGCCGGTCGCGGTGACGTATGAACGACTCAAGCCATATATCAGGCATGTACACTTGAAGGACTCGCTACCGACAGACGAGGGAGTGCGTTATTGCCTGATGGGCCAGGGAACGGTACCCACCGACGAGGTGTTACAACTATTGAGCCGTGGTGGTTATGAGGGCTGGATCGCGTTTGAGTGGGAGAAACGCTGGCATCCTGAGATTGAGGAGCCAGAGGTTGCCCTGCCGGATTTTGTGCGCGTAGTACGCCAAGCCGAGGCAAGGCTCGCTGGGTAACTTCTGCTGTAGGGGCGCGATACATCGCGCCCCTACAGCGGTTACAGCCTTTCGGCCTGCCTTGTTTTTATGGATTATTGTGCAAAGGAGCAAGCGATGGCAACACAGGATGTGTCACCAGCACTACAACGCTTGATTGCGGAGAACGCGGTTGAGCAGTTGCGCCAACAAAAGGGGCGTATGGCGATGTTGGGCAGCGAGAATGGCGTGTTGAAGCTGGATTGGGTTGAGGGGATAGAGCGGTTATTAGCGGACAGCAGCATGCTGGAACAGGTGGAGGAGGAGGCTCGTACACTGTGGGAGCGTGGCATCCGGCATATTCTCTGGGCGGGCATGGGCGGTTCGATTATGGCCGTGCATGTGATGCGTGATCTTGGCTTTTGTGGTGGCCACGATGAGGATCAGGGAAAGCGGGTAACGATTTATCCCTTGGACAGCACTGACCCGGCCAGCCTGAATAGCATTGTGCGAAAGATAGCTCAAGCGAAGAAACTGACGTTGTCTGGTTTACCGGAGGAAGTGGACGCTGGTTTCTTACAAGCATTGCTGGATGATGTGATGATGATTGGTGTCTCAATGGGCATGACATCGGAAGAACCCATTACACACCTGGAATGGTTTACTGCGCTTTTGCAACAGGCGGGCCTCTCTCCGTCAGAGCACTTGTTGGTGATGACGCTGCCTGGCTCATATCTTGACCTCTTTGCGCAGCAGCAGCAGGCACCGAGTTTGCCCTTACAGTTGGATCATGGCACGGGTACTGGTGGCCGCATGAGTGCTCCCACGACGCGTGTATTTTTGCTGCCTGCCGCGCTCTATCTCACGCGCCTCTCGCCTGAGAGCGGGCAATTGCGGGCAGTATTGCAAAGAGCATGGCACGAGTACAATCTTGACGCCGCAATGACGCAGCCTGCCGAACATCCCTTTGTGCGCTTGGCCGTGGCCTTGAGCGATGCTAGCATAGATGGTGCTTGCCGTTTGCTCTTGAACTTGCCCGAAGAGTGGCAGAGCCTTATGCTCTGGATCGAGCAATTGATGGAGGAGAGTCTGGGCAAAGGGAACAAGGGCGTGGTTGTCTTTCCTGAGCAGCCGTTGCGGCGTCAAACCGCTCGCTCTGAGGGTGGCACACTCCATGTACAGATCGCCAGTGGTGGAGGGGTTGTGGGGGTTGTAGGGATAGGAAAGGTTGAAGAGGGGGATGCTACGTTTGTGCTTGCGCAACCGTTGTTCGCTAGCGCGGAGCCGCGTGCGCGTTTGGCGGGTCTGGCTGCTAGCTTTTTGGGCTGGCAGTTGAGCATGGCACTTTATGGATATGTTCAGGATATTACTTTTTCCGGTCAGCCAGCGGTGGAAAATTATAAGGCAAGAGCCCGTGCCTTGCGTACACAGGGCCATCCGTTACAGGTGACGGACAGTTGGGCCGCAACCTCGTCCGGCCAGGATGCTGTAAGCGGTATGTCGTACCGTTTGCTTGCACCAGCGGGGCTAGCAGTAACTGGGTCGCCCGCCGTAGTCTTTGCGAGCGTATTGCGCGCAAGCGTTACGGAAACGCCTGCATATGGTTCGCTGGGCTATCTTGATTTCACGTTGAATGGTGAGCTATTGTCGCTGGCAGAGGCTGCTTTGCAAGCTGACGCAGACGTGGGTGTGCTGGGGAATAAGCTGCTTGGGATAGCGGTGAAACGACGAAGGGCACCTGCCGCATATCATTCGACGGAGCAGAGCGAGATGGATGGGCCACCGTTCTTGGTGAGTTTGCGTGTGTTGGCACGCGACCATGAGCAGAGCCTGCTCGGTAGCTATGATGATACGTTTCTGCGTGCCCAGGCGGTGAGCACGTGGCAAGCTATGTTGGAGCAGAATCGCCCCTGCTTTTTGCTGATTTTCGACGGCACTATAGACGATGCGCTGGCACCGCTGCATCGCTTTCTGGCGGAGGTGGTGGTTGCCCTGAATGGATAATTAGAGCTAAACACAACACGGGCATGCCCATGTTGTGTTTAGCTGTTATTCGCTAGCTTGCCATTGCTCGCGTAGGGTTTGGATGGCTGGTCCTACCTCGGTGGCGAGTTGTTGCCAGTTGCATTCGATGGAGATGCGACGATCATAGTTGGCTTGGTGCAGGGCGGCGAAATAGGGGCGAAAATCTTCTTTGTAGCGGCCAGGGGCGGCGCGATCTTGCTTTTCCGCGACATGCACATGGTAGAGAAGTGTGGCCCACGGCGGAATGTCTGCCGGTGTCTCGTGATTACAGGCCATGTGGTAGATGTCGGCGAGGAGTTGGATGGCGGGTTGCTTGATGCTAGCGACGAGGGTGCCTGCCTCAGCCACGGTGTTGAGGGTGTTGGTCTCCTCGTAGCGTAGTGGCTCAAGCACGATGATGACGCCGTGTTGCTGCGCCCAGTCGTTCCAACGGGTGAGATGTGCGCCGATTTGTTGGGTGGCCTCGTCGCGATTGTATCCTGGTGGGCAAGCGCGAGCACCGCCGCTGCCAAAGACGATGACGCGGATGCCAACCTGTTCGGCACGTTGGAGGGCGGTTTTTACGTAGCGTTGCAGGCGGGTTGTGTCTACCGTTTGCGTGGCTGTGGCTACCACTGGTATGCTGCCCGGCAGGAAGCTATTTGCGGCCTCAATGGGAATTGGCAGTTGGCGGGCCGCTTGCCAGAGTGCCATGAAGTCTTCCTGGGAGCTTTCTGGCAGCAGGAAGCGCTGTACGTTTTCTTCGAGATAGTCGAAGGGATAGCTGGCAAGTGTGGCTACCTCTTGAAAGGGTGCGCAGATACCGAATCTCATGATGTACCTCCTGGGTGCGATGAATCTCGCCCCTACCTATCCTTGTACCAATGTGACGCGGTCTTTGCGCCATGTCAGTTTGCTATATTTTTCTGCGACGAGCTGGTGGGCAAGGTCCCATTCTTTTGGTGAGAGGGTGTCCGTCTCGAATGAGGTTTGCAGGGCTGCGCTAAAGCCGCTTTTGAAGGCGGTGGCTACGTCGTCCCATGGCGTGTCGGGGACGAAGCTGTGTAGCGGCGTGGTTTTTTCGCGATAGGATGCTAGGGCTTCCTGACGGTCTGCTTCGCTAGGGTAGCATAGCAGCGCGAAGAATTCGGCGGAGCAGTCATCGAGTGGCAGGGAGCCTTGTTGTAACAAGCCTTCATCTTTCCAGACCTGTGCGCTGCCCACGAGCTTGTAGCCGTTGCTGGTGAGGTCGGCCTGGGTGGAGGATGCGAAGCAGGCGGCGGATGGATGTTTGCTGACGTGCTCATCGCTCAAGATGGCATGTACGCCCAAGGCGTTGAGGGCGGCAATGAGGCCGTGCGCGAGATAGGCGTAGGCTGCGACGACACCAGAAGGAACACCTTCACGCTTGCCAATGATGATGCTATAGGTGAACTCATCGCGGTGATAGACGGCCCGTCCACCAGTGGGACGACGCACTAATGCTATGTCCTGCCGCTGGCATGCCTCGCCGTCGATTTCGCGTTCGACGTTTTGGAAGCGTCCAAGCGAGATAGCAGGCTGTGTCCAGCGGAAGACGCGCAGGGTGGGTGGTACCTCGCCATTGAGATAATGAGTGAGTATGGCCTCGTCAATGGCCATGTTTAAGGCTGCATCCTGTGTGCCTGTGTCAACATAACGATATGTCTGCATGAGCGTTTCCTCGATAATACGTATGGACAGCAGAGAAGGTACCCGTAAAGGGATGCCTCTACCATGATACCGCTTCGCTTGTGGGCATCCCTTTACGGGTGCCCTTTACAATGACTCTTTACCCATAGATATATCACATTTTTAGCCTTTTTGTGTACGGGCCAATTTCCACTTTTCTCGTTGTTCATCGCGCACCTTTTCGGAGGCCGGAATGTAGCGCGCGAGAAATTCGTCGCGGAAGGCAGGGTAGCTGCCCGCGAGGATGCTGGCGCGCAGATCGGCGGCGAGGCGCAGCATGAAGCGGAGATTGTGGATGGTGCCGAGCCGCTCGTAGAGCAGTTCTTCGCTGCGGATGAGGTGATTGACGTAGGCCGCGCTATAGTTGCGGCAGGTGTAGCAGTCGCAGCCCTCTTCGATGGGGCCATGCTGGTTGCGGTAGCGTGCGCCTTTGATGCTGATGCGGCCAGTGCGTGTGAAGAGGCCGCCGTGACGTGCGACACGGGTGGGAAGCACGCAATCGAACATATCCATGCCCAAGCCAACGCCGATGACAAGGTCTTCCGGTGAGCCGACGCCGAGCAGGTGCCGTGGCTTGTCGCGTGGCAATGCTGGCGTGACGTATTTGAGCATGTCCCACATCATCGCTTTTGGTTCACCGACCGAGAGGCCACCGATGGAAAGCCCCTTAAAGGGCATGTTGCCGATGATGTGTGCGCTTTCACGACGCAGCTCTGGCTCGAAGGCACCCTGCACTATGCCGAAAAGCGTCTGTGCGGGGTTATACTGCTCTTTGGCGAGGAGGGCGCGCTCTTCCCAACGGTGCGTCTGCTCCATCGCCCTACGTGCCTCTAGTGGCGTGCAGGGATAGGGCGAGCAGATGTCGAGGGGCAGGATGATGTCTGCTCCGATCTCGGCCTCGGTCTGCATGACGCTTTCGGGGGTCATGATGTGCTTGGAGCCGTCTATGTGTGAGCGAAAGGTGACGCCGTCCTCGCTGAGTGTGCGCATGCTGGCGAGGCTCCATACCTGGAAGCCGCCGCTATCGGTGAGGATGGGACCATCCCAGTGCATGAAGTTGTGCAGGCCACCGAACGAGTCGATCAGCGGTGAACTGGGGCGCAGCATGAGGTGATAGGTGTTGGAAAGAATGATTTGCGCTCCAACGGCATGGAGTTCTTCTGGCGAGACACTTTTGACGGTGGCCTGGGTGCCAACGGGCATAAAGATGGGCGTCTGGATGGCACCGTGTGGTGTCTGGATGGTGCTAGCCCGCGCCCATGTTTCGGGACATTCTGCGTCTATAGTGAATGAAAATGATGGCATGTGTTTCTCAAATGTAGTTAAGGATAATGGTATTTTTATCATTCTCTCATAGCCGTCAATCATGTAACAGTTGCATGAACTGATGATATTTGGTATGCTTACAAAAGAAGGAATATTTGCTTTTTACGAAATCAATAATTTTTGTATATCAAGCTAGAGGAGAACGACACTTATGGATACGTCTCTTCAAAGTGCTAATCTGACAGAGGGCGAAGTACACTCGTCACTCGACGTTCATGCAGATGCACACGGGGATGAGGCAGGGCATCATATACATTTGCCCGGTCCCAGCTACTGGCCATTGATCTTGAGCTTAGCGGTCATTGCTGCGATTACGGGTTTGCTCTTTATTCCAAAAAATCCCTGGTTGACGATTATTGCGACACCCTTTGTGCTGATTGGCATTATGGGTTGGGCATTAGAGGATCCCATGGCGGGCGAGCAAGCTAAAGAGGGGGTTGAGAATTATCAGCCCGATTTGACACCAGAGCAGGTGCTGGAACTGGCTCAGGAGATGGTTGAGCGCGTGGTAACGGTCAGCAGCACGGCCTACAGCACGCATCCCGTGCGTGTGGAGCTTGAGGATGTGCAGGGCGATACGGTGGCTCTGGCGGTCTATGGCAAGGTGGAGCTTGAGGCACAGCGTGATGAGCTTGAGGATGCGTTGTGGCAGTTGCCCAACGTTGCCAATGTGAAAAATTTTGTCGTCGCCGAGGATGCTATTTTGAACTTGGCGAATGCTCGGATCACGAGTTTGCAGGAAAAGGGCAAGCTGGATGGGTCGCACAATATTACGGTGCTGGTTGAGAATTACATTCTGCAACTATACGGTGATGTTCCCACAGAGGATATGAAGTTGATGCTGGAACGCGAACTGATTGGTATTCCGGGCGTACGTGTGGTGGTAAACCACATTGGCCTGAACGAGGATATTCCAGGGAACCTGGGCAGGACGCGCAACAAGATTTAGAGCAATAACTACAGCAAAAAAGGCCACTCTCGACGAGAGTGGCCTTTTTTGCTGTAGTTATTGCTCTTTGGGATGCTGATTGAAGAAGCGCAGCATTTCGCTGGAGGCATCGGGTCCACGCATGTCGGTATAAGAGCCTTGGGGATTTCCGCCAAACCAGGCATGGCCTGCTTGATGGACGAGCCATTGCTCAATAAGCACTTGTTCTCGGCGATTGCGGTAGAGAGAGCGTGTGTAGGCATACCCATTCTTTGCGTGTGCGCGTTCTACCGTAGCGGCTAGTGCCGCTCCTTGCGTGCGAGACGTGGCCTGGAGCCACTGGTTGAGGAGCGTGTCTGCGTTGCTAGGGGCTACGGTTGTGTCACGGTCTCCGTGGAAGATGATCAGCGGGATCGCCTTTGTCAGTTGTTTCGCAGGTTGGCTTGCCCCTTGGTTCATCGCAGCGAAGGCGGAAGGGAGGTCGTGCGCGGCACTATAAGCAAGGCCGGAATGGACGCAGACGGCGGCATAGAGATGGGGATAGGTGGCGGCCATGATAGCCGCCATAGCCCCGCCCGAAGATAGCCCTGCGATATAGATGCGGCGCGTATCAATCTGATAGTCGCGCATGACCTGTTCTGTGATGCCTGCGATGAGTGATGGTTCGCCTTTGTCGCGCTGCTGGTTTGCCTTTTGATACCAATTCCAGCATTTTGTGCTGTTCGCCGCACTGCCTTGTTCTGGATAGGCAACGAGAAAGGTTGCTTCTTCGGCAAGCGTATTCATGCGTGTGCCGATGGAAAAATTGGTGGCGTTCTGTGAGCAGCCGTGCAGCATGACTACGAGAGGAACCGCCTGTCCTGTATAGCCGCTGGGAATATAGAGTTTGTAGGGACGTGTGCCAGCTGGATTGCTGTAGCTCTTCTCAATGAATTGCCCTTGCTTGCTCTTATGAGGTGCAGGGGAATCATCCAGCACACGAAACTCGGCTTCAATTGGCTGATTGGCCTTGCTCGGTGTTATTGCTGGCATGTTGGCGGTGTTGGTAGTGCTGACGGGCGAAGAGTGAGCAGCAAGTGTACGCTGAATAAGTGCAGTTGCCTCCTTGAGTTTTCCGTCGCGTGTGAGACGGGCCGCTTCTAACATGCTATCTTGCATAGGGTTATTCAATGGAAAGAGTTCCTTCCTGTTGGTGATGCTCTGAATAGAGAAACTTGAGCACCTGAAAGTTTACCTGATACGCTCTGCCAATGCCGCTTTCACGGCAGGGCTGGCACGAAAGGCACCAAGTACTTCGATAGAGTCGATGGTGGCAAGGGCTAGTTCGGGTGAGACATCCTCAGCAATACTCGCCAGGCCGAGCACGTTGATTTGCAACGTTTCGCCTGCGGCGCGAACCGTCTCCAAATCCTGCCTTGTGTAGTGCTGCACACCAAGTACTAATGTCTTACGAGCTACCGTACGCTTGACCACATCTGCATGCGTGGAAATCTGGGTGCGGATCGCTGTACGAATAAAGTCAGTGCGGTTAGAATAAAAGCCTTCTTGCACTAACAGGTCAATTTGTCCCAGGTCGACTAACCCCAAATTGATGGTAATTTTTTCCGTTTTTTCAAGTTCTGCCATATTGCCACCTCCTTTACATCCTGTTACCATCCATATAGATGGTAACAGGATGTTCACCATGTTGTCAAGGGGAGTGGACGAGGAAGAAAGAAAGGCCTGGAGGTGTGGCTCCAATTTGACTTTCGGCTTAGACTTTTTGTACACTTGAAAAACCCCTACTACTATGGGTATGAGCTTGAAGACGATAAAAGGGAACATGCTCTATGGCACAATCAGAGGTACAGGCTATTGTAACGGAGCCTTCGCTAAAGCAAGGTGCGCGTTTCGATAAGGATGAACGTCGTCTGCGACGTGTAGCTGCTTGGTTGATGCTCTTCTTTCTGCTGCAAGGTGAGCTAGGCGCAATCTGGGATAGAGAGTGGCATTTCTATGTTGGGCGCGATTGGTTCTGGACGCCGCCGCATACGCTCATTTACTCATGTGTCGCTGGTGCAGGCTTGATTGCCCTGATCGTTGTACTGACTGACACCGTGCGCTACTATAGGCATAGACCCGGTGTTGACGATACTTCGACTATCCCTTTTATGAAGATTTTCCATGCCCCGATAGGCTTTTTGCTGGCGGGAATTGGCGCACTTGGCACGCTTAGCGCGGCTCCGCTTGACAACTACTGGCATGAAATGTACGGCATTGATATCGCACTGTGGGCACCTTTTCATTTGATGGGGATCTCAGGTGGCCTGATTGCCATCCTCGGCATGATCTATATCTTTGCCTCAGAAGCGGCCCACGAGCGCACTAGTGATTATCCTTCCCGTCGCTTTCTGGGCTTGAATGTGCTTGAGTGGGGAACACTCTTCATCATTGCTGGATTAATGAATTTCACGTTAATCGGCTTTTTACAGGCTCCCATTGCTGTATTTGGCCTATTGATTATTCCCACCTATGGCATACCTCTGGTGCTCTGCGGCGCACTGATGCTGATTGCCGCGGTTCGCTTTACACGTCTACCAGGTACGGCATTGCTTACAGTCTTTCTGTTGCTGGTGCATACCTTCCTGGAGGAACTTTTTGTGCCGTGGGCCATTCGTGTTGGCGTGGTTTGGCAAGGTTTATCGTACCGTGTAGCACAGCAGCCTTATTTTAGACTCTCTGATGCGGTGTTCCCGCTGACTTTTCTCATTTCCGCATTTATCATAGATGGCGTGGCATTCTGGCGGCTCACGCATAAGCGCAAACTCGGTGGCGTGACGCGGGGGAACTGGCTACTGGGTATACTGATTACATTGCCACAATTGGTGATTGCTCCGTGCATTATCATGGGTTCGTGGGATTTGCCGCGTGTCTTTCTGGAAGAACCGGGCGTTCTGATTGCGCCTGACACGATGGTTCAGGTTGTCCTAATTGCGGTGCCGATACTACTTGTTTTCGGTATTATTGGCACATTTGGTGGGGCGAGCTTCGGCGATGTCTGGTACTTCAATAAAAGGTAAGTATAGTTTGCGATTGGGAGAATCAATCACTATGCACGCATTAGGAAGAATGCTCGCAGGTAGTTGTTTTACGCTTGCTCTGATGATAGGTGTTATGCTGCTTACTTCGCGGGTAGCGCAAGCGAACGACGGGCCTGCGCTCACGAGAACGCTAGCTGTTGGCCCCTACATCGTACAGGTCAATCTCTACCAATATCCGCCGATAACCGATCAAGCGGTGCAAGTGACGGTTGTGCCTCAAGAAAGCGCATTGCGACTTTCAGGACATATCAATATGTTACCGGGACTAGGCACTGATGCTATTCCATTACATGCGCAGTTGTCGCCGCTGAACGCGACCAGTACACTCACAGGCAACATTCGTATGCCTGTACGTGGTGCTTGGCAGATTGCGGTGCAGCTCGACGGACCACGCGGCTCAGCTGAGGCGAGTTTTCCCATCGTGGTATCCGCGCCAGGAGCTATGCCTATCTGGTTGGGCTGGCTGATTGGCTCGTTACCACTCTTCTGCCTCGCATGGATCATCTGGCATCAGTTACGCTATCGCCGGAAACTGCTTGTACAGCACATATCTGAACTACCATAAGATGCACGCGGTCATCTTTTCACATCTCTGCGCTTGAGCAAGATGGCCGTGAGTATTGTCAGCAGCAGGATTGAGGCGATGATTGCCCCCCACGTCAATAGCAGGTAATGCTGGCTATGTTGGTAGGTATTACAGGCATCGCAGGTACCGAAGACTTTATCCCCATTCCCGATCAAGTTCATAGAGGATCCCAGTGCTGCCATACCCCAACGAAGGGAAAAGAGTGCGCCGAACACTTGCATCGGGATATTTTTTAAGGGAAACATGCTACCCGAAAAGATAATCTGTGGTAGCAGTAGCAATGGGATAAAGCTCATAGCCTGGTCGTTGTTGCGCACAAATGCTGAGATAGTCAAGCCGATCATGACACCGCCAACCGATACAAGGGCTATCGTGATATAGGCTTCCCAGAGTTCTGAAATGAATATTCCCTGATAAAATTGCGCGGCTAGAGCCATGATTGCGAGCAACACCGCACATTGTAAAAGGCAGATTGTACCCAATATAGTCACCTTGGATAGCAGGTAGGGAAGGATGCCTAGATTGACGGTGCGCTCTCGCTCATAAATATGTATCTCTTTAATGATCTCACGTGAGGCATTGATGCAGCCAAACATGAGGGCAGCGAAAGAGAGGATGAAGAGAAACCGCTGTGCGTCTCCTTGATTAGCAAGCGAGATAGGAGCCTTGAAGATGGTCGTTTCGTTCAGTGTGTGTACCAGAATAAAGAGAATGACGCCTATGATCGGGGCCTGTAACAGTAAAATGGCGAGATTCCATTTATCATTCCAGAGTAACTCTATGTAGCGTTGGCACAGAATACCGAATTGCTTAAAGGGATTGCGCCGCCCTGATACTTTTGCTCGCTGTTGTTCCTGCGTATTCCCGGGTAATGCTTTCTGTGCTACACCAGCCGTTTTCTGTGTACCCTGAAGCAGCGGTTGTGCGATATATTTTTGAGCGGCGGGTGATGTATTGAAGCGTTCTTTGGCCTCCTGGGGAATAGCTGGCTGTTCATCGGTTGGCTCGAGACTATTGTAGATTTCAGCAAAGTCTGGTTGCTTGAAGAACGCTTTTGCCTCCTCTGGTGGCCCGAAATAAGCCAGACGTCCACCTTGAGCCAGGAAGCAGACCATATCACATACATTAATATTATTGGTCGCGTGCGTGACCAAGAGAATCGTATGCCCTTTGTCGGCGAGCTTGCGTAAGAGGAGCATCATCTTACGATCCAGGCCCGGATCAAGTCCAGAGGTTGGTTCGTCTAGAAAGAAGATGCTGGGATTAGCCAGTAACTCGAGCGCGATGGAGACACGTTTGCGTTGGCCACCGGAGAGCTTTTTGATCAGTAGCGAACGGCGGTATGTCATCTCCACGTCTTCCAACACCTCATCAATGCGCTGATTGATTTGCTCCTGTGTAAAGTCTGCTGGCAGGCGTAGTCTAGCAGCATAATACAGTGCCCGTTCTACTGTGAGATCGCGGTGAATGATGTCTTCCTGCGGGACATAGCCAAGCTGTGATCTGAAGGCGGAGAGATGGCTATAATAATCTTGTCCATTATAGAAAACCGAACCCTCTTGTGCAGGCCGTAGACCGCTCAATGCATCCAGTAGCGTCGATTTTCCTGTGCCAGATCCCCCAACGAGGGCAACGAAGGAGCGTGGTGGGATGCTGAGTGAAATAGAGTCGAGTAGGACTGTTTGATTGTTGCCCACTTTCTTGAGATTGATGGCATTAATACCAATGCTTACACTTTCGTCGTATTGTCTGAGTTCACTGCCTGTATAGATAAGTCGATATGGGCCGATATGGATTTCATCGTCGGGCTTCAGCACCGTACTGGTAATACTGATGCCATTGACATAGGTGCGGTTGCTACTGTTCAGGTCGATGAGACGATGTGCCGCTCCTTCTGTGCTGAGGCTAGCATGATGAGCGGAGACTTGTGGATGATTGAGTATGATGGTATTGTCGGGCTGTCGTCCAATAGTCATCTGAGCAGCGTTCAACGCAATGGGCTGGATGCTGGGAAGGATGACCTGCGGCCCGGCACTGCCATCATTGTAGGTGAGGGTGATCAGTGTGCCGTTTTTATCTTCGATACGGAACACATCTCCGCGTATTAACGGTTTGCGAAAGGACTTATTGCCTTGCAGTTTACTACCCTGATAAAGTAGACCGTTGCTCGTTTGTTTCTGGCTAGGGTGAGGATGGATGAGCACCCATTGGTTATTCTGACGTTCAATTTGGAGGTGAAAATCGGAAACGATGGGATCGTCGATAACGATATCGTTAGTCTGGTCGCGTCCAATGTTGATGATTGGTTGTGCCAATGGATAATTCTTGTGTAGGCCAGTTGTATTATCTGTCACCTCAAAGGAAGGGATGCCGAGTGCTGAGAATGAAGCTATTTCTGTGCGGTCGCCAGGGCGCGGTGCTGGTTGAGGAGATGGTGCTGGTCGTACACTGTCGGCGGGTTGCGGAGACAGTTCTGGGTTGGTTGAGACCTGCGCTTCTGCATGCATCGGAGGGGTAGATGCTTTTTGGGTTGCTAATGATTGGGTGGTGATGAGTGTATTTTCCAGTAGTTCGTTGTTGGGTGTGAACGAGAAGAGGAACGAGGTATTTCCGCCCAAGCTCACCTTGCTATTGTTCTCAATGGTTCCCTGTTGTATACGGTTTTGATCAATCGTCGTCGTGCTCGCTTGGGAGAGATTTTCAATGCTCCACGACTTTTCATTGCGTAACAGGCGGGCATGATATCTTGAAACCTGGGCATCAGGAATGAAGATATCATTACTCACATGGCGTCCAATGGTGGTGATCGGTTTATCAATGCGAAACGTTTGGCCGATGAGGGGGCCCTTGAGAAAGGTAATAAAAGCCGTGTTGGGTGCTATGTTGCCTATGTTGTCTGTGTTGTCTGTGTTCATCCATAACCTCTGAGGTAGGAACTCATTGCTGCAAACTTTTTGCAGGCTCTTGTATCATCATATCATGTGAAGGGCTTTTCTGCCCTCTTGCTACACCATCACTTTTCTGTTCCTCTTGAAAAAATGTTAGCGCAATTGAGACGATGCTGTGTGGGTTCACGATGGGTGCGCTGTGGTTGGCAAAAATAATGATGTCGTTGGGATGTAAACGAGGTGGGCGTGCAATCAGAGCGTCTTGTCGTCCCCAGATGAAGAGCGAGGGGACTGCTGGGGACGTGGGCAGCATAAAGGGAGCGCGCCCTTTGCCTGGGAGGTCAAATAGCGTGCGTTTAAGTGTATGCTGTGGGTGCATGGTAATCTCGTTCATCCATTCCTGAACATAATCGTGATTTCGCAGGTTGAAGCCGAAGCCGAACAAAAAGCCGTAGAGTGGCCAACCAGATAAAAACCAATTTGCCACCCGCGAGTACTTCGAGTCGATCCATTGCTCAATTTGGATCGCGGCCTGCCAGGACTTACGTATGTAGGCAGGACAGAGGAAGACCGCCTGTGACACACGTTGTGGATATGCTTGGATATAGGCCTCAGACGCGCGTGTACCCGTTGAGTAAGCAAGAATCGCCCATCTTTCGATGTGCAGCGCGATACGTAGTTCTTCCAATGCCTCAGCGCAAGCGGGATAGTATGGCTTTTCTGGCGCGATCTCCTGGGTTGTACCCATACCGGGAAGTTCTATCAGAATCAATTGAAAATGAGGGACAAGCAACGGAATGAGTTCACGCCATGTTGGGTAGGTCACACCCCAGCCGTGGATAAGGAGTAAGGGATTACCGCTCCCTTGTAGTTGATATGACAACATAAAGCTATTGACGACCTTCTTACAGATTTTCGGATATTCTCAACCAGGGCAACTGGCAAGATGTGATATAGAGGTGCTTTATTATATGATATACACGTCAATTACGCTACTAGAAAGAATTTGATGCAACGCTATAAGAATATTTTGCTGCTGACTTCAAGGACTGGCGGAGGTCACGTCAGTTTGGCCGAAGCCCTGCAAGACTTACTGATCGAGGATGCGTTAGTGAGTGGTGGAGAAAACGAGCAAAAGGTAACTCTGCCTACCGTCACGATTGTCGATCCGCAACCATCCTTCTTTCAGTGGCATTATCGGATGGTGAGTCGCTATGCCCTCTGGCTGTGGGCTGCGGAATTTCAATTTTTTGATGCACCAGCACGGGCATTAGTCGCACATCAGGTTTTTGCTGCTGTGTTTCGTCGTCAACTTACTCTCTTGCTGGATACCGTGCAACCAGATCTTATTATCAGCACCTATCCGTTTCTTACGTATGAGGTCTTGCGGGTAGTGGAGAAACACTCCTCAACCGTGCCGCTGGTCTCTCTCTTCTCAGACGCCAATGGTGTTCACGCGGCATGGCTCAGCGAACGTGGGGCTGCTGCTACCCTTGCTTCCACGCGTGAGACCTATAAACAAGCACTGTGCGCGGGTTTTGCGCCCGAACGCTTACATCTGGTTGGTTGGCCTGTACGCGCTCAATTCGCTCGCGCTTTCGACATGAATAAAGAGCAACGCGACGAACTGCTAGCTCAACTCCATCTTGTCTCAGACCGCTTCACCATCTTTCTGCAGGGAGGCAGTGAAGGTGCGGCGCATGTTGAGCGTACCATAGAGCATATCCAGGCAGTGAATGACCGCACAGGACGGGTGCAGGTAATCCTGGCTACGGGCACCAATCGCGTCTTATACGAGCGTTACAAAGATACGCGCAACCTTGCTGTCTTGCCCTACACGAAAGAAATTGCCCCGTATATGGCTGCCGCAGATGTGATTATGGGCAAGGCTGGTCCTAATATGCTGTTCGAGTCGCTTATGTTAGGCAAACCCTTTATTGCTACCTCCTATATCCCCGGTCAGGAACACGCAAATTTGACGTTTATTCGACGTTACGGTTTAGGTTGGATTGCCTTGCAGCAGCATGAGCAGCAAGCGCTGCTAACAGCGCTCGTTCATTATCCCGAACAGCTTCACACGATGTCGGCCTCCATCAATGCCTACCGCTCCTGGAATGTTGAGGGCACCAAGCGCATTGTGCCACTTGTGCATGCGCTCTCCGCTGACTTGTGCTAGTGGTACAATGGCGATGTATCGAACAGAAAGTGGAATGTTATGCGAATTGTATTAGTGACCGACCAGTATCATCCCATGCCCGGTGGCGTGCCCACTGTTGTCCATCGCCTAGCGACAAGCCTTGCGGCACTTGGGCACCGTGTATGGGTTGCAGCACCCAGTGCCACGGCACGCAATGGACATGCTTTGGAGCAGAAGGTGCGGGTGTATCGTTTTGCCTCGTTTGAATGGCCAACTTATAAGGGTCAGCGCATTCCCCTCTGGCCCTTTGTGACCATGCACAGGTTGCTCACAAAGCTTAAGCCTGATATCATTCACATTCATTCGCCAATCGTTATGGGGACGCTTGCACAACTATTGGGTCGGCATTTGCGCAGGCCTGTCATCGCTACAAATCATTATCTGGCGGTCAATACGCTTCCCTCCCTTGCCTCTGTCCCATTCATCGGCAAGGGCATCAGTTTGTTCACCCACGCCTACCTCACTAGCCTTTACAGCCGGTGTACGTTCATCACTGTGCCAACGCAGACGGGTCTCAACCTCTTGCACGAACAAGGCTTGCGCAGGCCATCCGCTGTCATCTCGAACGGTATTGACTTGCATCAATTCTCGCCCGGACCGTCCACCCCATTCTTACGTTCACGTCTACACCTACCAGAAACGCAGCCTCTGATACTCCATGTGAATCGTATGAGCAGTGAGAAGCGCGTCGAGGTGCTGCTCCGTGCCATCCCGCATGTGCAGGATAATGCTCATTGTGTGCTGGTGGGGGCTGGACCAGACGAGATGCGCCTGCGCAAATTGGCAACTCAACTTGGTATTGCTCATCGTGTCAGTTTTTTAGGATATGTACAAGATGAGGATCTTTTGGCCCTACGGCGTGAGGCGGCACTCTTTGTCATTCCTTCCGAGGCGGAGTTGCAAAGCCTCTCCACGATGGAGGCTATGGCTTGTGGTCTAGCTGTGATTGCCGCGAATGCCTATGCATTGCCCGAACTGGTACATGATGGCGAAAATGGTTTGCTCTTCTCTCCTGGACAAAGCGATGAACTGGCACACGCTATCAATGTGCTGTTGCAAGACGAAGCGTTACGCGAGCGTATGGGACAGGAAAGTCTGCGTATCATTGCCAAACATAGTAGCAAGAAGGTGCTGAGCTGTTGGGAGGAACTCTACGCAAGCATATGTGCAAATACAAGATCATCAATATAAAGCGTAACGCTCAGCGGTTAACTGAGCGTTACGGCAAGATTAGGCGGAGCTAGCCGAGTTTTATCGCCTTTATCGCTTCCTTAGCGTTTGCGTAGGAAGGCGGGGATGTCGATGACATCTCCGGAGGGCGGGTTATTGCGCGGCGGCGGATTGTTACGCGGCATATCGGCGGCGTTACGGTCTACGCGGCGAATAGGACGCTGTGCGGCTGGTGGACGTTGCACCGGCTGTGCCTCTGGCTCAGGGACAGGGAGGTTATGTCCTCGGTGTCCATCGGTGATGGGTGAGGTGTCGCCCCTTTGCTCTGCCGAGTCAACAGGCTCGTCGAGTAGCGTGAACTCTTCTTGGTCCTCGTAGTCCATAACAGCATCGTAAGCCTGGCTATGCGCTTGCTGCATGGGCTGTTGCATGACTGATACTGGCGGCTGCATAGGCTGCATGGGCTGAACAGGTTGTGCAACCGACATTGGTGGTGTGGCCACGCGCATGCGTCCGGCGGTGTCGGACTGTAGCGAGCTAACCATGCCATTCTGTACGTTCATGTTTGGTCGCATATTGGTGCGCTCAGGTTGCGTTGATACTGACGGGGGAGCCGCTTGCCTATTTGGTAGCGGTCCCGTTGGATGGTTCGAGACATTGAGCGGCGGCGGTGTGATTGGCAAGGAGCCATAGCCCTGCGATTGAGCGTAGGGTGAACGGGTGGGTGTGTTGCCCGTGCCGTTGTTGCTATTACCCCCGTTGTTGGACTGTGCCTGCGATACCTGATAAATTTTGCTGCGATCATACTCTGGTCGTACGGGCTGCTGTGGTTGTGAGTACTGGTGTGGAGTTGCAATTGACTGACGTGCATGCGGATGCTGCACATTGTCAAAGCCAGTCGCGATGACCGTGATTTTGACCTTGCCATCATATTTGCTGTCCTGCACTGCCCCAAAGATGATATTGGCCTCTGGATGGGCGGCGCGGCTGATGATGTCGGCAGCCTCATTGACTTCATACAGCGTCAGGTCGGTACCACCTGTGATGTTGAAGAGCACGCCACGCGCACCGCTGATATCGATGTCGAGCAATGGGCTGGCAATCGCCATCTGTGCGGCATCGATGGCGCGGGTGTCGCCTGTGCCCTCGCCAATCGCCATCAGCGCGGATCCTGCGGCAGACATGATAGTTTTCACATCGGCGAAGTCCAAGTTAATCAAGCCTGGGACAGTGATCAGGTCGCTAATGCCCTGGATGCCTTGACGGAGAACGTCATCCGCGAGGCGGAAGGCATCAGAGAGCGGCATGCGCTTGTCGGCCACCTGCAAGAGGCGGTCGTTCGGTACGGTAATGAGGGTATCGACGTGTTGTTTCAGATTGGCGATGCCCTCTTCGGCTGAGAGTTGGCGTTTCTTGCCCTCGAATGTGAAGGGCTTCGTGACGACGCCGACGGTGAGCGCGCCGAGTTCGCGGGCGATTTGCGCGACGACAGGACTGGCTCCGGTGCCGGTGCCACCGCCCATACCGGCGGTGATGAACACCATATCCGAGCCTTTAAGAGCTTCGTAAATCTCTTCCGCGTTCTCTTCGGCGGCTTTGCCACCCACGCTAGGGTTGCCGCCAGCTCCGAGACCACGGGTCAACTTATCGCCGATGCGGATGCGATGTGCAGCCTCGGTCAGAAGCAGAGCTTGGGCATCGGTGTTGATAGCAATAAATTCAATGCCCATCATATTTGCCTGAATCATACGATTGACTGCATTGCTACCTCCACCACCGACGCCGATTACACGAATCTGTGCGAAGCCTTCTATTTGATGATTTCCCATTGGTAACATATCTCCGTGGCCCCTTTCAAGGTTCTACACTGTAGGACGAACGAGATGTAGCAGAGGAACTGCTCTGTCTCCCTACAGAGCAGAAACCGCGTCTTTCATCGCTTATGGAATGAATGCACGTAGCCAACGGCCGAGACGAGAGAAGACATCGTTCGTTTCTTGCGTCTCTGGCTCCTCCTCATCGATGAGAAGAGAGGTATGGCGTAGCCCCCAAAGTAGCAGGCCGACGGCGGTAGCATAGGCGGGACGGCTGATAGAGTCAGCCAACCCGTGCAGGCCGAGCGGCGAGCCGATGCGAGCAGGTAAATCGAGTGTTTGGCCCGCGAGGTTGAGAATGCCTGGTAGCTCTGCGCAGCCACCCGTCACTACTAATCCTGCGGGAAGAAGCCCATCATAGCCAGCTTTTTTGATTTCTTCGTGGACCATGCTGAAGAGTTCTTCGACACGGGCCTGAATGATTTCCGCAAGCAATTTGCGCGGCACGAGATCATTGCAATCGGGCATGAACTGTGACAGGTCAATCATGTCATCATCGTCGATGGCTGCAGGGTCACAATGTCCATAGGTGATTTTCAATTCCTCGGCAACCGCGAAGGGTAGGCGTAGGCCAATAGCGATGTCATTGGTCACATGGTTGCCACCGATGGGTAGCACCACTGATTGCCAAATAGCACCGTCGGTGAAGACGGCGATATCAGTGGTGCCACCGCCGATGTCAACGAGAGCCACACCCAGATCTGTTTCGCCATCCGCTAGCACCGCCTCGCTAGAGGCGAGCGGCTCTAACACGAGGTCTTCGATCTCGACCTGTGCCTTATGGACGCACTTGATGAGATTGTTGATGGAAGATACCGCGCCGGTGATGATGTGCGTCTCTACTTCCAGGCGAAAACCGGACATGCCAATCGGGTTTTTAATGCCCTCCTGTCCATCCACGACGTAGCCACGAGGGATGACGTGAATCACCTCGCGGTTGGCTGGGATGGCGATGGCGCGTGCCACCTCGATAGCGCGGCTGATATCGTTCTGAACGATATCGCGATGGCTAGGCGAGATAGCGACGAAGCCTTTGCTATTCTCCGATTCGATATGGCTTCCCGCGATACCGACGTAGGCCGATGTAATTTTTTTACCAGAAAGCCGCTCCGCACGATCTAACGCCGCCGCGATGGAAGTGACCGTCTCTTCAATGTTCACTACCACCCCGCGGCGTAACCCTTGCGAAGGGCAGGTGCCGACGCCAACAATATTCAGCTTCCCGTCACGATCTAACTCGCCGACGAGGACGCAGATCTTTGTTGTGCCAACGTCGATACCAACAATCACCCGCTCTTGCACGATATTCGCTCCTATTGGGCGGTCCATGTGAGACGCACTACGAAAATGTTTTAGGGTTTTACGGTGTAGACCGGATGCAGACCATAGCGCAGGTCGATGGTTGCCAGCGACATTTGCTGCTGCTGGGCCAGTGAGAGAATGGTCTGCAATTCGGTCAAACGGTTATCTAGTGGATTGCTATCGTCGGCGGTGCCGAGATAGGCGACCCAACCAGAAGAACTTTCAATGGTATATGTCGTCATGTTGGTTGTATTGCTGCTCTGGTTGGCCTTTGAGCCACCGTCATAGCGTAGCTTGAATGTACTTGTGCCTATCAGCTGTGGTAGGCGTTGGAATACATTGCTGGCAAAGGCGATGTCGCTGGCATTTAAGCGCATTCCAGGGTGTATGATCTGATTTTTGTTCTGTACCCGTGTATCGACGACGGTCATCAGGCGATCAATGCCAATAGTGTCGCTGGCGCGGGCGATGACTACGCCCTGGCTATCGACACTGTATGTCCCCTGGGTGGTTTGCCAGAGGAGAACAGGCTGTCGCTCAACAACGTTGATGAGTAACTGGTTGGGCCACTGTTTGCTCAGACTGGCTGAGGCGACGAGTGGATACGCTTCTACCTGGCTGGTAATGGCAGTAACATTGACCAGGAAGATGTTTTGTTTCTGCATGCCCATGCGCTGAATGGCGTCGATCAGTGTCTGGTTATGGGTACCGCTGACATTGACCTGCTCGATGCGAAACGCGTTGCTGGTGAAGACAAAGGTTGCGGCCAAGATAATCGCTGTACTGCCAAAGAGCAGGGCGAGAATGCGCAAGAACCAGTTGCGTTTGGCGACAACACGTCCGCTACGGGTCGGAATAGGTGAGTTATTTTGTGCCGATAGGCGTTTGACCGCAGGGATACGTCCGCTGGATGCGTGTATGCCTGTCTGGGCAAAGGTGCGCGGCACTAACCGTGTATAGGTGCGCGGTTGTGCCCGTGCGCGCCTGCGCTCCTCCTGGCGTTGCGCGAAGGTATTCCACGCCGCCGAGGGGTCAGCCTGTGGTGTCATTACAACATTGCGTTTTCGTGATTGTACAACGTCATTGTCCGCTAGCTCATGTCTGTTGCCTGGGCGGGCAACCCTTGCTTCAGACATCAGGGGCTGCTGCTGTTCGCGCTGTTGCTGCCGCTCCTGTTGTCCATAGCTATATGAGGCTCTTTGTTCTCGTAGTGGTTTTTTCTCCGTCATGATAATACCTTCCACTCTCCGCGCAATTCCACTTCTAGCTCCAACTCCACACCAAATTGTTCTTTGACGCGGTTGTGTGCCACCTGAATGAGTGCGGCAACGTCTGCCGCACTTGCGCCGCCTACATTGACAATAAAGTTCGCGTGACGCTGTGAAATTTGTGCGCCCCCATGTTTTGCCCCTTTCAGGCCTACGGCCTCGATGAGTCGTCCCGCGTGATCCCCCAGCGGGTTTTTGAAGACGGAGCCTGCGCTTTGTTGCACGGGCTGGGTCGTCTTGCGATGTTGTTTATGTGCCTCTATGGTCTGACGCAGTTGTTGCGGGTCTTCGTGATGAAGCTGAATGCCCAACTGCAAGATAATTTCGGATGGCTCGATGAGTTTGCGTGGAGCCGCTACAGGATAGCCATGTTCATCAAATTGCACACGTCGTTGTGCGCGAAAACGGCTATGACGATAGGCCAGATCTAACTCATCATGGGCGTAGCGTAGCGTGACGGGTGCGATGCTGTGTGGGTTGCTGTCACCTGCATCGCTTGCTCGTGCATCCAATACTTCAACCCACTCAAGGACACGCCCCAAATCACTGTTGTGCGCTCCTGCATTGCTGATGACGCCGCCACCAAGGGTGCCAGGGATGCCTGGGCCAAATTCTAGCCCTCCCCAGCCCATGGGAGCTAACTCGTTCAGCAAGCGCGGCCAACTCACGCCAGCCTCTGCTTGTAAGAGTGCATGGCCATTGCCTTGATCTTCAATAGTGTAGCCATTGAGGGCTATGCGGGCGACAATGCCACGCACGCCTGTATCGGCATACAGCACGTTAGTGCCATTGCCCGCGAACAATAACGGCCATTGACGATCAGCGCAGAGCGAGACCAGACTGATAAGGTCTGCACGTGTGTCGAGTGAGATCCAGAGATCAGCAACGCCGCCCACACCAAAGGTGCTGTGACGCGCTAAGGGTTCTTCGCGCTTCACCCGCTTACCAAAGTGTGTGTGTAGTTCGTTATAGGCTGTCTCGGTCTCAAATGTCATCTGTACAATCCTTTTTATGCTTGCTTTGCTCCACGTAACAGGTTTTCCGTTACGAGATAGATATCGCCCGCACCCATAATCAGCACAACATCACCTGTACGCAGGTGCTGCTGTAAGAGTGTGGTTGTGGCTGCTATGCTGCCACTGTGCTGGACTTGTCTTTGTGTAGCTGAACGTTGTGTCATGGCCGCGACCAAATCGCGTGCATGCACAAGTCCGGTATCGTGCTCTCGTGCCGGAAAAATATCGGCAATAATGATACTATCGGCACTATCGAATGCAGATAAGAATTGCGCAAAAAATGTTTTGGTACGACTATACATATGCGGTTGATAGACGGCTACGATGCGATGCCCTGGATAGCGACGGCGTGTGGCTTCAATAGCCGCGGCAATCGCTGTCGGATGGTGTGCGTAATCATCGATCAGCAGAATATCGGCGACGCGCCCGTTGAGTGTCAGCGGACCCTGGTGACGAATTTCAAAACGTCTCCGTATGCCGCTAAAACCCTCTAGGGTGTGCTTGATGGTCTGGACATCTATTCCTAGCATTGATGCCGCGGCAAACGCGGCTAGGCTGTTTTGAATGTTCGGTATGCCTGGCAACTGTAAATGGATGGTTGGCTCCTCTGTCCGTGACGCTTCGCCAACCTGATCTGTGCGCACACGAAAGCTCGTTTCACCATCCAGTCGTATATCAAATGCAACGTAGGTTGCATGGTTTTTCGCTTGAGTTGGCGTTTCACTGCTTTGTTTTTCTACTAGCATTGTTTCACTTGTTGCAGATGTTTCGCTTGTGTCTGCACTATTCATGGCAATGCGATAGTGGACGATCTGTCCTGGCCAATCGCTGAGTCGCTGTTGCAGGTCCAGGCAACCAGGGCTATCGGCATTGAGAATAAGCGTTGGCGGTAAGGGCCAGTCGCTGTGCATGTCCATGCCACGGATAAAATGCACGAAGGCATTCATAAAGGCCTCGTAGTCAGCGAAGAATTCTGGATGCTCAAACTCAATAGAGGTCACGATCACCAGGCGTGGGTGATAGTGCCAGAAATTATGGTTGAACTCGTCGGCTTCGTTGACAAAATACTGGCTCTTGCCCAGGCGATAGTTGGCGGCGAAACGCGGCACAATGGCACCAATCTCGCAGGTTGGATCAAGCCCAGCATCAACCAGCATGAGTGAGAGCATGGCGGTGGCGGTGCCTTTGCCATGCACACCACTGACGGAAAGGACACATTTATCGTGCATCAGGTCGCCAAGCAATTCTTGCCATGTGATGACGCGCTTCCCCTCTTCGCGTGCCGCCACCAACTCTGGGTTGTGTGGGTCGAGGGCAGGAATTGCCGGGCTAATTACCAGCGTATCGATATCTGCAAGATGTGCTGCATCGTGCCCGATGGCGATAGGAATTCCGACGCGCTCCAAGGCTTGAGTGGTGGCAGATGCACGCTGGTCGCAACCGCTCACGGTCTCACCAGCGATTTGCGCCATCTGCGCTATCGCCGAGATACCTTGACCGCCAATGCCCATGAAATGCAATCGTGACTTGCTCAAATGCTTAATACCTCGCGTCGGGATGTTAGGGTTGTTGTTTTTTTTGCTAACTGCACAACCTGTTTCACAATGTCTTGCGTGGCGTCTGGCCGTGCAAACGAGCTGACAGCCTCAGCCATATGCTGCAAAGATGTAAAAGAGGTAGTTATAGATTTGACACGCATTACAAGTAATTCGGGTTTCAGATCTGTATCAGAGATAACTTCGGCGGCCTGCTTGTTACCAAACATGGCGGCGTTGGCCTCTTGTGGCGAGTTGCCGATAGCTGGCGGCAATGGCACCAGAATGCTCGGCTTGCCAAGTACTGCCAGTTCACTCAGCGTTGAGGCTCCGGCACGACAAAGGATGACCGTTGCGCTTTGTAATGCTAGTGGCATGTCTTCGTCCATGTAGGCCACGAGACGATAACGCTGCTGCAACTCCTCACTCAGGCTACTCAGGGTGGAATTGGCGCGATCACGCGTCTCCGCGAAGAGTTTTGGGCCACTGATCTGTAGAACTTGGCAAAACTGCAAGAGTTCGGGTAAGGCATCACAGACGGTTTGATTCAGGTGTCGCGCTCCCTGGCTGCCACCTGTCACGAGCAGCAAGGGCAAGTTTGCTGACATGCCGAGTGTAGCACGTGCCTGCTGTGACGATTGCTGCCGTATGTCTAGAATGGCTTGGCGCATCGGGTTGCCGAGTTGCACGGTTTTGTGCGCCGGAAAGTAGGGCAGCGAGTCAGCAAACGCGACTGAGATACGTGTTGCTAAGGGTGCTAGCAAGCGATTCGACAGGTTTGGCGGCACGTCTTGCTGGTGCATTAGGAATGGGACACCGTTCAGACGAGCGGCAAGCCCGGCGGGGACTGCGACATAGCCGCCACTGGTGAATGCCACGTCAGGATGAAACTGACGGACAATGTTGATGGCCTGGGCCATCCCTACAGGAATACGCGCTACGTCGGTTACTGTACGCCACGACATAAAACGTTGCAGCTTGCCAGCCTTAATGAGCGCGAGGCGCAGGCCAGCCGCGGGAATCAATGAGGTTTCTAGACCATCGTCGCTACCGAGATAGAGAATGTCTGCCTGATATTCTTGTTGTAGTTGCTGCGCTACCGCTAGGGCTGGATAAATATGCCCGCCAGTACCGCCGCCAGATATAAGTACTTTCATATGGTCCTAAAGGTTTTATTAAAACAATAACCAGAACTAGTAATGAACGTTTCCATAGGGGCAAGGCCCCACGCCTACGAGTTGGTTGCCGAAGCCGTAGCCGAGCGCTTTTTCGTCTTCTTTGCGATAGTATTCTTGCCAATGGCAATGGTGCGACGAGAGAGCGCGGGAACTTCTGGCTCCTGAATATAACGAGAGATATTGAGTAGTACACCGATGGCACCCATAGAGATGACCAGCGATGAACCACCGAAACTGATAAACGGTAGCGGAACACCCGTATATGGGATGGAGCCGGTCGAGGCACCGATGTTAATCAATGCCTGTAACACCAACCATGTTGTGATGCCTGTTGCCAGTAGTGCGCCGTAGATGTCCGGCGTGCGGCGTGCGAGGCGGAAGCCCCGGAACGCCAGGAAAAGGAAAAGCGCAATGATAAGAGCAGAACCAATAAAACCGAGTTCTTCACCGAGAATGGCGAAGATCGAGTCGCTATAAGGAAATGGCAAGTAGCCTGTCTTCTGGCGGCTGGCACCCAGACCAACGCCGAACAAGCCACCGGACCCCAGTGCTAATAATGATTGATAGAGTTGTAAGTTAAGATCATAAATGCCCTTGAAGGGATTGAGAAAGCCAATCAAACGTGCATAGCGATAAGCTTTGAAGATGGCCTGCAGGAAAAAGACCACGCCACCGCCAGCCATCGCGAGCAGAAACTGTATGATATTTGCGCCTGCTGTAAAGAACATGGCTGCCGCGAGACCCGCGATGATGATGGCGGTTCCCATGTCGTTTTCCAGCAACACCAATCCGAGAATGACACCAAGAAGGATAATAAATGGAGCCAGTCCGTAAAGGAAGGTGCTGACCTGTTTGCCTTTGCGAGCCAACCAATCTGCGATGTATAAGGCCAACACGAGTTTGGCAAATTCGCTTGGTTGAAAAGAGGCAAAGCCTAGTTTGAACCAGCGCGAGGCTCCATAGGTGGTTGTACCAAACTTGAGCACAAGGACCAGCATTGGCACAACGATAATCAGGCCAACCAGCGAGAAACGCCGCCACAGACGATAATCTATACGCATGGTGACGAGCATCACCGGAATGCCGATGATGACCCACAGTAACTGCTTCTGGAAGAAGTAGGATGCATCACCATAGTACTGGGCGGCGATAAAAGAGCTGGAACTAAAGACCATGATGAGTCCAAGGCAGATCAGGGCTATGACCACAATGAGTAACCATGCATCAATTTTGCCAGCTACACGCGGTAAGCGCATTTCTAGCTCGGCAAGTTTTTTCTTCTCTTCCTCGCTAATGCTGGGATATTCAGCCTCTTGCTTGGGTGCCGAGGCAGCCTCTGGCGTACGTAGACGCCAAGCTGCGGTGATGCCGGAGCGCGGCTGTATGTTCTGGCGCACAGAAGGTATGTCAAGAGCACCGGCGCGGCCAAGAATGTTTTTCTGGCGTGGTAGGCTTTTACGCGGTAATGATGGTCGGACAAGCGTTTCCTCTGCTGCGTAGCGCACAGAGTTGGCATCACGATGTGGGCGCAAATTGGCACGAGCTGTGCCCTTCTTCGCCTGGTCCTGAGCACGCTCTTTTTCCGCTGACTCCAATGCGGGAGAGCGTACTATTGGTGGCACCTGCTCTTGACGCGCTCTTGCTTTGGCGCGTTCGCTTTTTGCCGATTCTTCATTCGCTTTTTGTGTTCTTTTTGACCAATCACGTGCCATAAATTATTTAGCCCTTGACATAGAACATTTATTCTAGTATACTCACTACAGAGAACAGATATAAATTATGTGTATACCTTTGTGGGTATTGAGTGCCCACAAGAGGCAGATTATTGGTTGGCATTGGATGCCCACGAGGGACATCCCTACTGGTTGACAAGGGGTGCGATAAATCTGGCCCCTACGGTGTTGTGATGGCCTCGTCGTGTCGAGACGGGGCGCGCGATAAACTCTCTATTCCAACTGCCAACGAACTCCTTACTCATTCTGTCAACGGACTATCGTCCTAGCTTCGCTCAGGCAGTCGGCAAGGAGGTATCTCGTCCCTACGGGTTGGGTTGGTCTTCTTGCATTAGTTGCAAGATTTGCTCTACATCCTGATCGCTCATATGTAATTGGAGCTGGCTCAGGTCTATCATTTCGGTACCTCTGGCTAGTACTAGTTCACTCCAGGGATCGCTGGGTAAGGTTGGAATCGCTTCTGTTGGTGTCGTGGCCTCTTGCATTTGCTCGACTTCCTCGACACTTGTGCTCTCACTTGCAGTAGGTGAATTTTCCGCGTCAAGTGATTGCTCTCCTAATAATTCTTGCCATATATTGCTGAGTTCCATATTGTTGGAAGACGATTGTTTTTTTTCTGATTGCATTATTTCCCTACAACTTGTTATGGTTGTCCACTGCTCCCTGTCGGATTGATAGGCAGGTCGGGTGGAACACTATAATGCCACATTAATTCTTGCGCGAGTAATTTCCATACAGGTGCCGCTGCGGTGCCACCAAAGATGGTGGCCTGTGGGCGGTCTATTTTTACTAAAATGACATATTGTGGATTGGATGCTGGTAAGAAGCCAGCCATCGAAGCCACGGTTTGATCTGCTGATATACCCTGGGTGGTCGCGGTGCCGGTTTTGACGGCGACGCTATAGCCAGGGAAGGTTGCCTGTTTGTTATAGTCAGCGGCTGCATTGAGCATGCTAATGAGCTGTTGGGCCGCTTGTGCGCTGATGACGCGGCGCTTCACCTGCGTCTGTGTTGTAGTGACATGGTCGTTGTCATTGATGGATGCCACCAGATAGGGGCGCATCATAACACCACCGTTGGCGATGGTTTGGTATGCCTGCACCATTTGCATAGGCGTCACCAGGATACTTTGGCCAAAGGCTTGCCGTGTCAGATCACTAGGTGTCCAGGGTACCAATGAGTTCGCGGGCGCGTTCTGAGGCGAACGATAGGTACCTGGGGATTCCAGATTCGGTAGGGCCAGGCCGGTGCGCTGGCCAAAGCCGAATTGTTGCAGGTAAGGGTAGAAGCGGCTAGCTCCCAATTTGTCGTGTGCCACGAATGCAGCCCCCACGTTGGCGGAATGCTCTAGCACGCCAGTCATGGTTTCGAGACCATAGCCTAAGTCGTTCCAGTTTGTGACCGCCTGTGCATCATTAAAATAGTAGATGCCTGGGTCATTAACTGTCGTGTTTGGTGTGATGACGCCTTGATCGAGACCGGCGGCCATCGTCACCGATTTCATGGTCGAGCCTGGCTCGTAGGCACAATACAGGGCTGAGTTAAGGTACACGCTGAGCTGGTTTTCGCAGCCTTTGACAGAAACACTCTTCCCAAAGTTATTGGGGTCAAAGGTTGGCGCGTTCGCCATAGCGATGATCGCACCTGTGCGCGCATTCATGACGATGGCGGTGCCGCTTTGTGCCTGTGTTTTCTTGACCTGTTCGGCCAGTATCTGCTGTGCATAGTATTGGACAACGCTGTCGATGGTGAGCGTGATATTTGCTCCATTGACGGCCTGTTGACCGGAGCTTGCTCCCACGGTGAGCGGGTTGCCGTTCAGGTCTGTCTCTGCTGTGAATGTGCCGGGCTTGCCTGAAAGCAGGCTATTGTATTGCCCCTCAATACCATAAAAGCCAGTATACTGGGTCGCGGCGTTCGGGTCTGGATCTGGTCCTACATAACCCAGTATTTGGGCTGCGAGATCGCCGCCGGGATAGACGCGCACTGGGTGCGGCTCTAAAAAGACGTACGACAGGTGCGAGGCGCGTAATTGCTGGCTCGTCGCCGGATTGATGCTTGGCGCGATCATGTAGGTTGCCAGCGGATATTTGCCTTGCCCTAAATTAAACGCCTTATACAGTTTGTCTTCTGCTATATTCAGAATTTGATGCAGTTTGTTGATCAGCACTGACAGGTCGGTCATCGTCTGTGTGCTGTCGGTGTGGTCGCTCCAGAACTGGATGGGCTCGATGTAGACATCGTCGCGTACAACGTTGCTTGCCAACAGTTGGCCATTCATGTCGTAGATGAGGCCGCGTGGCGCGTCGAGCACACGATTTTTGACGTGCTCAAAATTTGCCAACTGCTTTGTAGTGTAACCATCGAGCACGACAGGATTGATGACTTGCCAATAGTAGGCGCGGCCAAGGAGGGCGATCATGCCAAAACAGACCAGCAAGAAAATGAACATCTGGCGTTTGCGTGCGCGCTGTAGTTCAATGTTCATTGATGGTCTCCTTGTCCTGTTGTATTGCGACGGGTGGGGCGCGATAAATCTCGCCCCTACGGTGTTGTGTTGCGACGGTGGGGCGCGATAAATCTCGCCCCTACGGTGTTGTGTTGCGACGGGGGCGCGATAAATCTCGCCCCTACGGTGTCGTGACGGTTACGGTTGAATGGGTGTGCTAAATTTGTGAATGGGTTGCAAATTATGGACAACGACGTTTTGTACTTTGGATGGGTCTGCTAATACGAGTCCCATCTTGGCGGCCTGGGCCGCGATGTATTCCGGTAATTGTTCTTGCGAGATTACTAATGCTAGGTCCTGGTTTTGCTGTTGCAGTTTGCTTTGCTGATAGTGCAGGTCCTGTAGTTGCTGGTTCGCGGAAACGGCCTGTCCAACCTGACTGAGATAGAGCAGTGCCATCAGTGCGATGAGCAGCACACTTGTCACGCAGAGCGCAACAGGACCCATGTGAAAAAGAAATGGGTGCAACTGTCGGCGGCGTTTGGCAGCCAAGATAGGCTGCGATACGGCTGCCTGTGGAGCACTGGCACGTTCTTTCAGGCTGTACATAGTTCTTTCCTTACGGTAGGGTGTGCGATAAATCTCACCCCTACGGTGTTGTGACGATCCGTCGTGTCGTGACGTGTGGGGCGCGATAAATCTCGCCCCTACGGGTGTTTGTTTGCGACGGGGGGCGCGATAAATCTCGCCCCTACGGTATCGTGATGGCGGCTCGTAGTTTGGCACTGCGGGCACGCGGGTTATTTGCGATTTCCTGTGGCGTTGGTGTCACAGGTTTGTGTGTCAATATGCGTAAGCTGGCTTTGTGGCCGCAAATGCAAATTGGTACATGCGGTGGGCAAATGCAATCTTTTGCCTCGTGTCGCATAAACTCTTTTACGATGCGGTCCTCAAGCGAGTGAAAGGCGATGATTGCCATTCGTCCGCCTTCGCTTGACTCATTCTCCTGCTTTTCTTTCCCTCTTTCATCCTCTTCAGCGGTGCTCCCTTGTGCTCCTTGAGTGCTTGCGGGATGCTTTTGTAAGAGATCGCGTATTTGTGGGAGTGCTGTTTCCAACTGCTCCAACTCTTTGTTTACCGCGATACGCAAGGCTTGAAAGGTTTTGGTAGCCGGATGAATGGCCCCCCTTTTAAAGGGCACCCCCGCCGCTGCCAGTTTTGCCAATTGAGCTGTATGTGTGATAGCTTCCTTCTCACGCTCGCGCACGATGCGTCGTGCGATCTGCCGTGAACGTGTCTCTTCACCGTAGCGCCAGATGATATCCGCTAGCTCATGCTCACTGGCACTGTTTACTAGGTCAGCGGCTGAGTAGGGAAGCGATTGATCGAGTCGCATATCAAGCGGTCCATCGGCACTGAAGGAGAAGCCGCGTTGCGGATTGTCCATCTGGTCCGATGAGAAGCCGAGGTCAAGCAAAATGCCTTGTACGGCGTCTCGTTCTTTCTCTGCGTACACCGCGTGTTCCGCTGTGCTGGTGCTGGTATGGGCAGACACGAAACGTGTTTCATGGGCGATGCGCGTAATATCGGCGAAATTGCCGTGCGCTAGCATGAGCCGCCCGCTTTCAACGTAGTGTGAGAGGCGAGCATGGACACGCTCAAGTGCTTGCTCATCGGCATCAATGCCGAGTACTTTGCCATCGGGAGCGGAACGCTCAAGAATGGCTGCTGTATGTCCACCACCGCCTAGTGTGCCATCGATATAATAACCACCAGGGCGGGGCTGGAGGTAGGCAAGCACCTCTTCCAGCATAACTGGCACATGTTGTGTCTGCATTGTTTCAGGTTCTTTAATGTTCATAACTTAGAAGGGGATGTTATTCCCCTCGGCGTCAAGTCTTTCCTGGTACGCTTGCCAGGCGGCACGGTCCCAAATCTCGAAATGGTCGCGTACACCGGCAATGGTGACTTCTCCCTCTAAGCTCGCATATTGGCGGAGCTTAACGGGTATCACGATGCGTCCCTGATGATCTAGCTCGATTTCACCGGCACTGGGAAAGATGCGGCGTTCAAAGTCGCGCAACTCTTCGCTTGTCTTGCTTGCTACCAGTTCATTCGATTTTTCTTCCCAACGTGCGAGCGTATATATCGACAAACAGGCCCCCATGCCTTTGCTTATGACGGCACCATGGTCCAGTTGTGCACGAAACCGTGCTGGAACCGCCATGCGCCCTTTTGTGTCGATTGTATGCTCGTATTCGCCGAGAAACATAGTTGCTTTCTTTCCACGTGGAAGGTCTCTTCCGCGTGTTGGTTGTCATTTTCCCCACTGATTCCGGTAAATCCAGCGGTGATCCCTTTGGGAAGCTAGCCTGAATTTCTCCCTTTCCAGGTTTTCTTCACCTACTTCCCCCACTCACCGTTAGGATTCACCAAAACGCCCCACTTTTCCCCACTAGGATTTTACCATGCCCACCATGCATAAGAAAAGGGTATTATCCACCAATTTTCTTTCCGCTTGGTGGATAACTTGTGGATAACTTTTCCGCATGTTACTGCAAAATAGGATTAAGGATATATAACGGGCTCTACATTTTTTATAGAAGTCATAGCCAAGAGGTTGTGAGCACTCTTGTGAACGGCCTTTACCATTTTGTTGCTGTTTTGCGGCTTGTGACTTTTTTTATGCCCTGGCGTCTAAATGCCCAGTGCTGTGCGTTACTCGCCAGCATCGGAAAAGTATTGGCAAGAAGGTAGGGCCTAAATATCTTCCGTTACGCGGTTTTTTCTATAGGCCTAATGATAAGAGGAATAAAAACTTGACTATGACGAAAGAGCAGGATCGATCAAAACGTATGTATGACCCAATCAGCTCACTACGGGGAGTGGATGAAGTGGTGAAGGAAAAGCTTCTCGCGGAGGGCATTAAATATGCTCATCAATTATTAGAGATAGGGAAAACCAGACAGCAGCGTGCTGAACTCGCTGAGCGCACTGGCATTTCTGCCAAGACGGTGCAGGCCCTAGTGTATTGTGCAGACCTTATGCGTATGCGTGGTATTGGGCATGATCTGTCATATCTTTTGGCCTGTGCGGGTGTGAGAAATTGCCGTGAATTACAAGATTGTGTTCCCGAACACTTATATAAGCGACTGGCGGAAATTCATATAGGGCAGCGTGTTGCCTATCATGCACCGACACTGGCACAAGTGCGATCGTGGGTGAATGAGGCAAAATTTTTGGCGAGTGCATCACCTGAATAAGCGGTAAGAGAGGCTTTTACTATGATAGACAATTACGCACTCTCCCCGTATAATGAGCGGCGAATGTAAAAAAGTATGTAAGGGAATATCGACATTGTGCTAACCTATACTGTGACCGATGAAGAATTGGTCCTCCGTTGTAAACGAGAACTTCCCAACAATACGCAAAGCTATGAGTTGCTGGTACAACGCCATATGCATCGTGTGTATAGTATTGTCTATCGTGTTGTTTGCAATAAGGAGGAGGCCGAGGACATTACGCAGGAAGTGTTTGTGAAGGTCTTCAACGGCTTGAAAAAGTTCGAGCAGCAGGCATCGTTTTCAAGCTGGCTCTATCGTATCGCTACGAATAGTGCCCTTGATAGCCTTGACAAGCTCAAGCGGCAGCAAAAGACGGTATCGCCGTTTGCTTTTACCAAGAACAAGGAACAAGAAGAGGAGAGTGATGCATTCTCCTTTCAACCCTCAAAAGATGTGGGGCCGGAAGAGAATGCCTTGCAACGGGAACTACGCGAATGTATTGGGCGAGTCTTGCAGCAATTAGATCGTCAACAGTCAAGTCTGCTTATCATGCGTGATTTTAACGATTTGAGCTATGACGAAATTGCTGCGAGTCTCAAGGTGAAATTGAGCGCGGTGAAGATGCGGATTCATCGTGCCCGCTTAGCCTTTCAGGAGCTATTTAGTAATAGCTGCGGGCGCGATCATCTGCTCTCTTTCGCGTCAGGGAGCACGAGTGGCACACGTAGTGAAGGCACGTCGTCTGGTGGGGATGGGAAAGCATAGAAGGGGTAATATTGGATGGATTGCGATGAATTAACACAACTTTTACCAGATTTAATTGATGGCACACTCAGCGAAGAGCGGCGCGTCGAGGCAATGGCGGCCCTAAACGATTGTCCAGATTGCCAGCGACAATTTGAGTTGGCGCGGCAGATACATCTTTTTCTGGCACAGCTGCAGAGTGAGAATGAGCAGTTCCGTGTTCCCCCCGGTTTTGAGGCACGTTTGCTGACCCGCATTCGCCGCCAGCATGGTAATCTTGATTTGCTTGATCTCTCCTCACAAACCTTTGTGCAATGGTTAGCTGAACTTATTAATCTTGTTGCTGCTTTGCTTTCGCCAGAGGCAGGTGTGATAGCGAGGAGCAAGCCACAAACCGCGTAGTTGTTCTTGTAGGAAGAGGTTATGTTATGAGCTTTCAGCCCGTTCTTGATTCGCTCAATCAAATATTGACGCAAATCCTCACGTTTATTCCTCATTTTGTCAACGGTCTCATTATCCTGATTATTGGCTATGCGATCAGTGCGCTCATCCGTTGGGTGGTGCGTTTCGTGCTACAGCGGGTGCGCTTGCAGGACCTGGCGGATCGTGCAGGCATCACGAATGCTATGCGCGGCCTCGGCATACGGGCACAGCTTCCCGAGATGATTGCACAGATCATTTTTTTCTTTCTTATCCTCAGTTTCGCTACCTCTGCTGTGCGTTTGATGGGATTGACGACGGTGGCGGACTTGCTGGCGAGTGTGCTGTTCTTCATCCCTAAAGCGATCAGTGCGGCTCTGCTGATTCTGTTTGGCTCTATGCTGGCGCGTTTCCTGGGCAACACGATTGCGGCGGTGGCGGATAGCGTGAATATTACGTATAGCACGGCTCTGGGCAAGATTATTGAGTATGCTATTCTGGCCTTTGTGGTTGTGCTGGCAATTTCTACGCTCGGTATCGATACGACTATTCTGACAACGAGCCTGACGATTATTATTGCGGCGGCTGGTTTGGCGATTGCGCTCACCTTTGGTCTTGGTTCACGCGAGGCGGCTAAGAATGTGATTGCAGGTATTTATGTACGGCAAAACTTCCGCCCCGGTCAGCGCATCACGCTGGGTGAGTATAATGGGACGGTGCGCACGACGAGTGGGGCCTATACGGTGCTGGATACGCTTGGCGACAATGGGGAACGCGAGACGCTGTCGCTGCCAAATCTGCTGCTCTTAGAGGGGGCTGTGCGTGGGCAGGAGGCGGCTCCAGAGGCGACGACGCAGCAGATGCCACCAACGCAACCGTAGGCTGCTCCAAAAAGATATGCACAATCTAGAACAAGTTTTCCACATTAATGTGGAAAACTTGTTCTAGATTGTGCATATCTTTTTAGTTCAAGAGCGTATCTTGCAACCACGACTCTAGCCATGCCTCTAACGAAGCGGCTTGTGGTCGTAATGTATAGCTTGTGCGAGAGGTGGGCGCACCACGCAGGATGTGCCCGTTATCAATGTCCAGGAACGAGGTAATCAGGCAACCCCAATCACAAAGCGGCAAGAGATGACGTGACCAGACGGTTTGCGGTAATACATATATGGTCTGGTTGTTGTGCGCTTGTTGATAGCGCGTATAGTCTTCTACTGTGGTATTTGCGTTCAGTGCCGCGTATGCTTCTATAATGTTTCCACCGAGGCCAGCAGATGAAAAACCATTTAGCGCACCCACAATGCCAAAGCCTGGCCCAAAGCCACCATTAGCAACCTGTGTGTAAAGGCTACGCAGGTTTGTGGGAAGAGCAAAGCCAAGGGTTGCTTCTGTTGCTAGCAGTTGCTGCTCTGTGGCAGGGGGATAGTGATGCGGCATATTCATAATAGTGCGATGGTGTGCCTCATCTGGCAACCAGCCATCGGTTGTGCATTTTTGTATGATACGCTCGAAGAGTGTTGATGTCGAAAGCATAGTTTGTGTCTTTCTTGTGGTTAACCTGTTGCTGTCTATTGTATTGTAAAGAACACCTATTCTATTGTCAACTCTGGCTTGAAGGTGTTGTATCCCATTTTATAGGCACTTGTGTCACATCATCCTCAGAAGATACTGAACCTGTACTTGGTGTTTTAATGAAAAAGCGGATGTGTTCCCAAATTGTTATGTTGATGGGATATAAATAGCAACAATAAGTATTGACATTCATTCCCTTTTACGCTATTATATCCCTATGAGATTAAGTGTTTACGCTAAAAAAATGGGCATCAGTTACAAGACTGCTTTTCGTTGGTGGAAAGCAGGAAAGCTTGATGCCTACCAATTAGATACAGGGACCGTCATTGTACGGGATGATACCCCACTTCCCAACA
>JBBPYR010000186.1:0-9103 GCA_038199755.1 Ktedonobacterales bacterium | reverse complement strand
TCCCATCGGCAAAGAATGCACGAACCTGACCGTGCTCCTGCTGCTCGAACCGTTCAAAGGATTTGTTGAAATGGACCACCTCTTCCAGGCCAGCCAGCAGAATTTCACGCAAGGTAAGCCTGTGCACCCCAAAAAACGTGTCGGGAGCTTTGGGTGCAATGGGTTTTACGAATCGTGGCTGGAGCTGGTAATCGAGGAAGATCATGCGCGTAGCCGCTTGAATAGCGGTCGCCACACAGAGATGGAAGAGGTGATCTGGCAAGCAGTCGTGCAATGCCTGACTGCCCTCCTGCTTGAGACTGATACGATAGCCCTGCCCGCGGAAATGTGCCGAGTGGTCCCGTTCATAAACCGAGACCTTGATGCCTGACTTCTTCAGACCCTGAGCCAGGCATAACCCCCCAATTCCTGCACCAATAATCAAAACATGTAGCGGCGTTTTTCTTGTTTCTAAACAATCTTTATACATAGCGAGTATCCTCGCCCAAAGCGTACTCGATTCTTATCCCAAAAGCAAGTGGAAGCTGTGATGTAGCGTATGTGTTAGTCTGAAGGATGAGTAGTGGATTGTCAATAAATCAGGTATAATAGATGAAAAGACATTCATAGCAGTAACCACAGGTGCAAACATGACAACCAATCGCTGGACATCACGTGATCTGGAAGTCTTGCCCGATAATGGCAAGCAATACGAAATCGTGGACGGAGAATTGTACGTGTCGAGACAGCCACATCTGTACCACCAAGTTGTAAGCGGGAATCTCGTCTCATTGCTCAATCAATGGAGCGAGCAGCGACAAAATGGTTTAGCCATCTTCACCCCAGGCGTAATCTTTGCTGATGATGACGATGTTGTACCAGATGTGATCTGGATAAGTCAAGATCGCCTAGCACAAGCCCTACAGCCAGATGGGAAGCTACACTCAGCACCAGAGTTAGTAATCGAAGTCCTCTCACCAGGAAGTACCAATGAGCGACGCGACCGCGAGGCCAAACTCAAGTTATACTCGCGGCGTGGTGTGCTAGAATACTGGATTGTAAGCTGGCAGGAGCGACGCATTGAAGTCTATCGTCGAGAAGATGCTATTCTCAAGCTCACAGGCACACTTTACGAAGACGATACCTTACAATCACCCCATCTACCAGAATTCACCTGTCAGGTGCGCAAAGTGTTTGCTCAAATCGTTTAGCAGAATTTTGCCTATCACTCATCGTTGTTCTAGTTCTCGTGTTCGCTCCTCACGTGCCTCATGAATCAACTCTGAGGAGTCTTCAAACACCTCATCAGAATGAGCACGCCTAATTGCCGCACGTGTTTGCAGCAGTTTATCAACAGCAACACGGTTGAGCCGTCCATTATGTTGAAGAGGGATCGGCTCGGGGGGAACTGTCTCCTCAAGAAGACGCTCAAGGTATTCTTCCACAGAAAGGTTTCTTTGCGCCGCAGCTAGCTTAATACGCCTACGTAGCTCAGGAACCACATTAATGGTAAGGTCATTTGATTGCTCATCATCGTCCTGATGTTTCATTGCCATCATGCACCTTCTCTCGAAATTCGAATGTTTGCTATCGCTGATATCATTCTACTACTCACTCACATTTTATGCTAGCAGCAAACTTGGCTGTGTTTTCATTTGCTCAAACATAGAATATCACGCTTCCTTACCTTTATCGTGTCCCGAAAGCTGCTGCCACAGCTTGACAAATAGCTCCCACATCATTATACTCCTATTATATTCAGATAATCGAATATAAGAATACATCACAAAAAACAAGGGAATGAACTGCCATGGAACGTGAGCAAGAACTCCTCTTATATCGTTTGCAAGCAGATATCTGCCAGGTGCTGGCTGACGCCACACGCCTGGAACTGCTCTCCCTACTCGGAGAAAAAACGCGACCAGTGAAAGAACTGGTAGAGGCCACAGGGCAACGCCAGGCCAAAATTAGCCAGCATCTAACAATCATGCGCCAGAAAGGAATTGTCAACACGGAACGTGTCGGCACCGAAATCCATTATTCACTGGCGACCCCACGCCTGTTGGACGCCTGTCATATCGCACGCGAAGTATTGATTGAACAGCTAACGCAACAAGGACAACTCGCAGCCCAACTCGCTTCAATTCAGGAGTGATAAGCAGCTGATCTATGAAAGGAGCTAATCAAATGGCACGCGCAGGAAAAGCAACAAGCAAAACCCCCCATCCCGATGCAGCACGTATGCACGAAGCGGAACGAGCCTTCCGGCAGCACTATCCAGCCTTTGAGAGCACCGCCTTTCTCGATCAACTGCGGGCAACAGAATATAGCCGACTGGACAAACAGGGACACATCTATCTCGACTACACTGGGGGTGGCCTCTATGCCGAGAGTCAACTTCGTGAGCACATCACCCTACTCAGTAGCAACGTATTCGGAAACCCACATTCACTTAACCCCACCTCACGAGCGGCAACGGAACTGGTCGAACAAGCGCGTATCGCCGTGCTTGACTTCTTTCATGCCTCACCCAGCGAATACACCGTCATCTTCACCAGCAACGCCACGCACGCCCTCAAGTTGGTGGGCGAAGCCTATCCGTTCCAACCAGGGGGACAGTTTCTGCTGCTCTTCGATAACCACAATTCCGTCAACGGCATTCGCGAGTATGCGCGTGCCAAGGGTGCCACCTTCAATTATCTGCCAGTAATGCCGCCAGAACTGCGAGTGGACGAGTCCCACCTGCACCCATTCCTGGAAGTTGACAGCGCGAAAAAAGACATACCGCGCCTATTCGCCTATCCTGCCCAGTCCAATTTCACTGGTGCTCAACATCCGCTGGAGTGGATTGCAGCTGCGCAAAGCAAAGGCTGGGATGTGCTGCTAGACGGTGCTGCCTTTGTGCCAACCAACCCCCTAGACCTCTCGCGCTGGCATCCCGATTTTGTTCCACTCTCATTCTACAAGATGTTCGGCTACCCAACAGGAGTGGGCTGTCTGCTGGCGCGTAAATCCACCCTTGCCAAACTGCAACGCCCCTGGTTTGCCGGCGGCACCGTCTGGGGCATCTCGGTGCAAGGCGATGGTCATGTCATGCTCGACGGCGGAGAAGCATTTGAAGATGGTACACCCAATTATCTTCAGCTCCCCGCCGTAACAATCGGCCTCGAACACCTTACATCCATTGGCATGACAACGCTTCACGAGCGCATCATGTGTTTAACAGAATGGCTGCTCGACACCCTCATGTCGCTGCAGCATCGCAACGGCAACCCACTCATACAAATCTACGGCCCGCGCACTTGTCATATGCGAGGGGGAACTATTGCGCTCAACTTTCTCGCTCCCGACGGAGCCATCATCGATGAGCGCATAGTTGATCAACGAGCCAGCAAGCGGCACATCTCCTTACGCACAGGCTGCTTCTGTAACCCTGGTGCGGGCGAAGCTGCCTTCAACCTTTCGCAAGAGTCCCTCCGAAAACTGTTCAACGAGGAACGGGGCATACTGCCCAAGCTCTTCAAAGGGGAAAAAGGCATGAGTTGGGACCAGTTCCTCAACAACCTGGGCATGCAGAGCGGTGGTGCCGTGCGCATCTCGCTTGGCGTGGCCACAAACTTTGCTGATGTATACGCCCTGGTGCAGTTCGCACAAACCTTCCTGGATACCATCCCGGATGAATGCGACCTGTCACCCCGGCAGCACTGTTAAGGGCATGCTCTGCCTGATAAACTCAGCAATTGCCTACGCGAACGGCTGACCCCAGCGTTCGCTATGAGCCACCTCGCCAAGTGGCTTACGCTTCTTCACGCCCTTGCCAATTGCTGTAACAGGATAGCCAAAAGGAAGGATCGCCAGAATTTCGATGTTGTCAGGTATACCCAACGCTGCATTCACATGGCTGAGATTAGCAAAGCCCACCCAGTTTGAGCCAACACCCTGTGACCACGCCGTCAAAATCATATCTTGAATCGCCCGACTCGCATCGGAGACGTTATAGGGGCTACTCTCCATAGCAACCACAATCGCCAGCGGAGCCTGCGCGATATATGGACCAGTCTTTGCAAGCTCGCCCAACTTACGCAGCATATCTTTATCCTGCACCACCACAAAATGCCAGGGTTGGCCGTTGATGCTACTCGCTGTCAAGTGAGCTGCCTCGACGATTTGATGGACAAGTGCTTCAGGAATTGGCTTATCTTGAAACTTGCGCACGGCCAGCACAGTACGAACTGCCTCAAATACATCCATGATGTACCTCTTTCTCTTTCACAAAGGACAATAATGCTATCGCTTGGTAGCACTGCTCCATACTATATGATAGCTCATTCCTCTCTTGCAAGCAGTATTTCAACATCCGCAGTATGATGTATAACTTGCGCAAAAGATGGCGAAGTGACATTATAGCAGATATCTGAGGGGCATCATCAACATATCCCGTGAGGTTGAGAATAATCTTTATGCCAAGTTGTTGTAACACCACATATGCATCTTCTGTCGCAGGAAACGGCATAGCAGCTAGCTTCCCTTCAAGGATCCAGCTAAAGCCTAGTAAGACGAGTTGCCGCTTTTCATCAAAGCTCAGATCAAAGTTAGCTAAAAACTGCAAAGGATATGCAGTGAGTTTGCGACGCACCACAGGATCTAACTGAGCCCGTATCCTCAATTCCTGAAACACACTACTAGACATCTATCTCATCTTTCTCACTCATCAGATCAGAACCAGAGCGCCACAAACGTATTTAACTAATAAACATAAACCCATCCGTAGGGGCCAGCTTTAGCGCGCCCTCGTACCCGTTTGCGTGCGATTCGCCAACAGTCACGGGGCGCGCTAAAGCTGGCCCCTACGGATGAGCCTGTAGCGCGCTTCGCTGCTGCAACGCGATTACCATGTTAATTGGTTATTCACCTTAAATTTCGCGGCTACAGCTTTGCCGCGAGATCATGCACTGCCGCTACAAAACATGCCATTGGTGGGCGCACAATACCCGCACCAACTTGACCGACGCCGGGCAAACGGTGAGCAATGCCCGTGTTAATGATCGGCAACAGGCTCTGCCGCACCACCTGTCGAATGTCGATACCCACAGGAGTGCCGCGAAAACTGAGCGGCGGCAACTGATATTGGCTATCCTCAGCCACCGTAATATCGTACATCTCCCGCGTATAGCGCAACGCATCGGCAGGGGTGCCACCAATAAACTGCACAATAGCGGGAGCCGCCGCCATCGCGAATGCTCCAATACCCACCGTCTCCGAAATCGTGCTATCCCCAATATCAGGATTGGCATCCTGCTCTGAAAAGCCGCTAAAATACAGTCCCTCAACGCGCTGAGCGGGCGCGACAAACCAGCGATCACCCAATCCACTCACACGAATACCAAAGTCCGTCCCATTGCGCGCCATCGTCGTCACCACACTACTCATTGGCACACCATGCCCCGCCAGAGCCGCCGCTTTACAGGCCGCCATCGAGAGATTCAAATAAAAATGATCATTGCCATGAATGAAGCGCAGCACACTCGCCGTCTCCTGAGTAGACGCTCCTGTCTCCACCAGAGCGGGTGCGATCTCGCGTAAAAAGAGCGAGGTCGCAGCCTTGTTGCGGTTATGACATTCATCGCCCATCTGCAACGCCTGCGCGGTCATCGACTTTATCTCGATGCCTCCCAGCGCACGAACGGCACGAGCAAGCGCGGGAGCCAGCACCTGCTCCATCCAGCGCAATCTCGTGAGCACCTCAGGACTGTTAGCCCCGTAGCGCAACACCTTGCCCAAACCCTCGTTCAGCGTGCTATACGTCTGCTGTCCATACACAGGTTCCTCTATCACCTGCACCGGCATAGAGGCAGAGACAACACCAGCCATCGGACCCACCGCGTTATAATGATGGCACGGCGCGAAGGCAATCTCGCCGCTAGCGGCTAACTTCTCAGCTGCCTCCGCATCCGTCGCCAACCCCTCGTACAGCAACGCCCCCATAATCGCCCCACGCAGAGGGCCAGACATGCGCTCCCAACCAATCGGCGGACCCGCGTGCAACAACAACTGTTTGTGCATGCCCGCGATCACCTCACCCGCTGGGCGCACATCCACCAGTCGTGGACGCGCCGCCAGCATGCGCTCCACCGCCTCCTGATTCGCCTGATCGATACGCGCATCATTCAGCAGCACACTCAACGCCTCATCACTCTGCCCCGGCGACGGCTGCCACGCAACACGCACCAGCGGCACCCCTTGTCCAGCTAGCGCATCCGCAAACAGATCAGCACCCACCGTCACAACACGCACAGGAGCAGTAAACAAATCAGCCGCGTCACTCATAATAAAACCATCCTCTTTACCATAAATAATGCTAGCTCTACCCCATCACCAAGGCCGCAGCCGCCAGAGCCGCCACCGCATTACTCTCATACACGAGCGCACCCGCCGCCTCTAAAGCTGCCTTCTGCGCCGGTAGATATTGCTCATCCCCCACCGTTCCACAGAGCGACACGACTATAGGAAGATAATTCCCATGAGCAGCAGCCTTTGCACGCGCCTCACTAATTGCGTGTACATAGACCGCCGCAGGATTTGGATGTGAGCAAAAACCGAGCAGTATATCTAGCAGAATCACCGCCATTTGTGGGTCTTCTGCCGCTTGCGCGAGATAGTGCAGGCGCATAGTCGGGTCAATCATCGGGTGTGGCTTCCCCCGCGTAAACTCATCTGACCCCAGATCCAATGCAGTATGGCCGCGAAAAGTCTCACCTACCTGTAATGCCCACTCTGGTTGCAACGGAATATTGGAGGCAATCGGGCCAACGCGCTCGCTCATTAGCAACATGGCCTCGTCACACAGCGTGCCACCAGAATACAATGCACGAATGTAGCGTTGTGAAGTTGCTAGCCTCGCCCGTTCCTGTACCAATTGCGCTGCATTCCGCGCAACCATCTCATCGACGCTTACTGGCGCATGTTTCGTATCAAGCAGCGCAAGAGCTAATTCAGCCCCCTCTGTCAAGGTTCTGGCTATATGAATGTTGCTAGCCACAGGAGCAAATTGTGCAGGCGTCGCCCCCAGAAACACCACCACCACGGGCTTGTCTAGCCGGGCCGCCGCTAAAATCTCACGCGCCACCCGTTCAGCAGGTGGCTTCGAGATCAGCACAATTACGCGCGTTTGTGCATCCTCAGCCAGCATTGCCAGTCCACACCGCATCATAATGCCGCCAATCGCCTCAGAGAGGTCTCGCCCACCAGTCCCAATCGCTTGCGATATGCCCTGACCCGCGGCAGCAAGCAAACACATTACCTGCTGCATACCCGTTCCCGATGCTCCCACAATACCAACAGAGCCACGCGGCACCACGTTACTGAAACCCAGGCCAACACCATTGATGAGTGCCGTACCACAATCCGGCCCCATCAAGAGCAACTCTTGCTGCACTGCCAGCGTTTTCAGGCGCAACTCTTGCTCAACTGGCACATTATCGCTAAAGAGAAAAACGTGTAGACCGTGGCGCAAAGCCTGTTCAGCCTCCAACCAAGCGTGTTCACCAGCCACCGAAATAACCGCGAGCTTCGCGGATGCATCGCGCCGCACTGCCAGTTCCAGAGAGCGCACTGGTAGCGCAGCCGCTTCTCCTGCTGCAGCAGTATCCCCACGTCTCGCGGTCAGGTGTTGTTCCGCCGCGGTCAGAGCTGCTTCGGCATGCGCCTCATCATCGGCACGCACTACCAATAGCAGGTCTTCCGGCCCAGCTTGCGTCTCCTGCTGTGCCAGCCACGCAACTGGCAACATGTGAGAATCCTGCAATAGTTCACGGTTCAACGCGGTCGCCATCACTGCCCCCACCTCGTCAACACCTGACAACGCCTTGATCGCCTGTGCTAGCGACATTAGTGTGATCGAATCATAATAGGTGTTGCGCTTGAGTGCCGCCCGCAACACCATCTCTGACAGTTTGTTTTGCTGCATAACTATGTAACCAATTCTCTTGTAAATAACTAGGGAAGCTCATCTTCCATCTTTGGTCAGTTCATCCAGTATCTTGCCATTATATAATCTGTCCGCACATGGCGCAAAAGGAAGAGTATGCATAGCAGGGCTGTTGCAAATTAGGGAAACATCGCACAGCAAGCTTCGTAGGAACCTGACAATAGCATGAGCAGCAGCGAAGCGCGCTGCAGGCCGTAGGGGTAGGCATTTATGACTCCTTACAGCATGCCTGACGCGAAGCGTAGCGCGACAGCGCGTTGGCATGCTAAATATGGATGTGACACCCTCGTTCCTTCCAGCACTCGTAAGCCCAACAACACCCCTAGCAACGTGTCGCCGCCAGAGGTCGCGCCAAATTGCAGCAAATCACCAGCTGCATGCATCACCCTCTTAGGCACTTCCACAGGGCTGGCTAAAGCTAGCAGTAGGTTTCCCAACTGCTCCGCCACCTCTCCCTGTGCGGCATTGCCGAGCAATGCCGCACTCAGTCGCGTGGTACGCCCTGGAGCGAGCGCGGCAATCCACCGGCCAATCTCTTCATGCGGTAGCCCATCAACACTCAGTTGTGTACTGAGCAGCACCATCACCGCCGCAAAACCTGCCAGCACATCATCGCCGGATGGCGTCAAGCCTGGACCCAGACCGAGCAAGCCCTTTGCCGCCCGCTCCACATCCTCGCGCTTTCGCTCCACCCCAGCCTGCATCAGCAAATGCAGCATCGGCAATGCCTTCTGCGTCAACACGGTCATCTTGCTTGCCCTACCCAAAAGCAGCGGCCCAACCAGAGCCGCCAACCCCTCCTCCTGTGCCACCTCCGCTAAATAGTGTGCTAGCGTGTCTGCATGGCGCGCAACCCGATCACGCTTCCATGGCAACAAACCAAGCTGCGGACGAGGCTCCCACACAGCCATAGGAGGTAGGGAAATAAACAAATCACACGCGGGAATCATTAATGAGGCACAGCACCCAGTAGGGGCGGGGGTGGCGGATGGGGTGGGGAGGGGGCCCTTGGGTAGCCCCCTCTCGGGGAAACCTAAATAGGCCCCGCACCCAGGTCCCCCCTGGGGGGGGGGAAACGCATCAAAACGAAATTGTATCCCTTGCAAGGGCGACCCCACGGTCCCCCCCCCCCCAACC
>JBBPYR010000185.1:0-13080 GCA_038199755.1 Ktedonobacterales bacterium | reverse complement strand
TGGCCGAAGGGGTTGAAGATCTAGAGACCTGGAACATGCTAGAGACCCTCGGCTGTGATATCGTGCAAGGCTACTACCTCTCCCGCCCCGTACCCGCCCAGACCCTAGAACCCTGGCTCGTCGAAAGAAGAGCCACAACCGTAGGCAAACTGGACGAAAAGCAGGAAGCCGTTGCATCCTAGCCACGGCAAACAGCCTCGCCATATATGTTCTTGTGCTTCCACGTTAGCCTTAGCATAAATGTACATGGTATCTAGCCCGTTTGGACGTTAGCATACTCTCAGTAATTGGGTTTTGAGCGTGAATGACTGGGAGGGAAAAGGCCAACTGCAGATATAATGTGCATTCTTTGGGGAAAGCGCATCTCGTTGCTTTGGGGAAAGAGCCGGAATGAAAGGCGCATCTAGGGATCCCATCCATAGAAAAGCGTCTTGCAATCTCTTTCCAAATGGTGGCTGTGGGCAGAAGAGCCATCTGTACTGATAGCAAGACCTCACCACCGTGAGATGTGCATCCCCGCCATCGCAGTATTTTGAGGCCCAAACGACACGTACACTGGACCTGAAGCGTACTCAGGAAGAGACGTGTTCCGTCCAGTAGTGGTGCGTCTTGGCAACCACGGTAATCACGTTTTTGATCTCCCGCTCCAGCTGGAAGTCTGGCCCCGCAGGCAAAAACAGGATAGTTTCCTCGCGCCGTACACACACATTTTCCACGACTATTGCTCGCAGCAACCAGAGTGCCATCTCCTCGTCTGCACACTTCAGACCCACCCATCCCAGCTTCTCACTGCGCACCGTTGGCAGCCCTGTGACGAGGTGAAAGCCGCGTTCAATCTCGGCGACCACACGCTCATAGGCGTCCTGAGCCGCTTTCACCTCAGCGGGGGGTACCGGCTCCAGCAAGGTGGCACGATGAGAAGGGCCACCAGCCAATGCTAGATCACAGAAGCCCGTCCACATCTCGTCCCACGCGACCCGACCATCATCTGCATACTGCAAAGGTGCCGCGCCCATGGGGGCCGCGCTGACTCTCTTTCCATCTTGATAGCGTGGTGGAAGCAGGTTGCGCGCCTCCTCTTGGGGTGCAGTTGCACAGTTATGAGAAGCGTACGAGCCATACCCATGGGCGTGACCTGGATCGGGCACATAGACCGCACGACTGTCACGCACGTCTACCTCGGCCACGCTTCCCCCAACAATGGTGACCTCGCGGCTGGGATGCGTCCAGATGATGTAGTCTCCTTCAGGCAGTGCGGGATAGATGCCAGAAAACACCGTGCGCCCGTTGAACCGGCGTTCCCAAATCGCGGTGTGAACCAGTTTGGCGGTACGCGTCCCCTTGAGACTGACCTGGATTTCCTTGCCGCGTAATTCCTCTGACGTATAGATGACTAATGCCCCAGTGTCCCCTCCAATGTCCAGGACTGCAGGTTCGGTGTGAACCCGCTCAACGTAGATCTCTGCCATCGTCTTTTTTTCCTCTCGCAAGAACCGGGGAAGAGCCCGGCAGTTTCAAACTACCGAGCTCTAAGAACCCGTCACAATAGCAGTCGTCGTTTATGCCTCTACTGGATGTGGTCGGCTTTGAAAGCCGCCAAATGGGGTTCCGAGATACGGAAACTCATCGTCATAGCGGACACCCTCTGGGATCTGTGGGGGATTGAAATCACTGATCTGTCCTGCTGCTTTGTCTGGCGTGAAGCTGGGGTCGACCAAAGGAATAGTCGCACCAGCGATGGCGCGCAGTTCGATGGTGACGGTGTCGTCGAAGACGCGTCGTCCGTTCGGAAAGCCCGCCAGATCGCCTCCCAGGATACCGAGAATATTGGGTTTGGACGATGGGGGAATGGCCATGTTCAGGCGGATCAAATCCGCAGGTGTTTTCCCCGTGAAATTCTGGAAGCCGGGAATGATCCCCGAGGGAACGCCGGTGAGCAAGATCGCCTCAAGGTCCGCGCGCGGTTTGCTGTAGGACGCCAGGTGGGGGAACACTCCGGGATACAGGACGGGAAGCAATTTCGCCAATTCAGGATGAGCGTAATATTTGAGGAACTGACTATCTTCCGCAGGGTATTGCGAGTTCCAATAGTCCTTCTTGCCCATGGGGATAATGACTTCATTGATCAAGGGCTCAGCAAGCCGTGAGACCTGCACCCATGGCCCGCTTTCGTCGAAATCCCCATTGCCCTCAAGCACGATGGCCTTGCGGCGACTGGCTCTGGCCCACACGCCAATGACGGAGTGGGAAGAACCAGGATCGGTGGGATGAGAACCATCGCGGGTTAAGAGCGTCTTGGGGACCTGGATGGCGATGCTATGCACATTGAGTCCCTGAGTGTTATTGACTCCCTGCACTGCTGGCAAAGGGATCAAATGCAAATTCTGGAACGGTCGCAAGGCTCCCAGGTCGAAGATAGACCCTAAGTCCACGTAGAAGCCCTCGGCCCGTTGTCCGGCGAACACTTTGATACCACCGCGAAGATGGTGAACGGCTTGATCACCCAGCTCTTCGTAATTGGGCGTGGAGCGTACCCCAACATTGCAGGGAGGGCAAGCCAATCCACTGCCTAAGACGGTCGAGTGGCCGTACGCGTCCACGACGGTCACCGAATAGAACTGTTTCCGGTTCCAATTGGGGCTATCAATTGACGTGATCTGGCCGGTGTTATACAGGAAGCTGTCGGGATTGCCAACTTTTGTCTGGAAACGGAACTGGTATGTGACTTCGGCCAGCCCATCCCCATCATTGTCGACCAGGATCTCATAGAGGACATCATCGCCGAACTCATAGAAGTTGGGGCCGCCAGCTGGTTCTTGCAAAGGAACGTAGTTGCTGATCAGGGTGACTGTGTCCGGTCGATCTGGACTAACAAATGCATAGGTATCGGTATTATCCGCCACGGGATCTTTGGAAATTTCAGGTGCTTCGCGATGTGATGACATTCAAATTACCTCACAAAAAAGATGACTATTTCATACATTCAAACATAGATAGGAATCTCATACGACCATGTTCATTTCATCATGTCAAGTATCTCGCTTCTACTCAAGCGAAAGAGTTCATACAGTTCTTGCTGAGAGTGTTTGTTCTCATAACTTGGTAGATGCAAATGAACCAAAGAGGACTAGTGCTGTGCTAAAGCCAAGAGTTGACGCACGAGCGCAGGGTTCTGCACCACCACTTCTCGCTCTCCCATCATCAGGCTGACCTCTCCCTTGGTTACATCTTTCACAAAGACGGTCAGGGAGCCGGTTGTGGTAGCTCCAGTAGCGGTAGATGGGGCCGCCGCCGCCGCATGAGCTTTCTGTGGATGCTGTGATTGACTGAGCACTGCGCCCACTCCGGTGAGCGTTGCAATGCCAGCAGACGTTGCCATCAACGCGGCACGTCGTGTCATTTTTGCCATGGTATGTTCCTTTCTCTTGAGGAAAAAATCTTTCATAGAAATCAATCGATACTGCGTCCCTACAGATCAAATGAAAGGTGCGGCTGTATGCCATCCATGCTTCAGGGAGGATAATCCCTTTCCCACAATCGCTTTTCACCTATGTAGTATAGATGAAGCATCATGAAAAAAGAAGTGCAAAGTGGTTGTGATGTGGTTACAACTGAGTGATAATTCCTCTTGCAGATGGAGATTTCTCTCGCATCATTCTTCCCGTTTACTGCTGAGATAATCATCGTGGAGACGTCATTCGGGTGCATGCAGCACAGACATTCCTTTTATTGTATTATTTATAGCAATATGGTTTCATCAAAGGAGAATTCTTGCCCATTATTTGACTAATCCTAAGAAATTTATAGAAGCACTATTTTTTGATACATAAGGAACTCAGTGACCGTGCGATGAAACTTTTTTGCCATAGTAGACGTGTTAGTCTGGATGCTGAGTATGATACTCAGCATCCAGCCGTCACCTGTAGGTGAGAAAGAGTCCACATATGGAGACATCTCTGCACCATCCCACCTCCCAATGAACGACGCGTCGTCGTGCCTCTTGAGGCGATGGCACTCAGCGAAGAACGCCTACTGATCAGGCAATACACCTTTATTTATGCTGACAGCCAAGCTTGGGGCGTGAACTCTCTCGGCTTCTCTTTGCTGAGGACTTGACGATCTATCGCCACACGGTTCGGCTTGCAGCCATCACTCTTGTTGGCTCTTTCTTCTGACAGATGGCCTTTTTCGTGGACAGGAATGATCACCTTGAGACACGAAAGGCAGTAGGTCTGAAGTTCACCTGGTACCGTCTCTTCGGAAAGAGACGGCTCTCTTTGTACACTCGATATTTGAGCAACTGGCTTTCCTCATCAGCAAAGTGAGTGGCCCGTTGACCCGATTCACATGGACATGCTTTCCCGCCTCTGAAGGGATGAGCAGTACATGAGGACGGGAGACCACCACGGTTACGGACGATACGTGTTTTGACAAGGTCATGGATGACAGCATTGTTGTTGGCGTGCGACGAGATCCTCTCTCGTCATGCACATGTACGGATCCCAGGGGGAAGTTCCCATGCACCAATTCAAACAGGGTGAGAGCCGAGAGAAGCAGACAGCAGGAGTGAGCGTCCTCCCGCCCGGTCAGCTCAGCGACGAACACTTGCTCACCGCCATGGCTTCCGGTGCCATTTGGGCGATGGAGGTTCTCTACCAGCGCTACTTTCCCGTCTACTATGCGCTGGCGTACCGCCTGGTTACAAATCCGCAGGTGGCCGAAGATCTTATTCAAGAGGCGTTCTTCGCCATCTGGCAACAGGCGGCCACGTATACCCCACACGCAGGGGCCGCGAGGAGTTGGCTCTCCGCCATTGTGCGCAACCGCATTCTTGATTATATGCGAGCGTCTCACCGCCGCTCCGTCTTGCAGGAAGCGATGTGGTGGGAGGCCGAGCAGGATGAGAGCCAGATCGTCCCTGACGTGTGGCAGGACGTGTTGCTTTCGATCCAAAGGGCACAAGTGCGGCATGCGCTGCAGCGCCTTCCGCGTGAGCAGCGCGAGGTCATTGCATTCGCCTATTTTCATGGATGGACGCACGCAGAGATTGCGCAAGCGTGCCAGATCCCTCTGGGGACGGTGAAAGGACGAATGCGCCTGGGTCTGAGGCACCTGCACCATCTATTGAGACAGATGGGAGTTGACGAACCGTAAGAAATCCGTCACCGTTTCCAACCACTACTTGCTACCGCTCAACATTTGCGCTTGCTCACCTTCCGCCTTTCGGCAGAAGGAAAGGTACTGCTTTCATCACAGTAGGACAAGAGCACTCTTTTCGAGAATGAGCAATGCAGTCTCATCGACGCATCAGCCTCGTAGCTCTCCCCTCTATCACCTTGAGAGAAGCAGTGTTCACAAAAAAGATGGAAGCCTGCTGGATATCCAGCAGGCTTCCACCTCAAGCAGACCAACCCACTTATGCCGTTTTGGCTATCATTTTAGGATGTGTTTGTGAGACGAGAACCACCAAAATGACGGTGAGACCAACAACAAAGTGGGGAAGCCAGACATTGAGAGGCTTACTAACAAACCCGAAGAGAAATGGCGAAGCCGCGAGCAAAGCAGCGGCAACCAAGTCGAAGATCAGATGATAGGGCATCGGGATGAACTTTATGGCAGGGATGCCCAGTTCATAGTTCGTGACAAAGCTATAGAGGATGAGTCCAATGCCGAGTATGATAGGCAGATACACGGCAATGCCTCCGACGTAAGCAAATCCAAACAGGAACGGTGCTGCGATCAAGGCAATTCCTACCAGGTAATCCAGCACACCATGCACTGATGTGGGAAGAAAACGGATTGAGTCCATGATAACTCACTTTCTTATTGATAAACTACGAGCAGAAAAACTACAGTCGTGACTAAGCATATAATCGATTCTTACTTCCTGCTTAACTATATCTACGATATTTAATAGAAATTGGATTACTTCTCCCTTACTACACAAACCTACAAAATCCCCTGCTACAGTTTTCTTGCCTTCCCACGAGATGGCTACACCCTAACACAGCACCCGCGAAACGTCACAATAGTCCCTCCCTTCTTCCCCCGCAACGGCGTTATGGTATAATCATTAGTGAAATGCAATAGGGAGAGGAGACATGCTCATGGAGCTACATCAGAGCAAGAACGCAGAGGAATGGCGCAAGACAACGGCGCGGCGCGCCCGCGAAAAGGCCGCCGAGCGACAACCACGTTTCACCGTTAGTTCTGATATCGAAGTGCCGGATGTGGCAAGCGAAGAGGACTTACAGGGCTTTGATCTCCACACCCAACTAGGCTATCCCGGTGAGTATCCCTTCACACGCGGCGTGCAACCAACCATGTATCGCTCGCGCCTGTGGACCATGCGCCAGTACGCGGGCTTCTCGACCGCCGAAGAGTCGAATAAACGCTACCACTTCCTGCTCGCGCAAGGCACCACTGGCCTCTCCGTCGCCTTCGACCTGCCAACACAGATGGGCTATGACGCCGACCACAAGCTATCAGAGGGAGAAGTGGGCAAGGTGGGCGTCTCCATCTCCAGCTTGGCGGACATGGAAACACTACTCAACGGCATACCGCTTGACCGCGTCAGTACCTCCATGACCATCAACGCCACGGCCAGCATCCTGCTTTCGCTCTACATCGCCGTCGCGAAAAAGCAGGGCATACCCGCGCACAAACTTTCGGGCACCATCCAGAACGACATCCTGAAAGAATACACCGCCCGTGGCACCTATATTTACCCGCCGCAGCAATCCATGCGCATCATCACCGATATCTTCCGCTATTGCGCTGAAAACATGCCCCGCTGGAACACCATCAGCATCAGCGGCTACCATATCCGCGAAGCTGGCTCGACCGCAGTGCAGGAAATCGCCTTTACGCTCTCAAACGCCATCGCCTATGTGCAGGCCGCCGTGGATGCTGGCCTGGACGTAGATGGCTTCGCGGGCCAACTCTCCTTCTTCTTCAACAGCCACAACAACCTGTTTGAAGAGGTTGCCAAGTTCCGTGCCGCCCGTCGCATGTGGGCAAGCATCATGCGCGACCGCTTCCACGCCAAAGACCCGCGTTCAATGATGCTGCGTTTCCACACCCAGACTGCTGGCTCAACGCTCACCGCGCAGCAGCCCGACAACAACATCGTGCGGACCGCGTATCAAGCCTTGGCCGCGGTACTCGGTGGCACCCAATCACTCCATACCAACTCGAAAGACGAAGCCCTTTCGCTACCAACCGAGGAATCGGCCCGTGTAGCGTTACGTACTCAGCAGATACTTGGCTATGAAACAGGGGTCGCCGATGTCGTAGACCCCCTGGCAGGCTCTTACTTTGTCGAGTCATTGACGAACGAAATTGAAGAACGTGCCTGGGCCTATATCAAACAGATCGACGGGCTCGGCGGCAGCGTTCACGCCATTGAGCGCGGCTTTATGCAGGCCGAGATTGAGCAGGCTGCATATGACTATCAGAAAAACCTGGAAGAGCAGCGGGCCATCGTGGTCGGTGTCAACCGCTTTGTATTAGAAAATGAGCAACGGCCCCACCTGCACCGTGTAGACCCAGAGTTGGAAAGACAGCAGGTGGCAAAACTGGCAGCATTGCGCCAGCAGCGCGATAACGAACGAGTACAACACACATTACGCGCCCTCGAACAGGGGGCTGCAGGAACAGCGAACGTCATGCCCCTCATTATCGATGCGGTTGACGCATATGCGACCTTGGGCGAGATCAGCGATACCATGCGTCATGTCTTTGGTGAGCAGCATGAGTTCCGTAGCATAGAATAGAATAGAAGTTTATAATATATGAAACAGTGGAGTGCAGAAGAAGATTCACAGCCATTTCAGTTGATGGGTGATACAGAACGAAGTCCGTATCTCTTTGACTCAGAGCGACATGCCAGCAACATACAAGCCGACACCCCCATAGGCGTCTTCGACTCAGGCGCGGGTGGCCTGACCATTCTTTCCGCCCTGCGCCGCGAATTGCCGCACGAAGCCTACATCTACATCGGCGATACCGCCCACGTTCCCTACGGCACCCGCAGCGACGACGAGATCATCGAACTCTCCATCACGGCCTGCCGCTTCCTGATAGCACAAGGCGTCAAGCTGATCGTCGTTGCCTGCAATACCGCTTCTCAAGCAGCGTTGAGTTTCTTGCGGGCAACCCTTGCGGTACCTTTTGTGGGCGTTGTGCCAGCAGTCAAACCTGCCGCACGCATCACCCGTAACGGGCGCATCGGGGTGGCCGCGACCAGCAACGCCACCAAAGCCGCCTATCTGCGACAACTAATCGATGATTTCGCAAGTGGTATTGAAGTCTATGCCGTTGGCTGTCCCGAACTGGTCACGTTGGTAGAGCATGGTGAGCTCGACGGGCCAGTGGTCGATGAAACGTTACAACAAGCATTACAACCATTATTCGCGCATAACGTCGATGTCCTGGTGCTTGGCTGCACCCACTTTCCCGCCCTCCGACCAGCCATTGAAGCACTGGCGGGCAAGCGCGTCAAGGTCATTGATAGCGGTGACGCCATCGCCCGCCGCACCCATGCCATCTTGCAGGCCGAAGGCACTATTCATCCCAACAGCAAAAACGGCGAATTCTCAACACCAGGAACACTCAAGCTCTATTGCACCGGCGACCCCGCAGCATTCAGTGCCGTTGCCAGCAAAGTGCTCGGCTATCCCGTACAAGCCCAACAAGCCTTCCCATAACCATTCAATAGGAGAGACATGTCAGATCATCTTGCCCTCGACGAGAGCGAACAAAATAACCCAATAACACTTGATAGTCCAGCACAGGTGGCAGCCACAACGTCGACAACACGGACACGGCGTTATGTACTGGCACGCTTCCTATCCAACCTGCTGTCACCCGCGGCGGTCTCCATTCCAACGCTCGTGCTGGTAGCCCTTTATCATGCCAGCAACATTGCTGCGGCCCTGGGCTATGCCCTGATCGTCTTCATCTTCTTGAGCATCGGACCCACCATCTACATCGTGCGCGGTGTGCGGCGCGGCGAATTCACCGACGTTGACGTGAGTTTACGAACGCAACGCAACAGGCCATTTCTCTTCGGCATCAGTTCAGCCGTGCTCGCCCTCATCGCCCTATATGTGCTACACGCCCCCAAAAACCTGCAAACCATCGTCCTGATGACGCTCATCAGTGGCATCATCATGTTTGCCATCACCCTTTGGTGGAAGATCAGCATTCACACCTCGGCGTTGGCCGGATCGCTCGCCATACTCACCGTCCTCTACGGCACCATCGTCTTACCAGCCTTCATCCTACTGATCGCCCTCTGCTGGTCGCGCATCGTCCTGCGTCGTCACACCCTCGCCCAGGTCATAGCAGGTTCCCTGGTCAGTAGCGCGCTTGCATTGACGATGCTGGCGGTACGGGGAACATAATATTTATGCATCCTCTATCTCCCCTTTCCACAGTCTCTGCATCTCCTGACTGCGCTCTAACACCTCGTCAAGCGTTCCTTGAGCCTCAATGCGACCATCCTTGAGCACAATGATGGCATCGGCAGCCCGCAAAGTGGCGCGCCGATGTGAGACAGCAAGACAAGTCACACCCTCGCGCCGCATTAGGCGTTGCCACAATTGCTGCTCCGTCTCCACATCGAGTGCGCTAGACACATCATCAACCACCAGCAGTTCGGGAGTACGCACAAACATGCGGGCCGCGGCGGTGCGTTGTATCTGCCCACCAGAGAGCTTGACGCCACGTGGCCCCACGCGCGTCTCCAATTGCTGCTCCAACTCGGCAATGTCAGACTCCAGCACTGCCGCTTGCAATGCCTCTGTCAGGTCAACCGCGCTTTCAGGTAGGCCAAGCAGAATATTATCCTTGAGACTCTCGCTGAACAAGCGCGGCACCTGTGGCGTGTATGCGCTGCATGGGGGCACCAGAAACGAGGCGGGATCATTGACAACCTGCCCGTTCCAACTTATCACACCGCTCTCCCGAGGCAACAAACCCAGCAAGGTACGCAAGAGGGTCGTCTTGCCAGAGCCGATACGCCCCGTAACCACGGTGAAAGAGCCTCGTGGCAAACGTAGATCAATAGCAGTAATGCCGCGCTGTGAGCCGGGATAGCTATAGCTCAGACCCCGCACCTCTAGCAGGTGCAGGTAATGTTCGGTCTGTTTCGTCGGCAAAGGCAGTTCTGGCAGCTTTCCGCTAAGGTGAGTAGCACTATGCGTGACCAGCAACTGCGCTGGTGCACCCTGCAACACCTCAAATAAGCGTTTCAGTGAAATCCCCATCTGCCGATATTTTGTCAGCACGCTGCCAGACATACTCACAACCGTGGTGAGCCAGGTTAGATAAGAGACAAAAAGCGCGAAATCGCCTACGCTAAAACTTTTGTTGTGCATCGCCTGTGCTGCCACCAGCAACAAGAGACCCGTTCCTAGATCAGCGGCATTCGTCGAGACGGAATCGAGCAACTTGGTCAGAATGCGATCACGCAACGTTGCCTTTCGCCGCGTCTCGTTGACACCTTGAAAGTACTGCACCACGGCCTTCTCAGCATTGGCAAGTTTGACCGCATTCACCGCCCCAAACACCTCACCGAGCAGGCCCGTTACCTCACCAATCGCCTCTTGATTCGCTTTGCGGTAGCTCTGCACACGCTTACTGAGCAGATTGAAGAGCACCAGCACCAGCAAGAGCGGAATGAAGACCGCCACCGTAATCACCAGCGCGATACGTGACAGAATGAAAAGAGCAGCCACCAGTACAAGGATTTGTCCCACCGGATCAAATGTCCAGCAGACAAACAGTGCAACGGCTTCGCAATCATCGCGAAAACGGCTAATAGCCTCCCCAGCCGAGGCAGGAAGAGGACGCGCCCCAGGCATCTCTAGCACACGGGCGAAGAGATTTTGACGCAGGAGTGCAGACACAACCTGTTCCAGTGTAGCCTCAAAGGTGACAGAGCCGAAGCCAAGCACGACCCGCCCCAGCGCGACGCCAACCATCAAGGCAATTAAGCCCCATATATTGAAGCCAACAGGGGCATGCTTGGCAAGAGCATCTAGTACCTGCTGGATGATGAAGCCCGGCACCAGGGGCAAGAAGTAGAACATGACGCCATTGGTCAGTCCGCTCGCAAGATAGAGGAGCGGGCGATGGCGAATTAGACGCCAAACATACCACATATCGCCCTTCTCAGGCCGTCCGCGTCCTATCATGCCAGCACCTCTTCCAAACCAGTGCGTAACAAATGGGCAAAACGGGTAGCGGGGTCAGCGGCCAGAGACTGACGCCCACCATATTCGCAGCACTCGCCATGCTCTAAAATCATGATATGGTCGGCACGCTGCACCGTTGTCAGGCGATGGGCGATAATAATACAGGTACGTCCTTGCAGCAATTTATCAATCGCCTGTTCCAATCGCCGCTCGGTGGCAAGGTCCAGCCGTGACGAGGCTTCATCCAGAATGACCAAGCCAGGGTCCTTCAGAAAGACGCGGGCAAAGGCTAACAGCTGCGCTTCCCCTGCCGATAGCCCACTACCACCGGGAGCCAAGTGTGTATCTAACCCCTGCGGCAATGCACGATACCATGCAGCCAGCCCCAGATCCTCTAACACCCGCACAATGCGCTCGTCGGCGATGTCGCGCTCAAAAAAAGTCAGGTTATCACGGACGCTGGCATGAAACAATTGCACATCTTGCGTCACCACCCCCACATGTCGTCGCACATCAGCCAACCGTGCCGTGCGCAGGTCTACTCCACCCAGACAGACGCTGCCAGCCGTTGGATCATACAGCCGTGTCAGCAGTTTGGTGACGGTCGTCTTGCCGCTGCCCGTTTTACCCAGTAAACCAAGCACACTGCCAGGCTCTAGCGACAACGTGATATGCTTAAGCACTGGCACATCCTCTGTATAGCAGAATGACACATCATCCAACGCCACAGAGAACGCGCCTTGTGGCAGCACCGCCCCGTGGATATTATCCATAATATTGCTACGTTCGTCCAGCAAATTGCGAATACGGGCAATACCTGCGGTGGCTTTCTGCATATCTTCTATTTGACGCGCAATCTGCTCAATTGGCCGATTCAGCAGCGTTGTATAGGCGAAGATTAGATAGACGGTACCAAGACTAATACCACTGGTATAAAAGAGATAGACCCCTAACGCCAAGCCAATAGCACTACCCACCGCCACAAAAAAAATGGTTGAGGTCCACGCGGTAGAACCGACAAAGACAGCACGTTGCGTAGCCCGCAGTATAGTGCGCGCATGCTGTTGCAACCCACGCACACTATAGAGAGTGGCTCCGCTAGCGCGAATATCTTCCGTCCCTGACAGGCGTTCCTCGATAAACCCAAATAGCTCGGCATCGGCCTGCCTCGCCCTTTGCCACGCGGGTGCAGCAATGTTGCGAATGTACGTCACCACCAACATGGCGATAACCACAAACACCGTCAATGCTGTTCCAACGCGCCAATCCACGCGAAAGAGCAGCACCAACACACCGATCAGCAACAGGCCATTACCCAGAATCGCCACGATAAAACGCGAGAAGAAATTACTGAGTAGGCTTACGTCGCCATCAACACGCTCGATCAGTTCACCAGGGGTATGCCCCACATGGAAGACGGGATCAAGTTGTAGACAGTGTAGCATCAAATCAGCGCGGAGCTTGTTCGTCGCGATAAGCCCTACATTCTCCGCGACATAGGTTTCGCCAATCGAGACAAGCTGGCCCGCGATAGCTACAACAAGAAAGGTCAGGGCGATCAGCAGAAGTGTCTGAGTGACGCCACCACTCGTTGCCGTATCAATAAACCAGCGCAGGATTTGTGGATTCGCTAATTGCAGCCCAATAGTGGTTAAAAGCAGCACGACCAGCAGCAGCACACGCCGCCGCTGTGGTTTGAGATAGGTTATTAAGAGGGCGAGGTAACGGTTTGTAGGCGGCATAACCAGTCATTTCTCTAGCGTTCTGTTTCTCTATTTGCAACTCCAACATATCTCGTGTGATTATAACACAGCATTCAAATCAGGTCGGAACAGCAAAAGAGCGGCGTGTAGGCATCTCACAATATACTGTGAGATGC
>JBBPYR010000184.1:0-50130 GCA_038199755.1 Ktedonobacterales bacterium | reverse complement strand
TTCTCCGCCCAAGCTCTGCTCGTGCCTCATCGTGTACGGCAAACGGAAGAGGCTCTGTCAATCATTGAATACTTAAAACTCAGTCGCACCCACAGACACGTCTTTCTCCTCATCGATGGTCAACGCACCGTGCAAGAGCTCGTCCGCTTCCTCAAACGCGACCAACAAGGTGTGTACGAACTCTTACGAGACCTCGAGCGTTTTGGCCTCATTCAGCTCATCCCTTCACCCTAACAATAGCTCAATTATTGCATCTGCTTCCAATTTGTTCTATAGTGAGAGGGAAAAGTACACTAGTGAATAGTGCCAGCACAATACCAAAAAGGATGCACGCTTGTCATCAGCAAAAAACGTTCTCATCGTTCACAGCCCACATTCTGGGCGGGCTGGCGAACTCACCCATGCTCTTGAACTACTCCGACAATCGGGATCAGCAATTGTTGATACGCTATCAATAGCAAGCTTAGACGATCTACCACCACAGGGAGCAAACTGGCAGCAACGCGGTGTTGATCTGGTCATCGCAGCTGGCGGCGATGGTCTGGTAGGGGGCGTTATCACCCACATTGTGGAAGCTGGCCTTCCATTGGCCATTCTCCCACTCGGTACAGCAAACGATATCGCCCGGTCATTGGCGATTCCACAGCACCTACCAACGGCCATAGAAGTTATTGCAACGGGGCACGAGCGGCTGATAGATATTGGCGTCGCGCAACCCGCGCAACAAACCCCTCATGCCACAATTGAGCAACCCAAAGACGCATCTGTCGTCGAGCAGCAGAAAGCGGCCCAAAAGCATGGCTACTTTGCGCATGTGCTGACCATTGGTCTAAATGTGCAATTCGCACGCCTCGCCACCAACGTCGCCTCTCGTAAACGCTTTGGACGCTTAAACTACCCATTCGCGGCCTTAGAGGTGCTGCGCAATCATACCGCCATCGACATGCAACTGCGCTTTGAAGAACTGGCCATGTATCCATCATTAACCGCTGCCTCTGCATCCCCTGCATTGCCTGCATCCACCACTGCTCCTACGTACGCGCAGGAACCTATGTTCTTGCAATGCCGTGCATTACAAGCCACCGTCATCAATGCCCCCATTTTTGGTGGCCAATGGCAACTTTCTATTCCAGGCGCGAGCCTTTCTGATGGGTTGCTGGATATTGTGGTCATAGAAGAGGTCGAGTTGGGAAGGCTGAGCACAACATTCGCACGCTTCTTTAGTCTACACGAGCAACAAGCAACGACTGCTTCCGAATGGCATAACCGTTTTCCCACGCTGCACCCAGCCGAACTCACAGGCATCCCCGGCGTACATCACGTGCGCGCACGGGGCATCTCCATCACGACGAACACTGACCCACAGGAGGTGACACTGGATGGCGAGGTTCGTGGTCAAACGCCAGTTTCCGCCCGTATCGCTCAGCAGCGTTTACGTGTAATCGTTCCCCACCTTACGATGAATGGATAAGCAAAGAAGGATAACCTATGCGTACCACCACTCGTTTACGCCAACTCCTGACCAGCAATGAACTGCTCGTCGCGCCAGGAGCCTATGACGCCTTGAGTGCTCGCCTCATTGCCCAGGCAGGCTTTTCTGCCGTCTATATGACTGGCTTCGGGACAGCGGCGAGCGTGCTCGGCCAACCCGACATTGGCCTATTAACAATGAATGAAATGGTGAGTAGGGCCGCGGCACTAGCCGCAGTCGTCGGCGATATTCCCCTGATCGCCGACGCCGATACCGGCTATGGCAACCCCATCAACGTGCGGCGCACCATTCAGGAATATGAACGTGCAGGTGTCGCAGCTCTCCACATTGAAGACCAGATATGGCCGAAGAAATGTGGCCATATGGAAGGTAAGCAGGTCATTCCGCTGCCAGAAATGGTGCAAAAAATACACGCCGCGGTTGACGCACGACGTGACCCCGATTTTATCATCATTGCCCGCACCGACGCGAATGCGGTCTATGGCCTCGATGATGCGCTCCAGCGAGCCAAAGCCTATCAAGAAGCAGGCGCAGATGTTCTCTTCATTGAAGCACCACGTTCCTTGGCAGAACTACAAATTATCGCAAAGACATTTCCAGATACTCCGCTGCTCTTCAATTGGGTGGAGAGCGGCAAAACGCCCCAGCTTTCCCTGGACGAAATTCGCGCACTTGGCTTCAAACTGGTCATCTTTCCCGTCAGCACCCTGTTTGCCGCGACCCACGCTATGCTAGCGTTGCTAGAAACCTTAAAGCAAGGCCAGACATCCACCCCGTTCGCAGCCCACATGGTGACATTTCCACAATTTACTGAGACCATCGGTCTGCCCGCAATCCAACAACTAGAGCAGACCTACAAAATTAATTAAGAAGAGGCCCGCTAGGTCATTCTCCTCCATGATCTGGTCGACGCTCTCCTGCATGGTTGCCCCTTTGTCAATCAGGTCTTCGTAGCTCTCCATCGCGGCTGGTATCTCATCAGAGGTGCTGATAACGTGTTTCACGGTATCAAAGGTATCGCGTCCAACCGCATAGGGCTCGAAGGTCTTGTCCACGATCAGAGCCTTCGACTCGCTATCATTGAGAATGAAGACGATCTCAGCTCGTGCGAGACGAATATTGAGAGGCACCATTACCGCACCCATGCGAGCGCAGGCATAATATAGTTCAAAATAACGATGACAATTCAGCATGAGCACAGCCACACGATCACCGCGTGCAATGCCGAGAGCGGCGAGACCACGCGCCAGCCGATCAGTGCGCTGCTCACACTCTTTCCAGGTGTAGCGCGTATTGCCACACACTATCGCCTGATTATTACCAAAGACCTTTTTTGCGTGCATCAATCCCTGAGCAATGTTCATAACCTGCCCTCTCTGGAAAACTAGTAGGGATGTCTCTTCTTTATCGCGTGCAAAGCTTCATCCACAGTCCGTGCCGTTTGTTGCAGTGGTAAGCGTTTCAGCCGATGTGCCAGAGCCATAGGTGCAATCGTATACACATGGGCAGGCGTCACCTCTTCAACACCCAGATAAGCGGCATAGGTTTGGGCGGCACGGCGCATCACAATATCGCCACGATGCCCGTCAATATCCAGCTCTATGTTGATGAGTGCGATCAGTTCCGCGACTGTGCGCGAAACCGTCACTTGCCGTTCTAGCTGTGCCGCCTGCGCAATGCGCTCACGTAGTGCCTGCTCACTTGCCGCAAAATCAGCCAAGAATTGTTGTGGGGCCGACTCAAATTGCTCGCGCAGTTCCACGATCTGCACACGCTGATGAATATCGTGAAGAGACGCAATATCGACACACAAGCCAAAGCGGTCGGTAAGCTGTGGGCGCAGTTCTCCCTCTTCAGGATTCATCGTGCCCACCAGGAGAAAACGGGCGGGATGGCTGAACGAAATTCCTTCTCGCTCAACAATATTTGTGCCCATCGCAGCCGCATCAAGCAGCACATCTACCACATAGTCATCGAGGAGATTGACCTCATCCACATACAATATACCACGATTTGCCTCTGCCAGCACACCCGGTTCAAAGCGTCGTTGTCCTTCACGCAATGCATGTTCCAGGTCGAGCGTTCCCACCACGCGATCTTCCGAAGCATTGATGGGCAGGTCTACCACACGCATGCGCCGTTGCGTCGTGGGCAGCGTTTCGCCGTTTTCCCGCCGCGCACGACAAGAGTTACATAGCAGAGAGGGCTGGTCAGGTGGACAAGAGAACGGGCAATCAGCAACTACGGTTAACTCTGGCAGAACGCCTGCTAAAGCGCGTACCGCGGTCGATTTCGCGGTTCCCTTCTCGCCGCGAATTAGCACGCCACCAATCGCTGGTTGAATCGCATTGAGAAGCAAGGCCAGCTTCATCTCTTCCTGACCCACAATCGCGCTGAATGGATAGGTATACATAATGAGCTTTCTGAATATGATATGAAGGGTAGCTCGTGGAAATACCACGAACTACCCTCATGCACGATACTTGCCCTTACGCGAAATCGATGACGCCACGGATATTCTTACCCGCGATCATATCAGCATAGGCCTCGTTGACCTGATCGAGCGTATACCTCTTCGTAATTAGCTCGTCCAGCTTCAACTTGCCCGCATGATACATCGCCAGCAACTGAGGGATATCCTTGCGTGGCTGCGAATCACCATACAGTGTGCCCATCACCGTTTTCTGGAACAGCACCAGATCGAGTGGCGGAACAGGAATGGACTCGGCAGTAGCAGCAGTCAAGCCAATCACGACCACAGTCCCATTCTTGGCCGTGCAAGCATATGCCTGCCCAATCGTAGCTGGGGTAGCAATCGCCTCGAATGCATAGCGCACACCTTCGCCCCATGTCAATTCCTTGACCTTGCTTACAACATCCTCATTCTTCGCGTTGATGGTATGGGTCGCGCCGAACTTCAGTGCCTGTTCCAGCTTGAAGTCAACGGTGTCAACCGCGATAATCATGCGTGCGCCCGCGATAGCGGCCCCTTGTACGACATTCATGCCGATGCCGCCACAGCCAATCACCATCACGGTGCTTCCCGGCTCAACCTTGGCACGATAGATCACCGCACCCACGCCGGTTGGTACGCCACAGCCTACCAGCACAGCTTTATCGAGCGGATAGTAGTCCGCAACTTTGACGACCGATGCATCAGGCACAACCGAACGCTCACTGAACGTAGAGATCACGCACATTTGGCCGACATTTTCGCCCTTCTGATTGTGCATGCGGAAGGTACCATCAAGCTGCGGCCCCATCAGGATTGCTGCGCCCATATTACATAGGTTGGCATGACCAGTGGTGCAGTAATAGCAGACACCACACGAGGGAATGAACGTCAACACCACGTGATCGCCGGGTTTGACGTTCGATACTTCAGGGCCAACAGCCTCGACTATACCTGCCCCTTCATGTCCGAGAGCCATTGGTAAATAACCAGGGAGTTCGCCGGAGATAATGTGATAATCGGAGTGGCAAATACCTGCCGCCACCATCTTGACCTGCACCTCGTGGGTCTTTGGTGCATCAAGCTCAAGCTCCTCAATAACAATGGGTTCTCCGGGTGTGTAAATCACTGCGGTTCGTGTCTTCATTGCAAACGTTCCTTCCTATAAGTGACATACGGTGACAAACTAACAACCACTTTGCAGGTAACAACGACGTCACTTGCACGCTACGTATCCATTATACGTCCTCAAGCCCTCTTGAGGAGCATGGGATCATAGGGCAAACAATACTGATAATAATCGGCGGCCAATGCCTGGGCAAGTTGACGCCCCGGACTGGTCACACGCTCACCAGCATCATTTGCCATCGTCGTAAGCGGGTTTGTATCAATCATAACCGTGGGAATGCGCTGTGCAGCAATCTCATGGGCAACGGCCAGAGCATCACGCTGTGGCGTGTCACTGCGCATGTTACCATTGAGATCAATGTTGGCAATGCCATCGGTCAGGACGATCAGAATTGGTCTGGTGGTCTTATCGCGTAACCGTTCGGTTTCAGCGAGACGCAAACCCTCTAACAAGCCAGTTGCCAGAGGTGTACAACCACCAACATAGAGTTCTTCAACGCAGCGATGTGCGCGGGTGAAGTTGCGCGTCGGCGGCAGCACAACGCGCCCTTGCGCGAAGCGAAATACCAACATCGCCACGCGATCACGCTTCTCATAAGCGTTTTGCAGCAAGGCCAAGAGGATGCGTTTCGTCTTTGCCATCAGTTGACGGGCCATTACTGAATCGCTACCATCGACAACCAATATCAATAGCGAACGCGTTTTGCGTTCGCGCACCTTCTGCCGCAGATCATTTGCCTGCAATATCACGCGCTCACCCGCCACGCGTCCGCGCGTTTGCTGATAGGGAGCTGCCGCCCGAATGGTAGCAGCAAAGGCAACGTCCGTCACCGGATGCGCCAAGCGACTGCGTGTAAAGCGTCCACTGCGCCGCGATGTCAGCGATAAAAAGCGTCTTCCAGCCTCGTGGCGCGTCTGACGGTCGCGTGTCACCTGTATGAGTCGCTCTATCTGAGCCACATCGTCGTCACCGCGCAAATGGCGCGTCAAGCCAGCTGGCCCTTCGCGCTCCTCGCCACGCTCTTTCACTTCGTAATCATCATCGACGGTAGCGAGTTCTTCCGGTTGCTCACTGTCTGAGCCACCTGCTGGCACCTCATCCAGAGTGCGTGCCAATTGTTTGAGTATATTTTTGCCCGGATGCGCACGGTGTGGCAAGGCCAATAATACTGCTTGCTCGACATCAGCAAGCAGCACATCGCTGCGCCCTTCCCAGGCGGCAAGCGCACGAGCCGTACGTAACACCACGATATCGCCGCGATGCCCTTCCGCGTGTAGCTGGCGATCAACAAGATGAGCAATCACCTGCCGCACATAAGCTGAGACACGCACGGAAGAGACGAGTTGTTGCGCTGCCTTGATACGTTCGTGCAGTTCATGCTCCGCACCAGCCCACTGCGCACTAAAACGCTCCGAATTGTCGTCATAGGCTAAGCGACGCTCCACCACCAATGCACGTTCGGCTGGCTCTTTGACATCTTCCACATCCACATACAGACCGATACGATCAAGTAACTGTGGACGTAGTATTCCTTCCTCGATATTCATCGTTCCCACGAGCACAAAACGGGCGGGATGAGCCACTGAGATGCCATCGCGCTCCACACGATTGACGCCGAGAGCTGCCGCGTCAAGCAAGAGATCGACCAGGGCATCGTTTAACAGGTTGATTTCATCGATGTAAAGAAAACCACGATTGGCGGCGGCCAACAACCCTGGCGCGAAATGGATACCGCCACTTTCCAGCGCGGTCGCAAGATCAAAGCTGCCCGCGACGCGATCTTCGCTGGCATTCAAAGGGAGAGTAACAAGGGGAACGGACCGTTGTTCGCGTGGCAACGGTTCCTCGCGCTCATAACGAGCCAGGCAAGCAGCACACATGCGCTGAGGTTTCGTTACGTCACAAAAATAGGGGCAATCAGCCACGCCCGTTAGCGGGGGCAAGAGGGATGCCAGCGCACGCACAGCGGTTGACTTGCCAGTGCCGCGTCGACCGCAAATAAGGACACCCCCGATTGCTGGATCGACGGCATTGAGTAGCAAAGCTAACCGCATCTTCTGCTGCCCAACCAGAGCACTCAACGGAAAAGTATGCATGCGTCTACTTTCTGCTAGCTGTCTACATTTCGAGGTTGTGTACTTACGCTATCACAAGCACATGTCATATGTCAAAGACATCATCGTGACGTACAACGGCTGATGTTTTGTAGGTCTCCAGAGTTTACCGTGTCAAATAACCGGCGTCCACTGGCAAAGCACAGCCTGTAAGATGCCTAGCCTCGTCGGAAGCTAGCCACAAGACAGCATTGCTCACCGCCTCGGGCGGCAGCAGATCGCGGTCAGGAAAGAGATTCAACTGATTCATCAGCTCCAGCATATGCTCATAGGTTGCATTCGGGCCGGGGCCGCCCGCGAAGACATCGTAGAGAGCCTGATTGCGGCACATTGTTGTATCAATACTCGTTGGGCAGACCGCGTTCACATTGATATTATAGGGAGCAAGCTCCACGGCCAGCGTCTTCATCAAGCCAAGCACACCATGCTTGGCCGCGACATAATGCGCGAGATTCGCCATACCCTTAAAGCCCGCGGTCGAGGAAATACAGATAATTTTCCCGTTTCGTCTGGGAAGCATATGAGGAATCGCGACCTTACAGGTAATCCATACACCTTTCAAATCAACATTGACGGTTTCATCCCACTGCTCCTCAGTAAGCTCCCAACTGGGTGCGAACGAGTACAGTCCAGCATTTGCCACTACAATATCGATAGAGCCTAACTCTTGTTGTGCCTGCTCAACCAAGCCTTGCATTGCCACCAGATCGGTAACATCCACCCGTTCAGCAATTACAGTGCGTCCCATTTCCGTAATTTCGTGGGCAAGTGACGTTAACTCTTGTTCTTGTGAAAGGGGATAGGGCACGCTGGCATAACGGCGGTTCGTATCGCACAGCAGCAAACGTGCTCCCTCGCGCGCAAAGGCAAGGGCATGGGAACGTCCCATGCCACGTGCAGCACCCGTAATAAATACAACACGATCCTGAAAACGAGCACTACTGCCCACTAATACACACCACAGATACCATCAATGGTGAAGTCTTCAATGATCAGTTCCACATCTAGCTCCTCGTCCCATTCCTCCTCATCCTGCCCATCACTTGTATCTACGGTCGAAGTTTCTTCACTAAGAGCGACTTCATCAACAGGCTGCGTCGTGGTGGTTGGTTCTGCCATAAACAAACCTCTCTTTGCGGTGTAGAGACACAGTTATCATGCTAACAAGCATACCATCCAGTATCGCATTACAGCAAGAGCTTCTTCACAAATTCTCCATAAACTCTTCTGGCGAAATTCCCGCTTGTTTTAGAATATTTTTCAGCGTTCCAATTGGTATAAGATCACGACGATATGGTACAACACAGCCAACAGTACCCTCTGATGTTTTCTTTTGCAAAACGATATGACTACCTCGTTGTCTTACCTGTTCAAAACCAAGCTGCTTTAAGGCATGTAGAGTTTGTTCTGCCGTGACGCGAGCTAATCTAGGCGGCATAACTCGCCTCAAAGGTAGTCACGAGTGGTCGCTTAATAGCTGTTTGAGGAAACTCTTCGAGATATAACTCAGTAGCCTCTTTCAGGTTTTCAATAGCCTCTTCAATTGTGCTCCCATAACTAGCAGTCCCTACTTCGGGACACTCCGACACATACACCTCATCTTCCTGATAAACCACAGCAGTAAATGCGCGAACAATCATAGTAAACTCCCTTCCTCAGATAATTACTCCAACAGAAGTATACACGATCTATGACAATCCTGTCATGATGATAGCGTTCTATCCCTTGACTCTCAGCCCATTTCGCATGTATGCTTGCTGTATGGAATAGGCTATTTTATCTATCCCAGGAGCATGCACATGTCTCAAACAACTCAGCCAGTAGCACGCTATCAGCTCATCAACGAAGTCAAGATTCGCCGTGAGTCCTTTGGCGGCATCCTGTACAAGTATGGTTGTGCCGATAGAGGCACCCTCTCCTTTATCAACTCACCCGTGTTGATCGAGCTACTCATCACGGGTCAACAGCAGCACAATGGCGACATTAGTGCGGCCATTGAGCAGCATCGTTATTCCGCGGTCAGCAAACAAAAATTGTATACAGCACTGGATGATCTTGTGAATCGTGGCTATCTACAAGTGCAACAAGTGCAATAGAATGCCCCACAATAGCGCATCCCTACTTATTTTACGTTCCCTAGCTTCACGAAATGAGAGGAGCATACCCCAATGGTGGACTTTGTGCGTTTCATGGAACGTCCCCAGCGTTCAGAGCAAAAGGTTGGCGTGGTACACCCACTCGCGCTCGCTGCCATGCAGCAGACCGGAACGCTCCCCCCGCAAAAACCAGAGCGCGGTTCACAACGCTTTCTGCAAGGAGGGCTATCCGCTCCGATGACCGTGACATGGGAGATCACCGCAGCATGTAATATCGCCTGTGTGCATTGCCTCTCAGCATCAGGCCGTCGTCGCCCCAACGAGCTCAAGAAAGAGCAGGCCCTGGCCCTGGTCGATGAAATGGCGGAGATGCAGGTATTTCAAATTCACTTTGGCGGTGGCGAACCATTTATCTATCCTGCCATCTGGGATGTCTTTGAACGTTGCACGCAACGAGGCCTCGTGATGTGCGTCAGCACCAATGGCACCCTGATTACACCGCAACGAGCCAAGCGTCTCAAGCAGTACGACCCGCTCTACTTCCAGGTCAGCCTAGACGGTGGCACGGCCCTCACCAACGACAACATTCGCGGTAAAGGCGTCTTTGATCGTGCCTTGCGTGGCCTGGAATATCTTGCGGCAGAAAACCATAGCCTGACCGTTAATAGCGTCCTGACGCGCTACAGCTTCTACGAACTCGATAGGCTATACGAAATAGCGGCCAGCTTTAATTCCAAGCTACGCGTCACACGTTTACGCCCCTCTGGTCGCGGACGCGACGTATGGGAAGACTTACATCCCACACAACAACAATATCACGAGTTTACGCAGTGGCTACACACCCACCCCGACGTATTGACGGCGGACTCGTTCTTCCACCTCAACGCCTTCGGCAACAAACTAGCTGGCCTCGATACTTGCGGAGCCGCCACCGCCACCTGCTGCATCTGCCCAGAGGGGGAAGTGTATCCTTGCGCCTTCTTTCAGGCTCCCGAATTTGAGGCGGGCAACCTGCATACGCAAAGTTTCAAAGAGATATGGCGCGATTCGCTCACCTTCGACTATTACCGCAAGATGGGCGGCGGTGCCTGCACAGGTTGCGGCCAATACAACGTCTGCCACGGCGGTTGCCCCGCCACCAAGTGGTTTGTCCACCAAAAACTGAACATCAAAGACCCCGAATGTGTCCTTGTCTAACCATATAGCTACTACCAGTTCCGTAGGGACCAGCTTTAGCGCGTCCACGCTCAATTCATTGAGCGAGATCCTGAATCTCTGGCGATAAATCGCCTTGGGGACGCGCTAAAGCTGGTCCCTACGGGCCTGCAGCGCGCTTCGCTGCTGCAACGCTATTACCGAGTTCATTTGTTCACCTCCATTATCGTGTCTTCAGCACAGGCACAAGCGGCTTCCACGTCTTGTGCCTGATGCACCCCCGCACAACCCCCACCTCATAGGCACAATCATCTAGCACGGCACAGCAGGCATAACTCACAAAACTCATAGCAGGTTTGAGCCGCACATAATCCACCAACACAACAATCAGACTAAATAGCAGAGGCATCAGCAGCAACGGTGGCAACAGCACACCTACGATCAGCAGGGGCAACGTATAGTACCGCGCCATATGCCGACAAAAATGATACGTATAGGCGAGATGCCCGCGCAAAGTAGCCTTGTATACCAACATCGCGCCAAGCGGCACCTGTTGCGCACGCACCTTTCGCAAGCGATTGCGCGTGCCACCGACCGTCACTATCAACGCGCAAAGAAAGGCCACCAATAAAATAATCGCATACAGGAACCGTCCATTTTCGTAGGGGCGGGGGTGGTGATGTGGTGGGGAGGGGGCCCGGGGGGTGGGCCCCCTCGGGTGGCCGTTTGGGTGGTTAAAACCTCCAACGGGGCAGCAAAAACCCCGCCACCGGCCCCCCCTGGGGGCCCCCTCCCCGCGTCGTCTACCACCCCCGCCCCTACGGAAAAACGTACTGAAAACCAGACCCATGATAGCCCACAACGCACTCATCACAGCGATCATAAAGGTCGCTTGCTCAGGCGGCATGAGTAAGATACGCCGCTCATGAGGATGACGTTGGAGCAGAACTGCCTCGGCAGAGGCATAGGCCGCACGAATAGCGAGGAACGTAGCCAGGTTTGTGCGGTAATCATGATAGACTACCCCATCAGGCAGATAGTGAATAGTTGCGCCAGTTTCTAAGAGGCGACGACAGAAATCAACATCCTCCCCTTGCGACAACGCAGCAAAGCCGCCAAGGTGCCGCCACATACTGCGCCGCACCAGCAGATTCGCCGTGGGTAAATAGGTCAGAGGGCCTTCGGGCCGCACCTGCTGCGGGCGGGCTCCCATATACAGCGAGGAGCGCACATCTTCATAACGACCAATCACGCTGTGGCAATCAAACGCTCTAATCATGCCGCCGACTGCCGCTAGCCGCTGATCCTGGAACGCTGGCACCAGTTGCGCCAACCACTGTGGCGTCGCAACACAATCACTATCGATATACGCATGCAGCTCATAGCGTGCCGCCGCCGCTCCACTATTGCGGCTCATCCCCACACCTTGTCTGCTCTGGTGCGTCACCACTCGCAAGTGAGGATAACGCGCTGACAATTGCCGCAACATAACTGGTGTCTCGTCTGTAGAGCCATCATCAACCACAACAATCTCCAGACAAGTTAGCGGATACTCCAATACAAAGAGCGACATGAGACAGCGTTCAAGTTCTTTGGCGCGGTTATAGCTGGGGATGAGAATAGAAACACGCGGCCACTGCTCAGGTGGCAGCAAAGCACCCATCTCCAAGAGATTCTTCCAGCGCAATTGATCGCACAGAGCCTCTACACGCTTGACGGGCATGTGTAATTGCTGTGCCAATTGTGTACATGTCTGCTCCGTTGCACAAAGAGCGAGTATGCGCGCCATACTTGTGTTGAGCCGTATGACGCGCAGTGGATAATCAGTGATAGCAACCGTATGCTCCCCCTGTGCGACTAGGCGTACCCCTTGCACACGCCGATAACAGCCTGGGGAGGGGAATGAAACATTCATCAGATCGTCCGCGCTAAACCAGCCAATAACGCGCTTGGTAAGACCACCTCGTAGCCGCTACCCAATTGTTGCACCACCTGCTTGAGCGCGCTTGGCGTCATCTTCCAGGCCAGAATATAGACATTCAAGAAGAGTGGACGCCCACTACGAGCAGCAGCAGCATCTTTAATCAGTTTCACAGTCCCAGCAACGCTATCAGCAAGGCCAAGATTTTGATACCAGGGCACACCATTGATCTTCTTCCAATCAACCTTGCTGAGGCCAGAGCCGCTCAAAATACCCGTTAAGCCATAGGGTTTGAGTGCCTGTACATAGCTCTGTTGCGCATTGGCATCAGTAAAGGCCATGCCCGTCTGCCGAATATCGGAGAGAAAGGGCAAGCCCGAACTCTGCCAGAAATCGGTATCGAGAACTTCTAAGAGCGAGGTGTTCATCGCCTGCATCAACTGCCCCGTTTGCTCCAAGAATGTGGGCAGGTGTTGCGCTGGCCAGTGCGAAGGGAACATATAGCCCGCCCCGCTTGGACCGGCGATAAATTCATCGAGCGCGGTTGCGGTGCTGCGATAATATTCAGCTATTAGCGGCGCCGCTTGCATCAACACAGGCGAGATCGTCCAACCAATCGGCAAGGAGCCACGTGCGCCATCGCGCCACAGTGCTAGCATGCGATGTTGGCTATATTGCAGGTTATCACCATCGCTAATCGTGAAGGACACATAGACATTCTTATTCGTCAAAGCCGGGCCATTCACCTGCGGCTTTGGCGGTGTCAATAATTGGGGCTGAACAGCGGTCCAGATCTCTAGGTTAAACGAAAAATTCGTTGCCAGCACCGTCATGGCCGCTTGCGAGGTAATATTCACGCCACTACTCTCATCAATAAACCAGCCAAGATGAGTAGCACCAGCGGGAAAGCTGCTCAAAATTTGTTGCATCAGACTGCGTTCGGATAACAGACCATTGCTTAAATCAGGTAGGTAGGAACGTGAGTCGAGATAATAGACGAAGGCACGGGTCGCCACCAGAAATGCACGTAAACCCGCCATATTACCCGGCTCCAACCCTGCCACCACGCGAGAAGAGGCTCCCGCGAGCAGATTTTGGCGCGCCCAGTCATATGCTTGCAAGGCACTTTTCCAGCCATAGGTTCCCAGATCAGCGATCACCGGCAAATCGTATGCAGCTTTCAAATCGTCTACTTGCGTGGACGAGACGACAAATGCATCACGCTGTCCGGCCATAGTGGTTGCGACATTGATTGAGTGCGTAAGATTCTTATCATAGACAATCATGCCTTTTATACCGCTTCTGTATGTCAGCAGCAGCTGCGTCAGCACATCGTCATCAGAAACAATAGCGGTCTCTTTTGGGATCGAAGAAGGTATTTGCTGTAGCCAAAATAGATCATCATCAACCGTGACCAGATAGACTTTGGGTTGGGGACGATTAATAATACCCACAAGGGTCGCGGCACTCAATTGTATATCGGGCGAGGCATGACGGATATCATAGACAACGAGTTCTTGCGGTACCTGAAAAGCTGGTAGCAATCGTTGCGCAGACCAGTCCAGGCCTGTGACCTCGGCATTGCTCATAGTAAGCTCCTCACTTTCAAATCGTTTTTCACCACCTGCATTGTAGCATATTTACCGCATTTTGCTTGTTCCAAAAGCGCAACACACATAGAAGTAGAAAATAACTTGACCTCAACACACAACTTGGGATATGCTACAGTTCACAAAGAGCTTATAGCCAGTATTGGGCGGTGATAATGCACATGAGGTAAGAGCACGGAAAATGCCGTAGGGACCAGCTTGAGCGCGTCCCCAAGGCGATTTATCGCCAGTGATCAGATGGATCTCGCGCAATGAATTGCGCTGGGACGCGCTAATGCACATTAATAAATTAAACTGGCAATTATGAAAACCCATCCGTAGGGGCCAGATTTATTTCGTTAAGGCAAGGTTCAAATAGAGACAATTCTGCTTGACACTGTTTGATTGATACAAGCACAAAAGTGTCAAGTTCATTTGAACCATGCCTAATGAGCATAAGCTGGTCCCTACAGCGGTTCCCATCGGTCCTATCATCACGTCCACTGCTATCTGTAAGCAATAATTTGGTTTATCTGCATCACCATGATCGGTGATCTAGATGTCCCCTATAATCCGTAGAGTCTTCAGAATGATCACTCATGGGTGAGTTGAACTGAGCCAGAAAGGGTTCCTGGTATGTCTGAAAAACTTTTTGCTCCAGAGCTGTTCCGTCCAACACTAGAACTTCCCGATGTTCCTTATGATCACCTTGTACGCGCAGCGGCGGCACGCGTTCCTGATCGTCCCGCGATTGTTTACCAAAATATGATCTTCACGTATCGTGAAGTAGTATCCATGATTAACAGCACCGCCAATGGCCTCTACAATCTGGGTCTGCGCAAAGGTGATCGCTTGTGCCTGTACATGACAAACCGGCCAGAGTACACCATCACTTTTATTGCCGCCGCATCCATTGGTGTCATCATCAGCCCCATGAATCCCGGCTATAAAGAGCGCGAGGTTGGCTACCAACTGGAAAACTCCGAGGCCAGAGCAATCCTGTTGCAAAGTGATTTCGTACCAGTGCTCAAGACTGCCATGAGCCAGAAATCACTTCCTAACCTAAAACACGTGATTGTTACCGGGGCAACCCCACCAGAAGGGATGCCAGACGCCATACCCTATGGACAACTCTTGCGTCAGTCATCGCCCCAGCACCCACCTCATGTCGACATTAGCAGCGATGATGTGCTCGCGCTCCCTTACTCCTCTGGTACAACCGGACTGCCCAAGGGAACCATACTCACACACCGCAACCTGACGGCCAATAACCTGCAATTCACCACATCCTTGCGCGTCGATTCTTCCGATGTAGCCCTCAACTTCTTGCCGTTTTACCACATCTACGGTGTCATGTTGACTGGCTCATTTCTGGCCTGTGGTGGCACGCAGGTAATAATGGAACGCTTCGACTTTATGCAGTCACTCGACCTGTGCGACCGCTACAAAGTGACGTACTATTTCGCCGTTCCACCTATTGTTCTCGCCCTCGCCAATGCTCCCATCGACATGTCAAAGATGAAAACTGTCAAGTTCATCTTCTCCGGTGCCGCGCCGCTGCCATCCGAGCCCGCAAGGAAATTGCAGGAAAAGACAGGCATCACCGTTGTACAGGGCTATGGCTTAACGGAAGCATCACCACTCACACACGCACAACCCTTCCCACTCATTAAGCTTGCCAGTGTTGGCATGCCAGTCAACAATATGGAGCAAAAGATTGTTGATCTCGAAACGGGCGAACGCGAATTGCCTATGGGCGAAGATGGTGAGCTGATTGTACGCGGTCCCCAGGTCATGCAAGGCTATTGGAAGGCTCCCGAAGAAACCGCCCGCGCCCTGCGCAACGGCTGGCTCTATACCGGCGACATTGGACATGTGGATGAGGACGGCTTCACCTACATTGTTGACCGCAAGAAGGAAATGATTAAGTACAAGGGCTTTGGCGTTGCCCCTGCGGAAATAGAAGCACTGCTCTTGGAGCATCCTTCCGTGCTCGACTCCGCTGTGATTGGTGTGCCCGATGATGAGGCGGGCGAACTGATCAAAGGCATCGTGGTTATTCGCCAGGGACACAACGTCACTCCCGCCGACGTCATCTCATTTGCCAATGGCAAATTGGCTGGCTACAAACGCATTCACACCGTCGAGTTCATCGACGCCATCCCCAAAACTGCCTCTGGCAAGATTCTGCGCCGCGAATTGAAAGAGCGCGAAAAAGCACTGCATCAAGCCAAATGATGCTGCCTTACCCTTATCCGTAGGGGCGAGATTATCGACATGAACAAATGAACATGGTCATCATGGAAACCCATCCGTAGGGGCGAGATTTATCGCGCCCCCCGTACCCGTTGAGAAGCGATTCGCCAACGGGTACGGGGGGCGCTCGCCCCTACAGCGGTTTACGCGCCGTTACTCACCAGCTAGGATAAGCCAATCAGGAAAAGACCACGCGCCATGGCTTCTCCTGCCAGTGTGCAGACCACCACCAGGTAAAGCATTCCGGTAGCGGACTGGAATGAGCGATCACGGATCAACTTCCAGGCCAACCCACCCAACACCAGCGGCATGACAAAGCTGACGAGAATCCGAATCCAGCCAATTGCATCGGCACTCAGCGGTGTAATCACCGGAGCATCGGCTGGTTTGACCTGCCCTGTAGGGGTGGCTGGTGGCGCGCTCACAATCGGTGGGCCAGCTGGTATATTGGTATTAGTATGTGCCTGCACCGTACTGGGGCCAGCAGTGAACGCGAAGAGGACTTGTGCCAGCACACCCAATAATACCAACGTCGTCGCGAACTGCAAAGGTCGCTCCGAAAGTGCCGGTGTCACCAGATACCAGTGGCCGAGCCACATCGCGGTCAGCACACCACCCAGAGCTAATGACGCGGCAAAGAAACTCGCCACGGTAAACACACCACCAAAATTTGCCTCCGCTAGAGGGCGATAGATCATCGCCATCACAAACAGCGTTGCCAAGCCCGCCACCACACATAAACCACCATTGGCGAGACGTAAGAGGCGCAAGGTAGAAAGTCGTTTTACAGGGATAGCCTCCTCGGTTGCCTCTGCTATCTCACCCGACTCTCCTATTTCTCCCGCCTTCTGTTCGCTCGTCTTCCCATCAACACCTGCTCTCCTGTCAAGCAAGAGCAGCACATTATAGGGAATCATCAGCAAAAAGAAGAGTAAGAGCGGCAACGCTTGATAGCCTATCCAGGCTTTGTCCAACTGGGCATAGCTATTCAATTGCTCAGAGGTTGAGAAGTTTTGTTGGAAGAGATAGGTTAATCCCGTCAAACCTAGATAAATAAGTGCATACGAGGTGAGAAAACCACGCTTGACCTCGTTGCGCCAGTCAAGCACGACAAGCACGATAAACGAGCCTATCGAGACTTCCGTCATAACCATAAAAAGAACAAGCGGTAAGGTTGCTAACATAGAGCATTTGTATCCTTCAATTGCATACAGGTCTATTCAATTGGAAGGACATATCCTAAAAAGAGCACATGCCCTTCCATCATCGTTATCAATTATACAGCCGCATGTCGAGAGGGACAACAATTGCCTAGCCCTAGCCCCAACCCCACCACCAATTCGGCAATGTCGGCAGATAATCGGGGTTCTGGGAAAAATCGAAGGCTTCATAGAAATCGCCGAATTGTGCTAAGCCATCGCGTGGTGGCGCAGCTGGCCCCCAATCACTACTGCCAGCAGCATCATTGTTTTCAGCAGAGGTCAATACATCGAACTGATGATTCACGCTAGCAAGCGTCGGCAAGCCAAACTTGCGCTCAATAAACTTTAAGATTGAGCTATGTTCATACAGCTGAGCGGAAAGATAGTTGCGTCTGGCCCACGGTGAGATGACCAGCATTGGCACGCGAAAGCCCACCCCATAGGCATCAACCTGTGGTGGCGCAACGTGGTCGAAATAGCCGCCACCTTCATCATAGGTGAAGAAAAGGGCCGACCGTTTCCACGCGCTAGAGTGCATCAATGCCTTTACGACCTCTGCCATCTTGCGCTGCCCCATTTGAATGTCAGCCGGAGGATGCTCACTAATAAGGGCTTCGGTAATCAAAAATGATACCTGCGGTAGCGTGCCCGCTTGTAGATCTGTATGATAGTCATGCTCACTGGCATACAGACGGGCATCCTGCTGCCAACGCTTGAAATATACCAGCGGATTGAAGTCTTCCAAGCGACTGCCCGTTCCCAAACCGAGATTATAGCACTTCCAACTGATACCATATTGATCGCACAGATCGACAATCGTTGGCCAATCCAGGCTGCCGCGTTCAAGCGTATTGATCGTCTTGCCGCCTGATGTCGCGGCCACCAGAGCGATCCTATTTGGCGTTGAAGGGCCGAGTTGTGAACAAAAATAATTGCCACACAGCGTAAACGCCTTTGCTAAAGCATAATAATAAGGCAAATCATGCGTATCATAAAAACCCAGTGCGCTCGCACCATCAGTCGTATAAAAGCCATCCATCGCTCCGCCATGCCATTCATTATGAATAGATTGCCAGGAATGAGAGACGTTGAACGAGACAGGAAGCAGTAAATGATGAGGTTTGACAGAGCCACCTTTGCCATCGGGCAGCGTATAATTCGCGGAAAAGCCAAACGGTCCCGCCTCGGGATACCTTCCAAAGTAGGCATCAAAGGTGCGATTTTCCTGACAAGCAATCAAAATATGTTCAACCGGATTTTCCGCGTCTCTAGTAGCAGCCTTGGCATGGAGTGCAGCAGTCACGCCCACCCCTGCCGTTATAGCGGCACCGGCTAGAATACCCAATTGTTGCAACATACTCCTGCGTGAGCGAGGACGCATAAACCCGTTTATTTCATCGCTATACATTTTTTCTCACATTCATTTGAACAGAACAATATCATTGTATGCAAATGAACGAAAAGCCATGCGCCATTTTCCATAATGCTAGTTATTCAGGTGAGAAATAGTACTAGTAAGGAAGGAACGACTATGGTAGAATAGCAGCACACAATCTTTATCTATCAGCACCAAGAGCGAAATCTATTGCTCCTCGCATGCCATTTATTTATAGGAACCATAGAGTTGAATAGAGTATAATACACTATGCGATACGCCATTTTCACCGATGTACACGCCAATTTAGAAGCATTAGAAGCAGTTCTGGCAAAGATCGATGAGCTAGCAAAAGAGCAGCCCATTGATCAAATCTGGTTCCTCGGCGATCTAGTTGGCTATGGACCAAATCCTAATGAATGCATTGACAAACTTCTCGCACGCACAAATGTGATTATTGCGGGCAACCACGATTGGGCCGCGGTTGGCAAAATTGACCTGGATGACTTCAGCACTGCCGCACGAATCTCGGCAGAGTGGACAGCAGAGCAGCTCACAGAAGAACATCGCGCCTTCCTCATCAACTTACCAGAACGGATTGAGGTCGATGATTGTACCCTGGTGCATGGCAGTCCATATGGTCCCTTGTGGGAATATCTCACCTCTGAAGTGCTCGCGGAACGCAGCTTTAAATACTTCACCTCGCGCTACTGCTTCGTGGGACATACGCACGTTCCCGTCATCTACCAGCAACTAGACGACGTTTCCAACACGCCCACACTTCCCTTGAGCAATGGGGAACAGCAAGAGTTAGCGTTGGAGGTGCCCGATGACGAACTGCATAACGACGACGACACAAAGAAGATGGCCGCCATTCATCCGCAAGCACAGAGCGCAAATAATAGCGCGGCAGTTGAGCCAGCGAGTAATAATGCCACCGCCAAACAAGAGCAGAGTAATAGCCAAGTAAGGGAGCTAGCTAGCGAAGAGGTAGCACCACTTCAGCATGCCGCAGCAATGACAGATGAAGACGTTGATGCGGCTGCAGCAGCACTGCAAGAGGACAATCCGCTTGAAATCTTGGTCGTAGATCACGCCGATCAACCTGCTCAACCCGCAGCAGCAGACGCAACTGATGATGTCCCAATCACTGCTGAAGAGACAATCAATAGCGCAGAGGAGCGGCTGAACAGCGAAATTGATGAATTGCTCGCCCTGCTGGGACTCAGCCAAAGCATGGTACAGGTGACAAACGAGATGCTTGTTCCACCCGAAGGTGACTGGCGGGCACCCGATGACTACCGTGCGATTGTCAATCCAGGTGGCGTTGGACAACCACGCGATGGTGACCCGCGTGCCGCCTTTATGATTTATGATACGACGAAGGGCTTCACCTTCTATCGCGTCCACTATGAAATTGAGAAGACACAGGAGAAGATCATTCAAGCAGGCTTGCCGCAATATCTTGCGTCACGCCTGACTTACGGTCGATAAACAGATGAAACTAGTCGTTGGCCTAGGCAATCCAGGCGCAGAATATGAAAACAGCCGTCACAACGTAGGATTTCGTGTCCTCGACAAGCTTGCCGCCAAGCTAGGGTGGCAATGGAACGAGCGACGCGCACGAGCCATTATCAGCAGCGGCACCCTTGGTGCCGAAAAAGTGCTCCTCGCTAAACCCATCACCTATATGAATAACAGCGGCGAATCTGTGGGCGAGTTGATGCGCTGGTACAAACTGCAACCAGAAGACCTGCTCGTCGTGTATGACGAGATGGACCTACCAGTAGGTCGCCTACGTCTGAGAGGCGATGGCAGCGCAGCGGGTCACAATGGCATTGATAATATCATTCGTCACCTGCACACGAATCGCTTTCCACGCCTGCGTGTGGGTGTGGGACACCCCACGAATACGAACATGCCCAATATCAGCCATGTGCTCGGTGTTCCACCCATGGATGAGCGCATTCAGCTTGAAACAGGCGAGGAACGCGCCGCCGAATTCATTCCCCAAATTTTGACTCAGGGCGTCGCCACCACCATGAACCTTGTGAATACCGACCCAGAGGAGCAAAAGAAGGCCGAAGAGCGACGACGCCTGCAACAAGAGAAACGCGCACAAGAAAAGCTGAGAAAAGAACAAGCACAGCAGGAAGAGCAATCCGCACAACCAGGGCAGTGATGAGATGCATGGCCGTCGAATGAATGCAATGTAGCACAAGACAAAGAACTAAGGGATCGAGTGATAGCCTTTCAAGATAAGCAAACAGCAGTTAATGTCTTGGTTTGTACTCGGCAAAGTAATATAAGATTGCGGCAAAGACGTTCAGAAAGATGAAGAGCACTGTCCAGTCGAACTTTGAAGCGGGCGGCCAGTTTAGGGAACCATTCGAGTTACTCAGTATAGTGTTATTACTCACCATATCTGAGAACATCCATGCCCAGAACAGTAACAATGGGATAATTCCAATCAATGGGACGAGATGAATCAACATCTTCATACCTTCCTCTCACAATAAGTATACGATTCTAACAAAATGCAGCTGTAAGGGAGCACAACATGAGTAACCATAAGCCAGATCTCTCATTGGACGAAAGAACACAAGGAGCATTTACATTCTAGTTACCTTCATCAAAGGGCGGTGAGAAGGGTTCACCGCCTCCTCGTGTCAGTTGCTGGTAGCAGCTATAGGAATACACGTATAAAAAGACCATCACCGGTAACACTAGCCCTAGCAATCCCCACAACTGCAAGAACGGAATAAAGCTTAATAACAGCCCAAGCAGACCCACAGCTACAAACAACCAACCCCCAATACGATGCGTTCTCTCCCACACCGTATCACTCGCCAAGGTCCAAGGCGTTCTGATGCCAGCCCAAAAGTTGCGGCGGAACTTACCAAAGTAGTTTCCCACAAAAATGAAGAGGGCCGATAGTGTGATGCTGAGCACAAAACGTATATTCACTACGAGGTGGAAGCCTGCCGCGATTGTGACAAGTTCCAAGACAAGCATCAACAACACCTCGCCGAGTAAGACTATACTTACCACATTGATATTCGCACGGACACTTGTCCGCTGATTTGGCCTGCTTAAGCTCGGGCCAAGGTTGATGAGAAAGCGGATCAGGAAGTAGACACATAAACTGATAAAAGGAAAAAGCGCGAGAGCAAGTGCTTTTGGTAGATAGGCATCAATCTCTCCTGCGGCATTCCAGTGTGAAGGCAGGAGCGCGGGTAAAAAAGGATACACAAGCAGCGCAATAAGAATTTGCAGTACCACAATACCAATAGCCACCCCCGTCGTTATACGCGATGATAAAGGCGGTTCATTCACGCGTTCATCTGATGGATTCATGCTCATTCTCCCCAAAATCATTCTCTTTATGCATCGGCTGCATCCTCATCTTTTGGATCATGTCCGAATGGCACGTCGGACTCCGGTGGACCCTCAATGCCCCCCAACCAACCCATGAGTTCAGTCATCAAATCTTGAAAAACGGTGGTATTGAGCGAATAAATTTGAAATTGCCCGCGCCGCTCGACACGCACGAGATCGGCAAGCTTGAGCACTGTCAGGTGATGCGACAGTGCCGTCCGTCCCACCTGCGCGTACTCCGCCAATTCGCCCGCAGTGCGCTCACCGCCACGTAAATATTTTAGGATGCGCCGCCTCGTGGGGTCGGCAATAGCTTTATAAGCCTCTTGCATAGTAGAACCCATTTGCGAGGCTGCTGGAGCACAATGAGTCTGGCTCCAACAGCCTTATATTGCACCATTTCCCCAGCATCGCAGAGGATACCAGAGAAACAGGCAGTAATAAAACACTCTTTGCAGTTTACGATATTGCGGCATCTGAGACAACTGTATCAGTCCTCGTCTCTGACCGATTCCGCAAGCGCCAGATGAGCCAAATGCTCGCTATACCCGCTATCGCAACGATACCTTCTATGATCAAACTGGTGGTGGTGCCTGCACCGAGTATCTGCTGAAGGAACACGGCAACGCCATCTAGCAGCGCATGAAGGAGCACAGCTAACCAGAGCCATGCAATATTGTTGCGCACAAAGACCTGCAACACAATCACCGACATCGCAACATGAAACGGCACCGTCCACAGGCGTTCCCAACTACCCAAGAATACCATCCATATGGGTTGGGCATTCAGCGCGTTCACCTGCTGCACCACTTGCGCATGTTGCGCGGCAGGTAGTGTGTTCAGATTCAGCGAAGACAGCACGACAAGATTTACTATGTTGAGTATAATCAGGCCGCCTACCAGCAGCATTGATTCGAGCCCACCATGACCCAGACCATACATAACCGCCTTGCTCCACGTCTTTTCCTCACGTTTCATCAGCCAGCGATAACCAACATAGCGTCCAACTTCCTCAGCGAGACCAGCCGTGAGTGCGAGAAAGGCTAACCATATATACAGGAAGATGGGCGAAGCCTTCAACTGTGGTGCCAGTACATTGCCCAACACCGTGACTATCGGCACACGACTGATAATTTGGAAGAGAAAGAAGATCAGTGCGCCAAAGCCAAAGTAACGCCAACTCACCTTGAGCCACCGATGCGCGATCACTGCCAGCACTAACGGATAGATGATTACAAACAACGCACTCACGAGAGTAGCAATCAACCAGGCAGAGCTTATATGAACTGTTGCAGGCATATTCTATTCCCTTTACAGCTATTTCCACTGCGTTAGAATAACTTCGCGTTGAAAAAACTTTGTGGCAATCCATACGGTCACGATGGTCAGCGGTACCAGCACGGCAAAGACACTCAGCGCGAATACTAGCCCCAGTACGATCAAGCCAGAGACTTGCCCGATGAAAATGGTCATGAATGGAACCACCACCCAGGCCGAAACCTGTTGCGCAGTGCGTGGGTCATTCACGCGTGACGAAACCGCGACCATGACCGCAATCGCGATCAGCGCGAGCAGCGGTGTCCATAACACGAACATAATCAGCCAGCCGGGTGTGATGATTGCCGCCACGACGCGCCCACTAACCGCCATGAGCGAGAGGCTGATGATAAAGACAAGACCGCACAGCCAGGTCATCACTAATGCTGGCAGTAGTGCAATCAAGCTTTTGCCCAGCAGCAGTTCCCACACCCGCACAGGCGTCGCCAACAACGGCTCCAAAGTGCGGCTGGTCTTCTCTCCCACAATGCTATACGCCGCAATCACACTCGGTACAATCATAGGAATGAGCAGGTAGAGAATCGAGAATTGCTTGCCCACAATCACCTGAGCAAACTCAGCCGGGGATAAATCGCCCAGACCTAACGTATCCGCGCTCGCACCGTTTATTTTGGCTCCTCCAGGAACGTGCCCGATGACATAGAAAGCAATAATGGGCAAGAGCGTAAAAAGGAGTGGCGGCAGAATGATGCTGAGCATTAATCCCCGCTGCAAGCGAATATCCAGCCATTCTTTTCGCAATAATACAAGCACCTTATTCATAGCATAGTGTCCTTTATAGTGTTAGTGCTGAGCGGCAACAGGTTGTGGCTGTTCGTCGTGCTCATTCTCAAGCAATTCCATATAGACATCTTCCAACGAATGCATAATTGGCTCAACTGCGCGAATGTGTGCGCCCGCCTGCACCAACGTTTGCACCAGCAGGGGGTTTTGCTCATCAGGATTATCCAGCGTAACCGCTAATATACTCTCCTGCGCATTCACCTGCTTCACAAAGGAAAGAGTACGCACAATCTCGGCCCACTGCTGGGCATCTCCAGCGACCCGCACCTGTGTGCCACGGCCAAACAAGCTAGAACGCAGATTGCTCGGCGTATCCACACGCACCAGGCTGGTGCGAAACACACCGATCATATCGCACAACTCGTCAGCCTCTGGCAGATTGTGCGTGGTTAGGAAGATGGTATGGCCCTCGGAGCGTAATTCCTTCACGAAATCGCGCACCGTCCGTGCCGCCTCTGGATCGAGGCCAGAGGTTGGCTCATCCAGAAACACCACCTTTGGCTCATGCAGCAAAGCACGTGCAATCGCCAGTTTTTGCCGCATGCCCTTCGAGAAGCCACCCACGCGATCATTGCGCCGCTCCCACAAGCCCAGCATACGCAAGTAGTGCTCCGCCTGACTCAGAGCACGCTGCCCAGAAAGATTATACAGTTGCGCGAAGAAGGTAAGATTTTGTAGCGCACTCAAGCGTTCATACAGACCAGGCGTCTCGGTGAGGATGCCCACCGACTGCCGAATCGCGTTGTCATCTGTGCCCACCTGATAGCCCGCCACGCTTGCGCTACCGCTACTAGGAGCAATCAGCGCTGCCAGCATGCGCACCGTTGTCGTCTTGCCCGCGCCATTGGGCCCCAGAAAGCCAAACACCGTGCCCTCTGGAATCGCCAGCGATAGATTATTGACAGCGATGCGCCCCTCGAACGAGCGCGAAAGTTGATGCGTTTCTATAGCATTCATAAGACACCTCAAGCAAGATGTACAGAGTGATTCAGAATATTACAGTATTTCAGTATATACTGAAATACTAATCTATCATGAGCCAATTGTCAAGCTTTTTTAAGGGGAAAGTCCTTGACAAAAATACCTAGCGATGTGTATAACTCTGTTATATTGACAAAAATACATACCTTTTAATGAAAGATACGTATTTTTAGCACAACCGCCAATTTACCAAGAATATGATGCCATCTCCCAATATCCTACTGGGAGCTACGCCTATCGTATCGACCTCTACCGAACCGACAACGGCTCCTCGTACTAATGACTCAAACAAGATAAGGGCGTAAAATTCCAGTGGCAACATCAGTATGACCTCGGCAGTCGGAGCACATGTTCGGCAACATAACTCAAGACAAGATTGTTGGTGATGGGAGCAGTCCTATATAGGCGGGTTTCACGCCATTTACGCTCAACATGATACTCGCTCGCCAATCCATAGCCACCCAAGGTGGACATCCCTACGTCTCCAGCTTCCACGAGGCTTCTGAGGCCAGATATTTTGCCATGTTCGCTTCTGCTCCACAAGGAAGACTGGCATCGAAGCGTGCGACTGCGTTGAGGCGAACCAGATGCGCAGCCTCAATACTCATGTGCGCCTTCGCAATTGGAAACTGCACCCCTAGTTTTTGCCGATCGGGCGACCGAAGACGTTACGCTCTTTTGCATAGTTTGTCGCCTGTTCTATGAACCAGCGCCCATCGCCAATGCACTCGCTTGCTATCAAGATGCGCTCGGCATTAAGCCCGTCAAGAAGATAGGAAAACCCCTTCCCTTCCTCACCAATGAGGGCATTTTGCGGAACCTCAAGGGCAGTGATGAAAAGTTGGTTGGTCTCATGATTAATCATGGTTGCGATAGGCACGGCATTGATCGTGTCACCTGCCATGCGCGTATCAACCAGGAAGAGGCTGACACCATCTGTTTTGCGCTGGACTTGATCTAGTGGTGTCGTCCGTGCCAGCAGAACCATCAAGTCGGAATGCTGATAGTGCGAGGTGAGTAATTTTTGTCAAGGACTTTCCCCTATGCTCGTGAAAAAGAAATCAGCACCCACAGAGGCTAGCAGTTGGTTTTCCCCCGAGAATGAAACCGTTTTATACAACAATTAATTCTCTAACTCACATCATAAAATCACAACTACATCTCAACCAGAATATCGCCTCTTCGCTATTGTAATTCCCCTCCTCCACATGTACTCTTGAGGAGTCTTTCTATATGATCTCCCTAATAGATATATACAAACTTATAAACCTCCATATGTAGGGAGATACTCTTATTAATGAAGTGGAGAACTACTTATGCCTCGCTCTCTCATACGTACCCTCGTGATGATTTTGATTGGTATGGTAATACTTGTGACTATCACCATCACGAGAACGCTGACTCCTGGCCATGCGGCAAGTGGGCTTAGCAACCTATCTGTATCTGTTGGTTACGCCGAAGACAAGCATCAAAGCAGCCTGAGTCCGGCAGCTTTTCCGGTTCCTTGGTCCGGCTCTCCAAACATCACTTTTTTAGGGAATCCTGTTTATGGCTCTAGCCCTTGCGGCTCGCTACCACACTGTTATGATGGCGGTGCCATCCGTCTCGACAATAGTGGAGCGAGCGATATCACGGTTAATAGTGTCTCGGTCGATGACCATTCTTCGATCTCTGGTGGCAAGATATTTAATCTCTGGGGCTCTTTCACCGTACCAGCGGGCAAGAGTGTCATCCTGGCAGGAAATCCTCCAGGTAATAACCCAACCCACAACAATTTTGATACAAGCGGTGCTCCCATGGGAAATTGCACCCCCATAAATGTGGCCCCCACGGTTACAATCACCGTAGGTGGTGTCCCAACTACATTGGTGGACAGCACGCATGTGCTCGACACAAATGGTATCGACACAGAATCTTGTTCTGTTCAACAGAATGAAGCCATTCAGTGGCGGCACATTGGTACGACTGGCACAAAGCTAGCTACGCTCACACTTCAGCCTGCCACATCAACGCTCACAGTTGGTCAACAAATCACCGAGAACGCCACACTCCTCGATGGCGGCGGTGTAGGTCTGGCTAATGCGAATCTGACATTTAAAGTAACAAGTGGACCCAATGTGGGCACAACCAGTAGTGTTGTCACCGACCAAGCAGGACACGCCTCCTTTACCTATACTGATACTGCTCCCGGCACAGACATCATCGTCGCCTCTGTCCCAACAGCGTATACAGTTGGTCCCATTCTATCGAACCAGACCAGCGTTCTCTGGACGAATAACACCACAAACCCCTGGAGTGGTGCGGACATCGGCAACCCAGCCTTGGCTGGTAGTGACTCATTGAATAATGGCACCTGGACAATAACTGGTGCCGGGACAGATATTGGCACAGTCCCGGATCAATTCCACTTTGTCTGGCAGTCCTTACCTTCCGATGGCGGCATTCGCGCGCATGTCTTGACACAAAGCAACACCAATAGTCTTGCCAAATCAGGGGTGATGCTACGACAAAGCACTGATCCAGGCGCACCCTTTTATGCCGCCTATGCGACACCCGGCAAGGGCATCGTCGTGCAATACCGTACTGTACAAGGAGGGACAGCCAAGCAAATCACAGGCACTGCGGGAACGGTGCCAACCTATCTCCAGGTGATGCGCAGCGATACCTCCTACACAGCCTATACGTCGAGCGATGGCATCAACTGGACGCCTATCTCAGGATCGAGCACGAGCATCAACGTGACTGGAACCTGGTTGAGTGGACTGGCAGTAACATCACATACCGCAACGAAACTCAACACGACCACCTTTGACACGGTTAGCACACCATAGTCCTGCTCTGCTTGAGCATCCTTCCGAACCTATACAGAGAGTGCCGCCCCCTCAAAGCATTGCTTCGAGGGGGCGGCACTCGCTTACCGTGCAAGTGAATTGCTTCTACCCCGTGTTTATCCCGCTGCTCTACTGTCTCGCAATTATGAAGACGGCGTATTCTGCATAATAGTATTCCACGTATTAGGGGTACCAGGACCCACTTCATAGCTCGTAGTACCCACTTCAGGCCCTAAATTCCAGAATATAATCGCAGCGGCATTATATTGTTTTGCCAAGCTATAGACATTTTGAAACTCTGAGGCGCGGGTCATATCGCCATCACTTTGGCGAAAACCAAATTCTTCAATCGTAAATGGCTTTTGATTGCTGTCAGCCCAGCGCATAATGAGCGGCATAGTGACCGTGCGATCTTCGGTGGAGTATACATGAATCGCCGTCATATTGATATGCGGTAGCGAGAAAATAGTCTGCCAATCAATACCACAATTTGCCTCGTTCAAGTAAGAAAGTCCCCCTGAAGAAATGAGATGATGAGGATCTGCCGCGTATAAGGTGTCAGAGAGCACACGATAATAATTCGTTAATGCGTCCATGCTTGTTGGCCGAAGACTATCACTGCTCGTCGGACATTTTACCTCGCCAGCAATCGCATAGTTCAGGAGTGCTGGATTATGCGCATAACGCCTTGCCACCCAGGAGAATGCAGCCGTATATAAGGAAGGATTATAGGGATACATTCCCTGCTTCAGGGTTTTATCGCGGAATGAAGAAAGGTCGAGCACAACAAACATGTTATGGCTGATTGCTTGCTGAAACAGATAGTCCATATTTGACCAAACCGTTGCATTATACCAATCGCCATAGGGAACACCATCAAAATAGTTAGTAACACGCAGGGTATTCAAATGCGCCTGCTGCGCCAAGCCAATTATCTGATCAATATACTGTGTAAAAGCCGCATTAGCCCAACCTCTACCTCTATATATTTTTCCATTATACTGCCAATAGGGATACATCGTCGCACCATAAGGCAGTATTCGACTATTGTTATACATAAAACTTTGTCCCGCTAGCGTGACGAAGCTTGTGTTTACCACTTGAGTTAGCGTAGGATGAACCACTGGCGGCGGTGAAATAGTAGAACATCCAGCTGCCAGACCCACAATAAAGACAAGCATCAGTATGCTGAGCAACCGATTACTTTTTCCTCTATATGATTTCCCATTTTCCATTGTAAACAGCCACCACTTTTGATTATTCATAAAAAGCCTCTTTAAACGATCAGGAAAAATCCCTTTCTACCTGATCTACTCCTATGGTGAAAGCATTGGGCCGTTACCAGCATGAACGCTTCCAACCCAAAATTTTCGCCCCCAAACGACACATCTAGAAGCAACCTATCAGGGAATGAGGCTGACACGAGCCGCGTCAGCCTCATTATTATGTAGAGCTTTCGCCCCACTATACAATCAATTTGGTGATATCCCTACCTACCTCAACCATACTTTTATGGCACAGTGACTTTATCATACGTGATCGTCCCCAGGCTTTTCACGTTGTGTGAGGTGGCCGCTAGCCCTGCCAGGATCGACCCGTTCATCGTCAAGGTGACACTCGATCCCGTCAATGGCGTCCAGGTCACGCCATCGCTGGAGGTGTAAGCAGTATAAGTGCTTCCCGAGCGAGACACCTTGAGATAGGCTGGTACCGTTCCCGTAAAGCCTGCGATTTGCTTCGTTGTGCCTCCTTGCGTAGTACGATATTGCACCACAACACCATTGCCGGGTGTCACAAAGACTGCGTAGTAGGCCGAGCCAGGATCAATCGTCTGCCGTAGCATCACGCCCGCCTTCGCCCAGGAACTCGTTGTGGTTTGTGACGCAACATGCGCGCTTATGCCCCCATCAGCCGCCAATGGCTGCCACACGAAGTGGAACTGATCTGTCGTCCCAAAGATATCAGTTCCGCCCGCCTGGATTGTCCACACTCCACTATTGAGAACCTGACTTCCTGCCGGTAAGGGATTGCCGATATCTGCACAATTCCAGCCAGTGGGACATGCCAGCGTGGTACTCACGTTCACGCTGTCAAAAGTAACTGTACTCGCAGCACCCGAGTTATGGGAGGTAGCAGCCAGACCGACCAAAATTGAACTACTCATTGGGTACGTGATGCTTGATCCTGCCACCGCTGTCCAGGTGTTCCCATCAGTAGAGGTGTAGGCCGTATAGGTGTTACCGGAACGTCCCACCTGCAAGTAGGTTGGTACCGTTCCAGCTATCCCAACATTCTGTGACGCATTGCCGCCCTGAGTAGTTCGGTACTGCACCACGATGCCATTGCCGGGCGTCATCAGAGCCGCGTAATATGGTGAACCTGGGTCGGTACTCTGCCGCAACATCACTCCCGCTTTCGCCCAGACACTTGAATTGGTTTGTGAGGTGATGCGCGCACTCACAGTTCCATCTCCTGTCAACGACTGCGAAACATAATGGAACTGGTCTGTGACTCCCCAAATATCATTTCCGCCTGCCTGGATCGTCCACACCCCACCACTGAACGATTGACTACCAGTGGGTATAGGATTGCCGATGTCACCGCAATTCCAGCCAGTAGGACATGTGCTGATATTCACGTTATCATACGTGATCGTCCCCAGGCTTTTCACGTTGTGTGAGGTCGCAACTAATCCTGCCAGGATCGACCCGCTCATTGTGAATGAGGCATTCGATCCCGTTAATGGCGTCCAGGTCACGCCATCACTAGAGGAATAAGCCGAGTAGGTACTTCCAGAGCGGGACACCTTGAGATAGGTTGGTGCCTTTCCCGTAAAGCCGGTGATTTGCTTCGTTGTGCCTCCTTGCACAGTACGATATTGCACCACAACACCATTGCTGGGTGACACAAAGACCGCGTAGTAGGCCGAGCCAGGGTCAGTCGTCTGCCGTAGCATCACGCCCGCTTTCGCCCAGGAACTCGAAGTGGTCTGTGAGGCAACATGCGAACTAACACTTCCGTCAGCCGCCAGCGACTGCCACACGAAGTGGAACTGATCTGCCGTCCCAAAGATATCAGCTCCGCCCGCCTGGATTGTCCACACTCCACTATTGAGGGCCTGATTTCCTGCCGGTACGGGATTACCGATATCACCACAACTCCAACCAGCGGGACATGATAGTGTAGTACTCACATTCACGCTATCGAAGGTAGTCGACCCCACCTGTGATCCGTCATGGGAAGACACAGCGAGGCCTGCCATAAGCGGGCCGCTCAGTGCCATGGTAACGCTTGAGCCAGCGAGAGGCGTCCAGGTGTTCCCATCACTAGAGGTATAGGCCGTATAGGTGTTACCAGTATGCCCCACCATCAGATACGCTGGTGCCGTGCCAGTAATTCCAGCACTCTGTAACGCACCGCCCCCTTGAGTGGTTCGGTACTGCACCACGATGCCATTGCCGGGCGTCACCAGAGCAGCATAATATGGTGAGCCAGGATCGGTCGTCAGTCGCAGCATCACTCCCGCTTTCGCCCACGCGTTGGTGTTACTCTGCGCAGAAATGTGTGCGCTCACAATTCCGTCTCCTGTCAGTGACTGCCAGACATAACGGAACTGATCGTAGGTACCCCAAATGTCATTACCAGATCCCTGCACCGTCCATGTGCTTCCGATCAGATACTGGTTTCCTGTCAGGGAAGGATAACCAACATCCGCACAATTCCAGGCCCCTGTACAAACGTTGGGCGGTGGTAGAACAGTGGTGCTGAGATTGACGGTATCAAAAGTAACCGTGCTCAACGAGCCAGTATTATTGGACGAAACCGCCAGTCCCGCCAGCACGGAACCGCTCAGACTCACAGTGGCACACGAGCCAATAATCACCGACCAGTTGGTACCGTCACTGGACGTATACGTGCAGTAGTTGGTACCAGAGCGTGTCACCATCAGGTAAACTGGTGCCACACCTGAAGTTCCTGAAAAAACATTAGTTTTCAGTCCCTGGACAGACCGATATTGCACGACGATACCATTACCAGGCGTCACGAAGGCTCCATAGTACACAGATGCTGCATCCGTGCTCTGCCGCAGCATCACTCCCGCTTGCGCAGAAGCATTCGTATTCGTCTGGGTGCTAATATGTGCGCTCAACGAGCCATTGGCGGCGAGTGACTGCCACACAAAGTGAAACTGATCCCGATAGTTATTAATAGATTGGCCAGCACCCTTCAAGGTCCACGTGCCAGTGCTCAGCGACTGATCCCCCACAACGGCAGGATTGCCCACATCCTGACAACTCCATCCGCTTGGGCAAGGAGACGGAGACGGCGCAGGACTGGCAGGGGTAGTGGGGGTGCCAAGCGTCACGGCATTCAAGGAAGCCGTATTTGTTGTTCCCTGCGTACCCGAAGCTACGGCAACCCCCTCCTGCACGGCATACGGCATAGAAACGGTAGCAGTGCTATTTGGGACGAGTGTATACGAAGTACCAGTGCCAGAACTAGAAGTCGCCGTCTGGAACTGATCGCCGAAACGCTGAATCTCAAGGTACAGAGGTGGCGGAGTATTCGTCCGTGTTACAGTAGTGGTTGTGCCACCAAAAGCCGTACGATACTGCACAACGAGCTTGTTATTCGGCTCCAAGAACGTTGCGTAATAGGGAGAGCTTGGATCATTCGATTGGCGTACAATCAATCCTGCCTGCGCCGAGCCAGTCGTTAGCTGTTGAGAAACAACCTGCACGCTGACTTGGCTATCACCACTCACAGCCTGCGAGATCATACGGAACTGGTCATTTGTTCCGCTCACACCTACTCCGCCCGCCTGAACACTCCAACTAGCACCTGAAGCTGTCTCGGTCCCAGCTGGGGCCGGGCTACCTATATCCTGACAGGTCCAACTACTAGGGCAGTTAGGATCTGCCGGAGGGGTAGTCTGAGTAGTGAGGCCCAAGGCATAGACATTGCTATCCAGGCCACCTGTATAAATTTGTCCATACGCTACACTGGGCGCGGCATAGAGATAGCCGCCCGTCGTATAACTGTAGAGGCGCGTTCCTGATGCAGCATCAAGCACTTCAAGCGTGGGGCCAGCACCAGCAAAAATGAGCCCATTAGAGTAAGCCAGACCGGGGATAACGGGGCCGGTATCGACATGGCGCCACAAGAAGTTTCCATTATCAGGATTGAGCGCACTCACCGAACCTCTATATCCTACCCCATTGATGACCGTGCTTCCCCCGGCCAGAAACAAAGTACCATTGGCAAAAGCTTCCGACGAAACGCTACCATCACCGCATTGTGGACAGGTGCCGGGGAGCGTAACAGTCTGTGACCACACAGGTCCAGCAGCCAGGTTATTACGATTCCAGGCATAGGCAAAGCCATTCTTGTTGATAGCCCCTACTAATGGATTGCCCTTGGAATCAGTAAATAAAATCGGCGTGTTTCCGAAGTCGGAATCAACCGTTTGTTGCGAATTGGGGATTGACCACGAGGATTTAATAGTGAGCGTATTCGCATCCAGCGCAATAATCGCCTCACTTAGCGTTTGTGTATCCTGATTGCGCGTGCCTGTAGTAACGAAGATGGTATTTGTAGCCGTATCAACGCTCGGCGTGGTCCAGATGCCTCCACCAACCTGTCCAGTGGGAACAGCATTGAAGGTGTTGACAACCTGATGGGTGCTCAAATTCACCTGTAACAACTGGCCAGGGACTAAAGGACAGTCGCCCACACTGGATGTCCCAACATAGGCATAGCCATTATAAATCAACGGACTGGCCCAGTTGTACCAGCCTTTGGTGTTATCACCGATGAATACATTCCAAAGAATGCTACCCGTAGCTGCATCCAAGGCATACCAATTGGAATCCCCACCACCAACATAAACCACTCCATTCTCCACATCTGCCGCTGAAGAAACACCGGCCAATTGTGGATAACATGGTGCAGTCGTTTGTCCAAGAAAGGTCTTCCACACCAATGCACCTGTTGTGGCATTCAGGGCATACTCATAACCGTCCCAGGAGCCGACATAGACCGTATTCCCCACAACGGTAGGAGTAGCCGCGATGGCAGCACCCGTCTTAAATGCCCATTTCAGCCCTAGCTGCGCTGCATTAGCAGTGGAAATGGTCGTGTCACCACTCGCGGCAGTGCGTTGTGGATCATGCAAGAAGGCGGGCCAGTCACCTGCTGAGACTGATGCTTTCACAGGCCTCAATTGGTGAATTACGACCGCTGACACGCCTCCCAATAGCGCGATAACTATCAGGAGTAAAGTCAGCAACCTCGACCAGTACCATTGTGGTCGAGGTGCCTCTCCATTTTTCTGCTTTATTATTTGTTCTAAAATAGGAACCATATAATTACAATTTCCTTACCATAAAATAGTGTAGTTTTTGGTGCCCTCACTTTACTATGCTTGGAGTTGTTTTATACACATAGGAGGGCAACGGCTGAGAGATGTCCTCGGAAAGAATTTCCTGCTCCTCCTTTCGCCACTTTTCAGCAAACACAAATAACTCGCGTAAGGCACGTAAAATAACAGCAGGCTTGGCACCAGTCGCCTTACCAGCGCGTCGCGGCAGATGCTGTACACCTACCTCAGTATGGGTATAACCAGCGCGGGCAAGTTTGTACAAAATCTCTGCGTTAATCATGGCACCCCGTGTTTCCAACTGATTCGTGCGAAAGAACTCAGAGCGGAAGAGCTTAAATGCGCAATCAATATCGCGCACATGCACACCATAGATAAAGCCCACCAATTTTTTCCAGCCCCAGGCGTTTAGTTTCCTCATCCAGGTATCCTGGCGATTTATCCGATACCCGAGAACAGCATCATACTCTTCAATAAGGGGGAAAAAACGGAGTAGGTCACGAATATCAAACTGCCCATCAGAGTCCATGAAGAATGCTAACTCTTTGGTCACTGCCTCAAAGCCAGTAACCAACGCAGCACCATAACCCTTGTTGACGGGATGATTGATGAGACGTACATGTCGATCATCATTGGCCAATTGCGCAATGATTTCTCCGGTGCGATCCTTGCTGCCATCGTTAACCACAATTATTTCAAAATCTCGCATCCAGCCGCTCAGTATTTGTGACACACCCGAAACGGTATCGGCGATCAGTGCCTCCTCATTGTAAGCAGGTAATATCACAGACAAACTTTGCGGTGTCGTAAAAATCCGTGCATCAGAATGGACGAACGGCGTTTCCTCTTCCTCACTTTTATTGAATACACTAAAACGCATTCCCAAATAGGAAACACTGACTGATCCAGCAATAGCACAGACTTTAGCAAAATTGACCCACAAGAAACTGTGAAGTGAAAGCGAAGTGAGAATGGTTGTTGCCAGCCAGAGAAATGCATCATTACACAGAATGCCGAGACTGGTGACGAAGGCAAAGCGAACTAATTGATTTCTAGTGACACCCGAACGTTGTTTAAACGTCCAGAGTCTGTTCCAGCATAAGCTATTTATAGATCCAATCAGATAGGCAACTGAATTATAGATAACGATAAGTCCACTGTCTTGCGTTGGCAATGCCCACAAGAGCAGGTTAAAGGCGAACACATCTACGAAGGTATTGAGACCTCCAACCATGCAAAAGCGCAGCAGTTGGAATAGCAAGCTCAGTGGACGCTGCCCTGAAGAGCCTTGTGGTCGTACCTTTGATGAAAGGGACATTTTATATCAACCCTCCTCTATTCGGATACTTCCAAATAGAATATAAGAGAAAATGAATTTTAAGTATTTAGACACATGACGGATGCGCCCCGTTCCACACAGGTGGTACAGGTCGTGTTGGCAGAGGTGATGTACCTAAACGGTGATAGAGAAGAATGCCATCAGTCTGTCGAACAACGAGAGTAAACTGGGACAAGAAAGCTGGGTTAGACCCAACACGTTGGGCAACAGGATCAATCGCGGTACGTGGCGTAACTACCACCCAATCTGCTGCACTGGCTGGGTTCTTCAGAGCCTGTGTCCAGAACAAGGACGAACCTTCATAGATGACATTCGCATAATTTATTCCTGCATCCGATACATCAAATTGTGAAGCATAGACATCTTGCAGAATTTTGCCACCGTTGTAATGTTGGGACAGATACTGAACAATCGTTTTCTGAGGGCCGCACGCGAAAGTATATTGCCCATCTTGCAGTGGAAGAATACCTTGAGAGGTGATCAGCACCGTCTGAAAGAGAATTACCCCCAGGATAAGAACGTGACCAAGCGCATGAAAGCGTTGTGATGAGATATGGCGGAGCCTCTCTACCACGAAGGCCACAAAAAATGCTGCTGGTGCTACCGTTTGTGCTCCATAACGCACATTGTACATATAGAGATGCGCATCTGGTGGATTGGCACCCGGCACCCAAATAATAGCCTGCCCAGTGTAAAGGGCTGCGACATAGAACGGAAACGGAATGAGAAAGAGCAAGCCAGCAATAGTTACAGGTGTGAATTTATACCTAGAAACAAACAGGAACACGCCTAACAGCATCAATGCTAAGAGGGCTAACCCAACCGTTAAACTGGAATCGATCATGTAGAAGCGAATAGCCTGCCAGACATTATGGTATGAAAAGAGCTTACCAGAAGTCAGCTCAAGGGACTGTTGCGCTTGCGATGAATATAATCCCTTTTGAAAAAACAGTGGGTCTCCAAAGATGAGTTTGTTCCAGAGAAACCAGAGCCCTATTCCTAGACCACCCATCACACTAAAAACGATGAGGTTTGCTTGAATTTGCAGCAAGCGTTGATGTTTCATCCAACCAATCAAGGCAATACAGCAGAATAACCCCAGAAACAATGCCCAACCGTCATATCTGGCAAGTGTTCCCAGAAAAGCACAGATGGCAGTAAGAATGAGTTGGGACAGCTTTCCTTCCTCAGCCCAGCAAATAAAGAAATAAGCGGTCATAGTGAAGGTAGCCATACAGACCGTCTCGCTCAGCGGGGTGGTTTGTAGATATAAAACACTTGGATTGAATATAAACAGCAGTGTTCCGACAAAACTGGCACTACTACTACGCGTTAGCCTGCGAGCTGAAAGGAATATAAAAATCGCAGCAATGACGTAGCACGGCATCGACACGAAACTCCCCGCCAACCCGGTATGCCACAACGTGTTGTTCCAAATGAACGGCCACATCAATATATGCGGTAGTGGCAACCAAACGGATCCTAGCTGCGCAATACCAGGGGTCAGGCTATCGAAAACGCTTCTGGATATTCTCATATGCGACAACGCATCTTGATAGAGCAATATCTCGTGCTGCTGAAAGTAGTACCAACAGGACGCAATACTGGTGATACAGGCAGTGACCACGGTTGCCACAAACCACAGGTCTCGCACCTTAGACCGCTTTGCCACTCGTTGTGCCTGCTTCTGCTTCAGTGAAATAGCAGGCGTTGGTATGGTCGAAATCGCGCTCAGCGACATGGTCACCGTGGGAATAGAAGTAAGGGTACTGATTTTGCCCCGTATCATTGATGCAAACGACATCGCTATCTCATCATCACCCTTCGTTGCACCCGTAGGCTCAGGTGAAGAGTGAGCAGAGGTTTCAAGTTGTTGATTTCCCTTCAGGTGCAATCCATGAACCGTCTTTTGCCAGTAATGCGGCTTCACCAGCAACTCAACCAATGCATACATGGCGGCAATACTCATCAAGAACCAGTAGACGGGAATAAATATTGTCGATGGTAAAAGATGGTACTGTTTCCGTTTCATACATGCTAATAGATAGATATAGACATAAAAGAAGTTGCCAAAGATGAGACAGAGCGCACCTATATAAAGGACAGGGCCAGGAAACAATACGTGAAAGACATCTAGCAATGCGGGACCCATGGCAACATACAATGCCAACAATATCCACATCAAGGGATTGATGAACATCACGGCGATGCCACTACCAATCACCACTTGAAAGGAAAAGAGATCATAGAGATGACCTTTGCGGAAATTCTCTAATGGATGGCGCATGTATACCAGATAGGTTTGCATGTAGCCTTTGATCCAGCGTGATCGCTGCCGTATCCAGTTTTTCAACTGCGAGTTGGCTTCCTCGAGTGTCGTCGAGTTAAGGATTACGGTACTCATATTGTAGCGTTTCAAGCGCAAGCCTAGATCGCAGTCCTCCGTCACATTGTATGCATCCCAACCACCCAAAGCACGCAGCGCACCGGTACGAAAATGATTTGACGTACCACCCAAAGGCAAAGAGAAACGCGCCAGTTGAAGCGTTGGTAAAACAAGGTCGAACCAGGTTGAATACTCGGCGGTAAACCAGCGTGTGAGCAGGTTCTGACGAATATTATAGAAGTTCAGTTTGGCCTGGACACAAACAACCTCGGTACCATGATTTGCAAAAGTAAGCACCGATTTTTTTAGTTGGAGCGGATCAGGGATATCCTCGGCGTCATAAATGACTACATAGGACCCTTTAGCATACATCAATCCATAATTACAAGCACGTGGCTTGGTACGTGGTTTGCCATCGGGTACGGTCACAATCTTGAAGTGGGACGGTAACTGCAATGACCGTATGGCATCACGCGTCTCAACATCATCCTCTTCCGTGAGAAAAAGGATCTGCAGTTTATCCGGGGGATAGTCCAGGGCTTGCATCGCCTTCACAAATTGCGGCACCACAGCAGCTTCTTTATACAGAGGACACAGGATAGTGTAGTCAGGCCAGATTACATCTTTCAAGGCATGAACGAGATCATCACTGATATTTTCTTCAGGTGAATTGCGCAGCGTTCTGAACGTGAGAACAACATTGAGAACAAGGTTGAAAAAGTACATTACCGTGATAGCAGAGATGACTGCCGTCAACATATGCAAGCGAAATACGAACAAACCGCCGATCCAGAGCAAGCCGATAACGCAAAATACCACGACCTGCATGGTTGTAAACGTTTGTAAAGCGGAAAGTTTTGGGCGATAGGGAGCAAAAATTGCTACCTCTTGCCCACCAACCTTCACAATCTTTGTTGCCTCTTGAATGTAATCATTGATCTCTTTCGATTTATCGTTATTCGCGTCATACCTGGCCTGCTTCTCCAACCAGTTACGATAGTATTTTGCTAGTTTTTGACCTTGCAAGTCGCCACGAGCAGAGGTCTCCATGACCTCAAGCCGAAGCGTTTCTGGCTCAAGTGCAAGATCCTCCATCAACTCAGGGTGAGGGGTTGCCGTTTCAATTGCAGGCGTCTCCATCTGCTCAAGGTCAGGCGTCACCGCTTCCGTAGTTAGCGTCTCTATCTGCTCAAGGTCAGGCGTCACCGTTTCTGTGGTTAGCGTCTCCATCTGCTCAAGGTCAGGGGTCACCGCTTCTGTGGTTAGCGTCTCCATCAGTTCGGGCTGGAACGTTTCCGGCTCAAGCGCAGGCGTCTCCATGATCTCAGGAAAAGGCGTCACCGCTTCCGTAGTTAGCGTCTCTATTAGTTCGGGCTGGAACGTTTCCGGCTCAATTGCAGGCGTCTCCATGATCTCAGGAAAAGGGGGTACCGCTTCCGTAGTTAGCGTCTCTATCAGCTCAGGCTGGAGCGTTTCCGGCTCAAGAGCAGGCTCTTCCATCACCGCAGGGACAGGAGTTACTCTTTTAATGATTGGTACCTCCCTGGCCGCAGAAGGGGGAGTTTCTGGCTCAAGCGCAAGCTCCTCCTTAACCGCTGGGACAGGAGTTACCCTTTTAATTACAGAAACCTTCGCGGTCACGGATAGGAGTTTTTTTAGCTCAAGCGCAAGTTCCTCCCCCATTTCAGGAAGCGGTGTGATCGGTAGATTAGGATAAGGTATCGTCGGTGCATCAACCTGCCACATGGTATCCGATGTATGTAACCCAGAAGTTGCGGGAAAACTATTTTGCTGGATAGGCTCATCAAGTTCTTTTAAGTCAAATCCGTCCGACTTAGGAGTAATCATATCAACATCTCGCTCTACCAGTTTATCAGCTATTTTATGCTTGTTTGGAGACGTGAAATGTACTTTAGAAAACTTTGACACAATTGTTTCCTTTTAATTATTTCTAAGATTGTAATGCTTGATAGTATGAATGTATGACTGAAGTTGCTTGCTTACCATTAAGGTCGAAATCTTCAGTGTTGTCCCAGCCCCAGAAGAAAATACCTAAGATATGCTTGTCGCCAACGACATTTGCCAGTGCCGCATCACATGCTGCGGCCTGCTCCTGAGGGTCTGGTGTTCCGTTATCAGTAGATTGCCAGGGGTGATATAAGGCAGTTGCGCTATTTGGATAGCCAATTTCAGAAAGGAAAATAGGCCGTCCGAGAGCTAGCGAAAAATTATCAAGCTCTTGCTTTACCGTTTTCTGCCATAATGCAGAGACTTGACTCGGCGCAACATGCTGTGGTGTGCTTACCAAGGGAGAATACGCTGAAACACCAATCATTTTTAGATGCTGGTTCTGCATCCAAGATGGTGGGGGAGTCTTCAGCGAGCCCCAGTTCATATCATAGGTAAGTGCCCCGTGGTAGATGCTGCTCACCTTGCCAATCAACTCGTTCCATAGCGATGCAGGTGCATTTTGTTCCAACCACGCATATTCAGTACCCAGAGCAAATTGCTCTACGCCATCCTTTTCCGCCAGTACTAGATAGGGCTTGAGAGTTTGAAAGTAGCTCTCGAACCATTGTTGTTCTTGTTGGTAGCCCGCAAAATAAATAGCTCCCGACCATGGCTGCGGTGGATCTACTTGCAGCTGCGCAGCCGCAAAAACATGTAAACCACGGGAGCGGGCGGCACGTATTCCGTAATCAAATGAAGTCAGTTGAGTTGTTGCCGACCCTTGCACCACTGACGTAGAGGTGAGAGACGACTGGTGGAAAAGAACAGGCATCTCCACCCAGCACGCGGCAGTCTGTGCTTGCATGTCAGGTAACTCCGTAAGCCACTTCGTATCACTCACTCCATAGGCCGTTGTTCCCCAATCAGGGAAAGCAACACCCAACTGAAAATTACGCTGCTTCGCGTTACATGGCTTCACTAGGCCCGCCGTAGCCGTCTGTGGAGATAACGCTGCTTGCGTCGGTACAGGCGTGGGCGATGTTCCTGATACTAATGGATGCTGTTGAACTGTTGGGTTACCTCCTATGAGCAGGTAAACCATACTAGCAACCGCTATCACTACAACCGCTATCAGAATTAGCACACTATTTTTCTGATTTGTCTTCATATATAAAACTCCTCGAAGTGCATATGCCATGCCATTCTGTCAATTTTCAAACTCATAGCTATTGGAAAGATATATACATATATATTTTTCAATACATCGCTCATCGCAAAAAACAAATGGGCTAAGGGAAAAATAAGTCTAAGAATAGGCAGTATAATGGTTGACAATTTATGCACATTACACAGTCCTGTATATGCACATTGCACAGTCCTGTATTGGATTAATTCTTTATGCGAGGAAACTCGTAACGGATTTACCAAATATATCCATTACAAACCTTGAAAAGGTTTTTGATGACAGCATCGTCTAAACATTCATCACATACATCTTTATAGGGATTATGCAATATGTTAACAAACTTATGAATTGAGAATTAGTTGCGGAATAGTTAAGAATAGCATGAATGAGGTTAATAAGTTACAACCACTAATAGCTTGCAAAATGAGCACTAAACCGCTACTATTGTGAAAGCATGCTGAGACTTACAACTTATCTCTGATAGTATCACTAAAAATGTGTTACGCATTATGGACGCTATACCATGAAGGAACGATCAAAAAATCGATACAACTACAGGTAATGATGTGATTATCGACAGAGAGCCAAAGACGAATAATTATGAATCGAGGTGATGTCAATCTATTATGATCGCTCTTTATAACGGGGAAGTGATGCATACGAAGGGATTTGGTTTGCTACTCTGCGTTTCTACTTTCAATAATGTTAAATTTGGGGGAACTTTTTAAGGGGAACTATTTTTATGAACAATCAATTGCCAAATAATAAAGGCTGGCAACAACAACCAAAAAAAATGAAAAGAAGGGTGCAACTCTCGATTATCTTTGGTGCCATCGCTGTTCTGGCACTGCTCGCATCCATTTCTTTCACCTATGTGAACGGACGAACACATGCAGTGAAGGCAGCTGGCGTGAAACGTGCAGCAGTCACTAATGCTGCCTATCCTAGCTTACTACCTGGCTTCGCTAAGACGCAGCTGGCTCACGGTTTGAAAAATCCCACTGTGTTAGCCTTTGCACCAAACGGTGACATCTACATAGGCCAACAAGGGGGAGTTATCTTGATTTACAGGGCTGGTGCTGTCTTAGCAACTCCTGTTATCACCCTGAATACCGATGGCTCAGGCGAGAAGGGACTGCTCGGTCTCGCGCTTGACCCAAACTTTGCTACCAATGGATATATGTATGTATCGTATACAACATTAGATGAACATGCACAGCTTTCGAGATTTACCGTGCAGAACGGTACGGCAAGCCTTGCAAGTGAAAAAGTGTTTCTAAAAGGCAACCAACTGCAAAATTCTCACCACAGTGCAAATGATTTGCACATAGGCCCCGATGGGAAACTCTGGTGGGCAGTTGGCGATAATGTACCCTCAATAACCAATGCCGAAACCTTAACCAATATCTATGGCAAGATGCTCCGCTTCAATCTAGATGGGACCATCCCCAGTGACAATCCTTTCTTGCATGTTCCTGGTGCGGTACCAGCGATCTATACTTATGGTCTGCGCAACCCTTTCCGCTTCACCTTCCTCCCCAACGGTAAGGCAATGGAAGAAGATACCGGCTCAAACTATTGGGAAGAGCTGAATACCATGCAGGCCGGTGGCAATTATGGCTGGGATTTCGTTGAAGGAAACTGCGGCAGTTGTGGCTATATCAATCCCGCCTATGCCTATGGTCACCTTCCAGTCGATGGTGCTGCTTCCGCAATCTCGGGCTATTCAGGCACAACCTTCCCGAAGCAGTATAACAATGTTGTTTTCTTTGGTGACTATAACCGTGGCGATATCGAGGCGGTAGCATTCGATCCCAGCTTTAACGTAGAGACTTCAGATACCGTCTTCGATAGTGCTGCTGGCACGATTGCGGACCTAGTAGAAGGACCTGACGGGAATCTGTACTATGTCAGCATTTTTGAAGGCACCTTCACTGAAATTACGGCACCTGGTCCCTTTCCACCCGTTGCAGCTGCCTCTGCCAGCCCCAATGCTGGCAATACCTCACAGACGATCCAGTTCTCGTCAGCAGGCTCAAGCGATCCGTATGGCTTGCCACTGACCTATTCTTGGAACTTTGGTGATGGCTCTCCTGCTTCTACCACTGCGAACCCAACGCATGTTTATGCGACGAATTCGACATATACGGCAACCCTTACCCTGAGCAATGGCTCGCAAACCTCGACAGCTACTACGCAAGTCGTGATCGGGAGTACACCTCCAACCGCATACATTACCTCACCGACGGCCAGCACAACCTATAATGGCGGAGACACGATCTCCTTCAGCGGTACCGCGAATGATGCAGTAGACGGTTCACTTCCCGCGAGTGCCTATACTTGGCAAGCTGACTTCTATAGTAATGGAGTTGCACAACCTTTCTACAGTTCAGAGGTCGCACATCCATTCTACGGGCCAGTCAATGGTATCACAAGTGGCAGCTTCCAGATACCACAGGACCTGTCAAATACTGCCTCTACCTTCTATCGCATCACACTGACCGTCGTCGATTCTTTGGGTATCCAGACAGTAGTGACGCGTGATATCCAGCCAAATAAGACAAACTGGTCAGTAAACACGAATATTCCTGGTGCGGCCTACGTGGTTGATGGCACATGGCACACAACTCCGTATAGCACGCAGGATGGTGTCGGTGTTCAGCACGTGTTGACTGGTGTGCCAACGCAAACAATCGGCGGAACTCGTTACCGTTTCAACGGGTGGACCGATGGCAGCGCGTTAACCGATTCATTTACCAACACCGGTGCAAATGGCAACTACACCGCTAATTACGATGCGGTCACAGGCACCATGCCCTCGCCCTGGCAAAGCGTCGATGTGGGAGCCCCACTTATGCCTGGCACCGCTGATTATTCAGCCACCGACCAGACATTCTATGTCGATGGTGCTGGTGCCGACGTTGCTGGCGCAAATGATCAGTTTCACTATGTTTATCAAACACTCAATGGTGATGGCACGATTGTCGCCCGCGTGAGATATCAGACCGCATCCAGTGCCTGGGCGAAGGCTGGTCTTATGATCAAAGAATCCACCACGGCTGGCTCACATTATGTGGATGCACTGGTCACACCGAATGTCAGTCCTAATACACCGAATGTCAACGGTGTAGGCTGCACTCCCAATGGCTGTCTCAGTCCACTTCCACCCGTCAATCCAGCTATTGGTTATGGTTTGCGTATGCAATACAATTCCACTGGCAGTAAGACGGTACCAGCGGGGTCATCTCTCGCAGGTTTTAGCTTCCCTAATGAGTGGCTAAAGTTACAACGCGTCGGCAATACCTTCAACTCCTGGTATTCTACGGACGGCCAAACCTGGCAGACACTTGGCTCAACGACCTTCACCATGAACTCGACCGCAACCATCGGTCTGTTTGTTACCGCACATAACATCGGACAATATAGTACAGCGGCCTTCGATAACGTTCAAGTGACATCATCAACTGGTGGCGGTGGCAACCCACTACCTGCTCCATGGCTTGACACCGATGTGGGTGCCCCGGCAACTAGCGGGTCAGCGAGCTATGCAAATGGTGTATACACGGTGAGTGGCGCGGGTGCCGACATCTGGGGTACAAGCGACCAATTCAATTATGCATACCAGCCATTAAGCGGCAACGGAACGATCATCGCGCGTATGACCTCACAGACAAACACCAGTTCCAATGCCAAGGCGGGTATCATGTTCAAGCAGTCAACAACTGCGGGTGACCCCTATATCTCGATTGATGTCTCTCCCGGAACGACTGGCATCAAGGTCCAGTACAACTTTAACGGATCCATTGGTGCAGGAACATACACCTTCCCCAATGCCTGGCTAAAGTTATCGCGTGTTGGAAACGTATTCACCGCCTATGTGTCCGGCGATGGCGTCAATTGGACAACGGTCATCTCTAAAACGCTGACGATGAACACGAGCGCAAGTGTCGGACTGTTCTCGTGCTCTCATAAGACAACAGTCGATAGTGTCGCAACGTTTGATAACGTCAGCATCACACCTGGACCATAGCTTTTCTCTAACCTGTTAGATTGCCGCAGACAAGGAAGCGAGAAGCCATATGAAGGAAGCGAGCGTTGGGTATCATCCCAACGCTCGCTTCCTTCATATGGCTTCCTGAAATGTTAGTAGTGGACACGTGGCACCTGATGGACATAGGTGTTGTCGCGCGTCTGCTTGAGCAGGAAGTCCGCGACATCGGCGCGTGCAATCTTGGAGTTCATATGCGTTGCCAGTGGGACACCGGCTTTGTATGTTCCCGTTTTGGGGCCATCCACCAAGCGTGCGGGTCGGACGATAATCCAATCGAGATCGCTCTGGCGTACCAGTTGCTCCTGAAGTACCTTGTCGGCAAACATGGCCTTGACCTTGGGGAACAGGGGCAATACGGCTGGCAAGAGTAAGGGTGCCTCGCGCCACTCACCATCAAGGGCTGCCACTGCGAAAGCGGTCTGGCAGATGAAGCGTTTCACACCGAGCTTTTGCATGGCCGCGATGATGTTCTCCGTTCCCTGTGAGCAGACGGGAGTGGTGACTTGTGGTCCCACACCAAGCACACAGATCACTGCATCCTGCCCTGCAATCGCTCCTTCTACCTCTGACTGATTGAAAATGTCACCTTTGACTGCTTTAAGATTGCTATGTTGTATCGTTAGTGCCTCTGGATGACGATCAAACGCGGTAACTTCGTCTCCCTGTGCCAGGGCTTGCTCAACCAGCACGCGTCCCGTTTGACCAGCTGCTCCGAAAATTACGATTTTCATTTGTTTGCTCCTCGCATAATCTCTATTTCTCAGGAATGGATATTGATTTGACTGACTTTATACCAGCACAGCTTCTTTTTCTTGTTCTGCATGAGCCGCTATCTGCTGTTTATAGGTACTGATTGACTCTTGTTGCTGTTCCGCGCTCTCCTGCTCGGCAGGAGCCTGCTTGATGGTTCCGGCCTCTGCAATCATGAGGGCGATGTAGAACATTCCGGTGAAGATGGAGAGTATGCCACCTGTGTAGCCCCAGCTACCGGCATAGAGCGGTACGATGATGGCGATGATACCCAGGAAGATGTAGGTGACACCTGTCGCGACACTCAACTGTTTCCATCCGGGCTGCTTTGTCGAGGCCAGGCCACCCGCGACCACCAACAGGGCCATCAGAAGAGCCGAACCAATCCAGTGAAAGAACTTCGCGTGCAGGTCAACGTTCATTCCGAGAGCCTGCCATTGAATTTCTCTGAGGGCGATTGGTGCCAGAAACACCGCCGCGATCAGGGTCAACACCAGCATCGGAATACTCATTGGGACATCGATGGTGAAGCCGAGCAATGCACGTGGCTTTGGATAGGCGGCAATCAACAATCCGACGACCAGGATCAGAGCTGCTGCTTTGATCTCAAAAGGGACCATCGCAATCGTGGTGATAATAGCGGTTAAGACAATGAATTGAGCCAACAAGGGCTTCTCCTGTGCGCGGTGCATTAGTGAGATCAGCACAAACCCTAAAAGGATGGCTAATGCGACTAACTGGGCGATATGCCACAGGTGAATGTCTTCAACGGGGTCACGAAGTATCCAGGCGGTAAAAAATTCGACGCCGCTAGCTATGAATAATGCCAGTGCCATCACTCCTGTGATGATTGGATACCCTTTCGCCAACCCGCGTGTATGATCTTTTTGCGTATTTTGTGTGTTGTGTGTGTGTAGTGCGAACATGGTCGTTGCTCCTTATGAGATATTGCCATTGAGTTGTGCCGTAGCACCCTCAAACGTTCTTGTTCTTTCTTCTGATTATCAGTTTACTGGTAGAGCGTTCCGAGATCGTTACGAGAACGTGACATCAACGAATATCTTGGCGTTTTTGCAAAGTGACACGATAGCGAGGAGCAACAAAACGACGAGTGAGCTAGGGGCTCTCGCCCAAATAACATGACTACTTTTGCACCGCATATTGCACAACGGAGTGAGCTTCGCTGGTCACTGTATTTCAGCGAGGGATCTTACTATGCATTCTTGACAACTTAATAGCAATATGCTATATTTTGAGTGGTAATTCCCATTGAACACGTTAAGAGCATCTGATCCTTCAAAACTGTGCGGGTTTTATAGGTGAGCAATGCTATGAAAATCACCTCTTAGAGCTGGTCGCCTTCAAGAAGAGCGTATCCATTGCACAAGAGTAGAGAGAAAGCGAACTAAAGAATGATTGAAGCGCAGTCTCTTACCAGACGTTTCGGAACCGTTACTGCAGTCTCGAACGTTTCGTTGAGCGTACCCGATGGTTCTATTCTGGCGCTGCTTGGTCCAAATGGCGCAGGGAAAACGACTACTGTGCGCATGCTCTCAGGGCTACTGGCTCCGACCGAGGGTACCGCTGTCGTGGGTGGCTATGATGTGCGGCGCAATCCGACGGCGGTACGTACCTGTGTCGGGCTGGTGACAGATGTACCGGGTTTGTTTGAGCAGATGACACTCCCGAACTACCTGGACTTCTTCGGCAACCTGTATGGTATGCCTGTCGGTGACCGCGTGCGCCGTGCCAAGGAACTCATCGATTTTTTTGAATTGAGTGCTCATTGTCACGAGAAAATGGCAGGCTTCTCCAAGGGGATGAAACAGAAGGTTGCCCTTGCCCGTGCGCTCATTCATGAGCCAGCGGTCCTGTACCTAGACGAGCCGACATCGGGCCTGGACCCGCTGGCTGCTCGTAGTGTGCGTGAACTGATCCTCACACTCAAGCATTCACGTCGCAGCATTATTCTCTGCACGCACGATCTGGATGAGGCCGAACGCTTGGCCGATACCGTCGCTATCATTCGGCAGGGCCATATCATTGCCTGCGATACTCCGGCTGCATTGCGCACCCGCGCCTCTGGCAATACGCTGGTGCGTATCGAGTTAGCCGATGGTTTCCCGTTAGCACTGGATGCGTTGCAGTGCATCGAAGGGCTCATTGAGCCACAACTGGGTGATCTTCCCCCATCAGCCCATGATGATGCTCGCATGCAACTCTTGGAGTATCGCACGGTGCAGCCACGCAGCGTGAACCCGCATGTACTAACGCTGCTGATCCAGGCCGGTGCCCAGATTGTCTCTGTCACCTGCGAGAATTCAACGCTGGAAGATGTCTATACGTCGGCGATGAACGGCAGTGGAGATCAGTCTGTGTCCAATGAGACAACTGCTCAACAGCTCGACGTTTCCGCAGCGATTACACAGGCGAGGTAAAATGATGAAGACACCTATTACGGCGCGTACAGCGCATGCTCTACCCACAACTGCGTACAAACCGAACTCCACGCTCCAGACCATCTGGCTCATCGCGCAACGCCAGATGATAGAGGCGATGCGCAGTCGCACAACAGTGACGATGTTGATCTTCTCACTGGCGTTGCTCACGGGGATGGTCTGGTTTACGGTGCGTCCTTTAGTGGCCATCCCACATCCGGGGAGCATCGCGGGGACGATGATCGCGTTCTACCTGTCGTATGTCGGACTGCTCAATTCGCAGAGTTCGATAGGCGTTGCGGCTGGCGTTTTTGCGGGTGACAAAGAGCGTGGCTGTTTGCTGCCATTGCTGGTTACGCCAGCCTCCAATGTTGCGCTCTTTGCCGGTAAATTGTTAGGGGCCATCCTGCCAGCTCTGCTCTATACCATCATTGGCGTCGCGGTCTACTTTGGAGAGCTGGTGTTCTTCTTCCAGCCACAGGTCTTGAGCCTGGTGCCAGTAACGCTGTCGGTGCTGATCCTCTTGCTGACGGTTGCTTTTGCGCTCTTCGGAGCAGTGGTGGCGAGCGTAATTTCGTCGCGCGTCAGCACCTATCAGTCGGCCCAGACCTATGGCTCTCTGGTGACGACGGTGCTGTGGATCGGCTTCTTTGTGCTGATATTCAGTGCCGCGAGTTGGGGACTCTGGATCTTTGGTCTGGCCGTTGCAGGCATCTATGTGCTTGACATCCTCCTGCTCATCTTCTCAGCAGCAACCTGGAGGCGTGAAGAAGTAATGGCGAAACTCTAAGGAAACTCACTGCTACACTCTATTCCTAAAGCAATCTTTATCTCAACGTTACTATAGTTCCGCTAGTAGCCAACTCACCTATAGCCATCAGCATCAGGAAGGATCGATGTATGCCACCAATGACAGCAAGCGACATAACTCCGCAGCGGCTCTATCTCATGCAATTGAGTACGTCACACTTTCCAACAACTCCTCCGACGCCAGCATCGGCTGGTTGCTACCTCATCCAGATGAGCGATGGCAAAAACATCCTCATCGATAGCGGCTTGCCTGCTGACTACGCGCCACCACCAGGAGCACCACAGGGGGAGAACAAAAAAAATGTGCTTGAGCATCTCGCCGATCTTGGCTTGCGCCCCGACGATATCGATCTCGTCATTTGCACACATTTCGATGTAGACCATGCAGGCTATCACGATGCCTTTCCCACAGCGGAATTCGTCGTTCAGCGTACACACTACGAGCTGGCACGCAGCGGACATCCACGTTATGCTGGCGCACGCGCACACTGGGATCATCCAGCATTACGCTATCGACTGCTTGACGGTGACAGCAAACTGCTCCCTGGCATCACGCTGATCGAGACCAGTGGGCATGCACCCGGACACCAGTCGGTGTTGCTGCATCTGCCGCAGACGGGCAAGGTTTTACTCGTCATCGATGCGGTCGTCTTGCAGCGTCTATTCACACCTGATCGCAAAGCCTGGCCCATTGAGGACGAGGAGCCATTACGGACCAGCACCCAGAAACTGCTCACCATCGTCGAGCA
>JBBPYR010000183.1:0-15466 GCA_038199755.1 Ktedonobacterales bacterium | reverse complement strand
GGGTAAGGAGAGATAATGGACGCTCCCAGCCGTGGCTGGGAGCGTCCATTATCTCTCCTTACCCTTGATCTCATCCATTTAATCGTTCAGCAGTAACGCCAGCGCGGGCGGCTGAATCTGGTGATTGTCGGACACACTGACCACGGCGGTGCCAACGGCAAAGAACTCGATGACATGAGAACCCCAGCCGTGGCTGCGCTCGACAATTTGCGCCCCGACAACGCCCTGAGCATTGAGCGCAACGGCCTCAACCTGCATACGCTCCATCGACAGTTCACGGGCATCGTAGAGAGCCTGAGTGTAGTTCGTCATCTCGACGTTGCGCCCCATCTGGTTAAACCATTGGCCGAGACCCTGATGCGATACGTGATAGACACAATTGCCCATCACCATGCCCACAGGTCGATAGCCAGCGCGTAGCAGCGTCCAAAAGTCTTGACCAGAGAGGTCAGAGGTGAAGGGCATGCCATGCGTATTGCGGAAGTGCTTGCCGTCACGCGAGCGAATTGCCGTACCAATCGCCACAAACTCTGCTAGGGCTTCGCCCCATTCATGGCGTGTCACCTCCAGGCGCACGCCAACGATACCATCGGCACCGAGCGCGTTGGCCTCCTCCTCCATGCGGGTCATCGCCAGTTCACGCGCATGATACATGGCCTGCGTTAAGACTTGCATCTCCTGATTCTGGCTCCAATTGGCGCGCTGATAACCAATATGATAGATGGAGCTACCAACCACCAGTCCAACCGGATCAAAACCCGCCTCGCGCACCAGCAAAAACTCGTTTACGCTGAGGTCGCTGGTAAAGAGACCCTGTTGCTTCGCGTCGTTACGCATACTGTTCAGGCGTTCACGTGCATGAACGGGTAGATCGCTACCCTGGGGTGGTGTTCCTTGCGGTGGCATCTGCTGTGACATGATTTATTCTCCTTCTTTAAAGTTCAGTTCGCGATTTTGCCCGTAGCGTCCGGGGCGCAGATCAGTAAAGGTCAGTGTTGCCTGTGGCATGGGAATGCTATGATCTCTATTTAAGGCGATAATAGCGGTGCCCACAATGGCAAAGTGTACCGCGAGATCCATGAAGTAAAGTGTTGCTTGATGCTCACGCTCCTGCTCATAATCGATCACCTGACGGTTGACATCGATATGCATACCGACAACGCCAAGCGCGTGTACTGCCTGGGCAGCACTCTGCAATCGCGTCATCGCCAGATGTCGGGCAGCATACACGGCTTGCGAAAACGGCTCAAGCTCTAGGTTATAGGCACCAAGGCCACCGAACCAGCTATTCTTTAATTGTCCGGTAATGGTGCATCCCAGCGCAGCATAATAAGAGCAATAGCCAGTCACGAGGCCCGCAGGAAAGTATCCCGCCTGAATGAGATTCCAGAACTCCTGACCGGAAAGATCGCTGAGAAAGGGGCGCGGGGTCAGTGGTGCATTTGGGAAGCGAATAGCGGTACCAATGGCCGTATATTCTAGCAGATCGCTGCCCCACTCGTACTCGCGTCGTGCAAAGCGCACACCGATCACACCATGCGCCTTCAATAGGGTGGCTTCCTGTTCTAAGCGACTGAGAGCCAGTTGCGCGGCATGTTGATGGGCCTGCGAAATGACAGTCAACTCGCTCATGCTCAGGCTCCAGTTATATTGACGCTGATATTGCCAGCCGACATGATAAACGGAACTGCCCATGACCTGGCTCAACGGTTGATAGCCCTGTCCACGAGTTAAGAAAAATTCATTGGGGCTCAGGTCGCTAGTAAAGAGCGGATGGCCCTTGTCCACCTCTTCTTGCAAGCGTTTCGTCGCCTTGAGCGGCAAACCACCCCGTTCCAATTCCTTGCGACTGGCCTCCGCCGCCTGTTGCTCCTGCAGTTTGCGTTCTTTTTCCTCTGGTGAGGTTTGTTTCCAAAAAGGCATGAAACACTCCTCTTGGTATTACTAGCTCAACACCATTGTTGCGCTTCTACATTAGAAACTGTTCAAGAGCAGCTCGCGCCTGCGCACTGTGAACCGCTTCCTGCGCCAGAGCCTGGGCCAGGTCGCTAATCCACGCATCCATAGGAATCTGCTCTGTTTTAAGGACGATGCCGCGCACACTTTTTGCACGTTGTGTCACCAGCGGCCCCTGCCGCTCTTTGCTAATACGATATTGATACTCGCCCAGATTGACCGCGATCTCCCTAACGGGATGCTCACGCGAAAATAAGCGATTCTCGCGTACCACCGTTGTCTGCGCAGGCAAAGACCCCTCAAGCTTGACCGCCAGTGCCTCCATAAACGCCTTGAGATCGGTGCTACTCGCCCGCAAGGACGATGCCAGCATCTCCACCTGCATCGGCCCATCAAGTTCGTCAGACATCATCTACGTGCTCCTTTTCGTTTTTACTTTCTGTCAGGCCCAACGTTTATGGTAATATGGTATCATAAACGTAGTCATAGCTTCGCAATAAAATATGGGACAAAGCGTCTTTCTATAAACGTATCGACAACATCTACATGACAGGAGAATCATTATGGGCTTTTTTTCTCGTCTCGCCAGCTTTTTTCGTATTCGGGCGAACGCAGCCCTCGATAAGGCCGAAGACCCTGGACAGGTCATGGACTTTTCATATCAGAAGCAACTTGAACAACTACAAAACCTGAAACGTTCCATTGCCGATGTCGTGACACAAGAAAAACTGCTGGAGCGACAACAAAGCGATCTTCAGCAACAATTAAACAAGCTGGACGGGCAAGCAATGACCGCGCTACAAGCCAATCGCGAAGACCTTGCACGCTTGGCACTCCAGCGCAAAGAGACACTCGTACAGCAACTATCGCTCTATGAGCAACAAATCGCCCAACTCCATGCCCAGGAAGAGAAGCTCGTCAACATGGAGCGCACCATCAGTGCGCGCGTCTCTAGCTTCCGCACGCAGAAGGAGATGGTCAAGGCACAGTACAACGCGGCGCAGGCCCAGGTCAAGATCAGCGAGGCCGCCACGGGCATCTCGCAAGAGATGGGTGAGATGAACATGGCAATGCAACGCGCCCAAGATAAAGTGCTCAACATGCAAGCCCGCGCCACCGCAATGGAGTCGCTCATCGATCAAGGCACCCTCGGCGATCAGGGATTGCTGGGAGCCGGAGCAGACCCACTCGAACGCGAACTACACCAGTTATCCGCAGAGCAGAACGTCGAGTCCCAGCTTGCAGCCATGAAACAGCAAATGCAACTTGGCGGATCTAACGCCCAACAAAGACAGCTTGATGGCCCCCACACCAATTAGTAGGGATGCCCCTTGTGGGCATCCAGCGAGCACGAAGGCGCGAGCTTTCATTAAAAATAGCGAGCATACACAAATGCGGCACAACGACTTGAAAAGCCGTTGCGCCGCATTTGTGTATGCTCACTCTTAATATTGAGTTTGGCTCTGATAGCTGCTCGCCCGCCCGAAGGCGACACGGTTCGTGCGCTTCTGCCCAAACAGCAGGTACAGCAATGGTCCAATGATCACCGGAATAGGCATCAGCCAGATGACCGCCAACCACAAAATCTTGCCCGCCACCGAGTGGTCATCCTCAACTACCATGAATGTCTCGATGATATGACCTACCAGCGGCACAAACACAATAACCAAGAACAGCACTGAATTGAATAAACACCCTCTATTTGCAGACATTTTTATACTCCTTATTGATAGCATCACACAACGCTTCATGCTTCAGTTTGCCTTTAGTACGCTTTGTGGTACTCTAACAATATTACGTGTCACACATTGCTATGTTGCAAATGGCTTTCTCTGGTCGCGCAAAGGAGTATACCACACATGCATTGTCGCGCTGGCTGTGGAGCGTGCTGCATCGCTCCTTCCATCTCCTCACCCTTGCCTGGAATGCCCGCTGGCAAACCCGCGGGCATACGTTGCGTTCACCTGACAGCAGATTACCGCTGTGAGCTATTTGGCAAGCCAGAACGCCCCAGCGTCTGCCGTGAACTACAACCCTCCCCGGAAATGTGCGGCCATTCGCGACGGCAAGCCATGCTCTATTTGACGCGCTTGGAACGCGCAACAGCACCAGCTCATCAGAAACCATACTAGCAGCAACAAAAGGGGCGGACCATCGCCCTGCAATAGTCCGCCCCTTTTGTTGCTGCTACGCTCCTTTATCCTCCATACCCCATGTTCACATCGCCGCCGCTGACGCCGTTCACATTGAAGTACGTCCCCTGTTCCGCCACAATCGGATTGGTAGCATAGATGGCAACACTCACCACCTGATTGCTGCCCACGTCGCCTGTGACATCCACCGTTATGCGGGCATTGGTGGCTATCGTGTAGCTTTTCACTACAGGCGCACCGTTGGCTTTATAGTACACTACCTGCACCTGTGTGCCATTATTGTTGGGATTCGCCAACAGCAGTGAGGCATTGCGTCCGTTGGTCGTATTGACCGCAGGGATATACCAACTGCTGTGTAGAGCTGCACTGCCCATCACCATCGTGCTACCCAGTACAGATGCGCCATTGATACTGGCAGCGAAGAAGTCGGCGCGTTCAGCGATGATCGGTGTGTCCGCGCTCACAACAGTAGCGTGAAGAGCCTGACCGACCGCACTATTCACATCTACCTCGATGCGACTTCTGGCAGGGACGCTGACAGTGCGCGTGATCACGTTCCCGCTACTCGTGTAGTAACGAATCTGCGTATTCGCGTTACCATTGCTCGGATTCGCCAGTGCGAGCCGCTCAACAAAGCCTGTCGTGGTGTTTCCCGCGCCAAAGTACCATGTTTTTTGTGCGCTAGTAGCCCCAACCACAGAGTTACCACCACGGCGTGGACTGATAGTCAGGTATGTAGGCCGCTCAATCACAACCGCTCCGCTCGCCTGGATTGCCATGCCAAACTGTGCGTTAGGAACGTAACGGCCCAGTACAATCGTTGAACGCGCACGAGCTGGCACCACATAGCTGCTCACATGGCTCACACGCGATGTCAGCAGATAGGTGATATTCAGGGTGACAGGTTGGTTATTCGGATTCAGCACTGCGAGCAGTGTATTCCAGCCATAATTGGTATTGCCATCGGCAAAGTACCAACTACTGCTGGTGCTGGACGAGCCAACACTATCCGAGGTCGCGACAAGGCCACTATCCTGTGTGAAGATCGTACGCTGCGCGGCGAAGGGACGATCCCCCTGCACAATCATGCTCACCGCCTGATTGCTGCCCGCTTCCTGATTGATATTCAACACGCGTTGCGTTTGAGCCGCTACCTGATACATATGTGTCCTGGCGGCACTGTTTGCATACAGGTAAGTGATAGTGATAGTAGCCTGTCCAACAGATGGATTGACGAGCGCAAGCTGTTCCGTCGTACCTTTGCCCGTGTAGCCCTCGGCAAAGTAGTACGTCGTAGGTAAATTCGCGGTGATCGTCATGGCAAGTGTGAGCGGTGACGCCCCCTGCGAGGAAAATGCGGTCATACCACCCTGACCATTTTGCTCTTGCAAATCATACACCAGGCGATAGCTACCCGCGAGAGCAGGTGTATGCACCGTGATGGGAATTATAGTCGTGCTTCCAGGTGGCACGTCAGCAGCCAAGTTGCCCACATACCCCGCGAGCGTGAGGGCGGGATTGAGCACGTGCCCGCTAGCGTCCTGCCACTGATAGGCCAGTGTGACCTTACTCACGCTATTTGCCGACCAGGGAATACCCCCCTTGTTCTGCACACGCACATTCATCTGCACCGTCGCCCCAGGCGTTAACGTCGTGGGCAAGCTGTTTCCCGAAAAGTCATCGCCAAAGCGTGGTGCGATCTGGATGCCATCATTATGTGCCTGTGCGCCATGCTGTGAGAAGACGGTTGCACCCTGAACCATATCCCACTGGAGCGTATAATTGCCCGTTTGCGGAAGAGCTTGCACCGTTAGCGGAACCGTTACCGAGTTACTGGCATCCACGGTTTGTGGCAGAGCGATAGGGTTACTAGTGCTAATTACTCCTCCCTGAGCGTTAAGCCAACGATAGATCAATTGTACTGCACTCGCTCCACTCGCATTCCAGGAGAAATTTCCCGTATTCTTCAGCGTCACACTGACAGCATTGCTACTGCTGGGTAGCATGATGGCAGGCGTTGTCTCGCCTGTAACCTGGAAGAGATAGCTTGGCGTTGGTGCAGGCGGCGTTGTTTGCACCGAGACAGGGGCGAACTCTACACCGTCGGCGGCTATCTGTAGACCATTCTCGCCCGTAGCATTACTAACCATAACGCGTGCATTGGTTCCAGCCTTAAAGTAGTAGGTACCGATCCCGATCCATTGTGGGCCAGTATCTTCCCAGCTGAACGGCCCCTGGAAGGCTCCAATATGTGACTCATCGACGTAAACGGTATGTCTCAGTTGATTACCAGCATGATTGGGATCGGCACTATACACGGTATATGGCACCCAACTACTACTGGCATGCGTAGCATCAACATACACACCCACTTCATAATAGCCGTCGGCAGATAACGTGGGCTGCCAAGTCGCAGTCGCAGTCGCAGGGCCACTAGTAGTTGCAGCCCAATGCAAGTCACCCTGGATATCGTTACTCGCACTATCACTGCTCCAAGTACCAGTGCTACTCCAACCATTGCCACCATCATCTACCAGTGTGGCACCTGGATAGATGGCACTGCCATTACTGCTTAACGTTGGTACGGTCTGGCTTGCACCTGCATTATTTACCCACAGATAGTTGTCAGGTACGATATTGGGGTCGGCAGTTTTGCCTGTCCAACCGAAAGGATCAGTGGCTTGCCAATAAGGAAGATAGTACGTCGCCATATGCAGATGTGGGCCAGTTGAAGACCCTGTGGTGCCACTTGTACCAATCTGCCATTGTATTCCCACCTGATCGCCAACAGCCACAGTAATCGCGCTTAGATGCCCATATGCCGTCGCATAACCATTGCCGTGATCGATGGCAACCCACAAACCCAGCGAGCTATTGTGGTTGAGCGGGTTATACCAGTTGGCGCGAATGACCGTTCCAGCAGCCGCGCTCAATACCGGCTCGTACCACATGTTCAGGTCATAGCCATTATGCCCATCATAGCAGTTGACCCCGCCTGTGCAGGTGCCAATCCCCACATGTGTCCAAGTAGCACCATCATAGCGCACAAACGTGCCATCGTTATCATACCAGGGATGGTCATGATCGACGAACGAAACGGTACGCTGTGAGAGCGTCTGATTTCCGTAGTATGGACGATGCAAAAATGGTGTCGGCGCACTCGTCTGCTGCTGCACGATGCGCGCACCCGCGACAATCTTTTGGCCCGTGTGCGGCACCGGCTGATTCAAAAATAGCACCAGCGCGAGCACGCCCGAACTGGTAATGCACAATGCAAGCAAGGCGAAAATAGTGATGCGCCAGAAACGTTTTTGTTTTAATCTCATCATGATTCCCCCTTTAATTCGTCGCCACAACCTGCGAGAGTGCAGGTGTCAGTGGTACGACAGCGGGTTGCGCCTGTGTATTGCTCACACGGGCCGACCAGTAACGCGGCGTTCCACCCAGCACACGATTCGTCGGGTTAAGGGCAGTAAAGGTGATGCTGTTACTATCATCCGACCAGACAGGGTTTGTGTTCAACTGCATATTGGTTTGCTGCGCAGAGACAACCACCCATGACCGATGGGTGCTGATCGAGGCCACACTGATGGCACTTTGCAGTGATTGTGCCAGTTGGTCCGCGTGACGATCAGCCGTATTGGTCCGCACCACAAAAGCAATTTTGCTGCCATCCGGCGACCAAGCAGGAGCATAGCCGTGCCCACCATCGGTATCGGCGAGGCGGCTTTGGTGCCCTCCATTGCTATCCATGAGCCAGAGGCCAGCGGTGAGAAATGGCGTTGAGCTATCTGAAAGACGCTCATAGGCAATGTGTGTACCATCCGGCGACCATGTGAAGAAACCAGGAATTGATTGCGCTCCCGCTGCTGTGCTCAGCAGGTGAACAAGATTGCTACCATCCTTATTGATGAACCACACATCTCCGCCCTGTCCCAGGCCAAGTGAGGTGGAATAAATGATGCGCGAACCATCCGGTGAGGCGGTGGCATCAATCAGGTTCGCAGATGACATGTGAATATCAATATTTTGATGATTGCCCGTTGCGGCATCGACCAGCCAGAGGCCAGGATTCCATTGATTGCCATCCATAGGAGCACCGGGGCCAAGCGGAAACATAGGACGATACAAAAAGGTATGGCCCTGTGGCAGCCAGTGCAAGAAATTGCCCATCACGTGTGGAGGTTGCAACGTCATCGTCATGCGCTGTGTATCATACAACCACACCAGTTCGCCATGATCGCTGATCCCATCAATTGCGAGGTAGGCCGCATCCGGTGAAAGCTGCATCGAGGCCACACTATCTGCCTCGGACAACCCAAACGAGTTGCCAAACGATGCAATAGGCTGTGGATTGCTCAACGGTTGCCCACTACTCCCCTTCTGGGCGCGAGCCAACACAAAACCATTCTGATTTTTGAGCGTATAGTACAGATAGGCGTTGGCTGCCAGTGCATGAGTAGCAGTACGTACCTGTGAATGCGCGTTATCCAATCTAGAGCCGCTTTGCAAATACAAGAATGCTACTACCCCAATCAGAAGCAGAGCAAGACAGACTATCGGTGATGCTCGTCGCATACGTTCCTCCATTCTTTGCGCAGTAATACATCTACTCTTCTTCATCGGCACCTGCCCTTCAACAGGTAGAGATAGATGGATGCAGCAAAGAATTAAGGACTTTTGGCCTCTTAAGACACAGGCAAAGAAAAGTACCCCCAGCGGCTGCTGGGGTACTTTTCTTTGCCTGTGTCTTAAGAGGCTACGCTCGTTTCGACAGTTCCTGGCAAGCGTACTCTTTTGCGCAGATCGGGGTAGAGCGTCAACACCAGATCAGCAAAGGTGATCAGTGCGATCACTAGCACAGCAATTGCCACATATGGCAGCGGGACAATCTGTGTCTGCATGAAGTAGGGTGCATAGCTGAGCAGCGAACACAGTTGCATGATAATGGCAATATAAAAGAGGCGCGGAAAGTAAAAGGCATAGATGATTGAGACGACATCAGCTATATAAAAATAGCGTTCATGCATCATTGGCAACAGAAACGGGATTGCTATCGCAAAGACCAACGTAATTTTGAGGAGCACATCCGCTGAAAGCACTTTCTTACTCGCCACCACCAGACCACTCACCAGGGCAACAAACAGACCCGCCAGCCCAATACCAATCCACTTCCAATAAGCAGGCGCACTCGCCGCCACCCATTGATAGAAGGAAGGCGCATTCAAGGTCAGGGATGAAGATGAAGAGCTGCCAGACCTGCCACCAGTGAAACGACCAGCACCTCCACCTGGAAATTGTCCGCTGCCACCACCTGCCCCTGGAAACTGACCCGTGCCACCGCCAGTGAAACGGCCAGTACCACCACCAGTGAAACGACCAGTACCAGCAGGAAATTGTCCACCGGCACCACCACTATTCATCTGCCCCACATAAATCGTCAGCAAGCTCGTTGCGCTTCGACCCGCGATAAACGCAGGAAGCAGCATCAGCAGGAAAACCACAGGAATAAGCATAAGGTATTGCAACGGCAACCTTCGTTTCAGTAACAGCACAAAGAGCACGGGCAAAAAGAACACCGCCTGTAGCTTAAACGAGAGGGCCAGCGCGAAAAACACACACGCCCAAGCAGGCCGATCTTTGAGCAGAAAGTAGAGACTACCCAGGCAAAACGCAGTATACAGCGCATCACACTGCCCCCACGCGGCACTATTGATAAAAATGGTAGGTGCAAACGCCACGACCAACACACCACCCATCGCCGCGTAAGAACGCCTATATTTCAAACGGATTATCAGATACACGAAAAGCGCGAGAACGCCATCAAACAGCACCGACAGCGATTTGATGGCGATGAGCTTGGGAATAGGCAGAAACGTTGTCAGAGCCAGAAGATAGAGGTACGGCGGGTTATAATTAGAAAAGTTATCTTTGAACGCCGCGAAACCACCGTGCGTTTGAATATAATCATACCACTGGCTGATAAAAACCGTATAGTCGCTCGTCTCCACAGGATAGAGCCAGACGCGCAGCACAATAGCCAGTAAGAGGAGCAGCGCAAAACCAGCATACACAAGTATGTGGGTATCAGGGAGAAAACGTTTCTTTTGTATAAGCATAGTAGCCTCTTTTGTATGTTTGTTTCTCGTCTCATATGTTATAGAGGATTGTTATGAAGAAATTGACAGGCCACTGTAAAATTTTAGCAAATTCTGGCCACACGTCTTTTCTTCACCTCTCCATCATAGAAGTGATCCATGAGACACGTATTGGAAGAAGATGAGAAACTTCTCATAAAAGGGGCATTTAACAGGTGGGCATTTGTCCAAAGCCATGCGCTTGTAGGATCTGCTCAAACCACTGTACAGGCCGCTGATCTTTAGATTCAGTTTTACTATCAGCATGAAAGAAGCGCACATAAAGTGGGAGCGAGGTGCCGAGTTTGTGCAGCAGATTGTCGATACGCTCCTCGGCATGGTGCCACTTGCCCTTATACGCACCGAGCCGCCAGCTATTATACGCCTCATCATGCAGCTCTATAAGATCGAGTATCTGCTCGTCATGGATGTAGCGTTCAGCAAATTTACGGGCAATATAGGCATGATGATTTGTCCCGATCTTGGGGCGCGTTTCGTCTACACGATATTTGAATGTATCATGCACAAGGGCAATCAGGCGTAGCAGTGTGCGCTCGTTGGGCGGCGGGCACTGTTGATCAATATTGTTCAACACATCAGCGATATGATATTGAATTTGCCCTTCCATATGGCCGTAGCGTGGCTTACCCCACACTACCCCCGTCTGCCATTCTGGATCAGCGGCAATCTGCCTTTCTAAAGCCGTCTCTAATGTAAAAGGTAGTTCCATTGATAATAACTCTCCCGTAGAGGTCACGCACATGGTGATAGTGCCAAAAAATTGCTTCGTGCATACTTATTGTGGCATAAAACGGCGTGCAACCTGCATCGCCATAGGACGATACACCTGCTCATATCCACCGACAAATTGGACAACACGCCCGCCCCAACCACTCTTAAAACGGTATACGCCAGCCATCGCCTCGTCGTCATCATCTGTTGCGGGAATACCCCATAAATCATAGCTGAGTGCGCCCTGACTTTTGGCCCAACGCATAGCTTCCCACTGCAATACATAATTCGGCATGAATTGGCGTTGCTCATTGCTTGACGCGCCATACAAATAAATGCCCTGGCGCGCAAAAAGGCTCACGAAGATGCCTGCCAGCAGTTGTCCCTCATAGTCCGCGAGGTACAACCTTGCCTGTCCTTGCGAGACGAAAATATCCCACACATGCATATAATACTCCAGCGTGTGAATGCCAAATTGATCGCGCTCGCTGGTCATTTGCATTATATGATACCACTCGCGCATATCCTCGACCGTCTGCGCCACCCGCACCTTGACGCCTTTGCGCACACCGAGCCGCACGTTATAACGCCACTTCTCCTTCATCTGTGCTAGCAATAACTCCTCGGACGGTGCAAGGTCGAGCAAGATCGTACGCAGTGGCTGTACAGCCGTTATCGGTTGCATGGAAAATGCCGTGAAGGAGCGCAAGGCCAGCATCCCATCCGCGCTGCCATGCTCAACGTTCGGCTCAATGCGCAGCGTCAAGGCACCTTGAGCCTGCAAGCGTGCTGCTAGCTGCGTAAAAAAGCTTCCACAAAGCTCAGCATTTGACCAGTCAATCACTGGCCCTCTAGGGATGTAGGCGAGGTGGCCCGCCATAAGCGGCAAATGTGGTGCGCTACGACGCAACACCTGGGCTAGTGCGACATAGCGCAATTCCTGACGATCCCACAAGGCTAAGCGTAGCGGTCGCCAGCCACTGTGCGCCTTCAACTCGCCCCAGCCCCAACTTTGCAGCAGATGTCCATAGGCATGTTCCGTCACCACCTGATCCCAGAGGGAACGCTGCTCCTCATAGACAGGACGCAGGGTATAGCGAGCCGTATCTGATGATAGCATAAGTGTTTTCTCTCTATCCTTTTCCTTTATAATACGATATAAATAGCAAAGCGCATAATCCGCACCACACGCTGAGAGGATAGTCACGCGTGCTATAATAATCACTGACATCAAGTCTACCTGGATATCCAGAACGCTGGACCAGGCATCGAAAGGCAGGCTATTTTTGTGAGAGTTGTTATCCTGGGATGTGGTCGTGTTGGCGCAACACTGGCCATACAACTAGAGAAAATGGGCAATACGGTCTCTATTATTGATAGTAGTAGCGACGCGTTTCAGCGTCTTGAGCCGCATTTTCGCGGTGAGCGCATTGTAGGCAATGGCGTTGATGAAGAGGTACTCAGACGGGCTGGAGTGGAGAAGGCCGATGCCTTTATCGCGGTCACTAACGGTGATAACCGCAACATCATGGCAAGCCAGATCGCAAAGGAACTGTTACACGTCAAAAAAGTGCTCTGTCGCATCTATGACCCCATTCGCGAAAGCACCTATAAAGCACTCGGCCTGGAAACAATGTGCCCCACCACGGTAGGCGCACAACTACTTCTTGAGGCCTTGACACGGGAAGCACCAAGCGCACCCACAAACAAAAAATAGGTATCCGTCATCCATATTTGCGGTGAACCGTCTGATGATAGATAGCATATTCAAACAACGGTCACCATAGCAACACGAGTGAGTAGGAAAAGCTCTATGTATATCATTATTGGTGGTGGTGGCGATGTTGGCTACTACCTGACAAGAAATCTCCTGAGACAAGGGCACGAGGTGCTCTTATTAGAAAAAAGTGGCAATCGTACGCAGCTCTTGAGCGAGGAACTGGGCCAGTCAGTGACCAGAGGTGATGCTTGTGAGGCACGCACAATGGAAGAGGCAGGCGCAGAGCGTGCGGATGTCGTCATTGCAGTGACAGGCGAGGATGAAGATAACCTCGTTATCTGCCAGATGGCAAAGCAGCGTTTCCATGTGGCACGAACGATTGCACGCGTCAATAACCCGCAGCATAACGACCTATTTTTGAAACTAGGTATTGACGTCACGGTCAGTCCGACCCGCTCGATCCTTTCACTAATTGAGTCCGAATTACCGGGTTCTCGTTTCATTCAACTCATGACATTAAAACGAGCTGGCTTAGAGATCGTCGAGATGACGGTTCCCACCACCTCACCGATTGTCGGCAAAACACTGGGGCATATCAACTTGCCACGCAGTTGTAATCTCACCCTGATTATCCGCGATGGTAGTCATATCTTCCCCGACAAGGAAACCCTCCTAGAGGCCAATGATGACGTGTACGCCCTGGTCACACGCGAAGGCGAGGCAGAGCTACGTCGCACCTTTGGCACCACTTAAAAACCGTGCCAAAAACGTGTCACCGTAGGATGTCTAGGACATCTCATGGTGACACATGTATTGGCACGATTTCTGTTCATCTTACGCTGTCTGTTGTTTGTGACTCTGCTCTACCTCATGAGGAACATCCTTCTGCTCATCATGCTCATGATCTTCCTCGCGCTCATGCAGGGGACGAGTGTGCAGTGGTTGACGCTCATCATGAGCAGAACTCGCCGCTAAGGGATGGTCGGGATGCAGGCCTCGTGTCCGCTTACGCCCCCGCAACGACAGATCACTCGGACGGCGAAGCGTCCAAGGAGCAGGCTTTCTCGCGATAATCTGGTCAGAAGTTTCGCCCCGTGCGGAACGATAAATGCTTGCAATCACCACCCAGGTGGCCGCGACGACAGGCGTTGCAAGCAATGCCCCAAACGCCCCAAATAACTTTGCACCCACCAGCAAAGCCAGAATGGAAACCACCGGATGCAAGCCCACCGCGTGCCCCACAATGCGCGGGCCAAGGATGTTACTCTCCACCATCTGAATTGCCGCAAAGTACAAGGCAATCCAAATGGTGCGCTGCACCGGATCAGGCAAGAGCAAAGAGATCAAAATGGCCGGAATAGAGGCAAGTGCAGGGCCTACCATGGGTATCGTCTCGAACAAGAAGGCTAACAAACCGATTATCAGCGCGTAGTCGCCCAAACCGAGCAAACCACAGCCCACCCCTGCGAGCACACCGATAATTGCCGCCAATGTCAATTGACCACGAATATAGTTACCAACCACTTCGTTGAGAGCACGTTCAAATATTTGCACCTGTGGCATAATACGTTGTGGCGTCACACTTATCAGGCTATCGCGGATACGTTTCCCGTCCAGCACCAGATAAAAACTGAGCACAACGACCACTAGGATATTGATGAAAGCGTTCGTCACCAGAAAGACGATACCAACTGCATTACTTGCCGCCAACTGTGCGAAGGCAATCGCCTGATCTCTAATTTGTAACAAGGCTGCATCAATATTTACCTGCGAGATGCCCTGTTTAAGCAAGAAACCAATCAAGGACTGATACGTGTTTGGCAGAATCGTAAAAAAGTTCACCACAGTATTTTGGAAAGTGAGTAACTGCCTAATCAATGTGAAAATGAGACTATAGCCGAGTACACCCAGTGTGCCAAGCACCACCACATACACTACAATTGCCGCCAGCACCCGTGGTACTTTTAGGCTAACCAAATAATTCACCAACGGAGTTAACAAAAAGGCAACTGCCATCGAGAGCAGAAAAATAATGATAGCATCGACAAATTGGCCTGCAACGTTCCATAAGGCCCATAGAATGATGCCTATACAGATGATGCTAATCAGAATATCTCGTCTACGTTGCCAAACGTCTCTCTCCATCTCTTTTGTCCTTTTATCTATGAGCACGTTATTATTACATCTGCACATATATAATATATACATAGATGTATAAATGTTAGGTACCATACCAAGTATTTTTCTCGTCTTTACTAAAAGAGACCACAAATCTGTTCGTTTTACTATACACTATCGCACAAGGTCATGAGAAGCTGAGAGCACGAGAGCATGAAACTTTTTGCTTGTGCATTTCGTCTTCTTGACAGATAGAGCTGGTATAAAAAGGGAAGACTACATGCTCGTTACAAACGCTGTTAACTTCGCTCTGCCTTTTCGTTTACTATAGTACTGTGATCTTATGCCTGCCTATTGTCGGAGCAGTTCGAAAGAGGATGCACTGTGGAAGCACTTAACCCAATGACGCCAATACAACTTTTACTGACCGTAACATTACTTACTTTGCTTATAACTTGGATGGTGACTTTTCTGGTATTAGCATTACGACCAGAGAAGACCAAACATCCTAAGATTTCAATTCAAGAAGCCAAAAATGACCATGTATCTTATACCGCAACAACCCATAACCCTACTAGTCCTACCCTAGCAATGCAGCAGCAGCTGGAAACCGTTCCACCGACACATGCTCGTTGATAAAAAAGCTATTG
>JBBPYR010000182.1:0-3840 GCA_038199755.1 Ktedonobacterales bacterium | reverse complement strand
TCCATCCTATTTTCCATCCTGTTTTCCATAGTGATATCCCCTTTGTAAGAATAAAAAAGACAAACAATAAGGGTCGAGTTACACCTGCTTGTATGGTTCACTTAAACGAATGAACAATACACTCTATTAAACGCCACCGAGCAGAAAAAGTCACACATATACGGCTGTGTCTTTGCTCTGTCAAGATGTACAGATGGTGCTAGCACTGTTATGTGGACATGGCAGAAGATCGAAGGTAGGGAGATGCTGAACATCATTGCTGAACTGTAAGACGCTATATTTTGCAGAGGATGTCTGCCCGTTGTACGCCTCCTGTGCCAACTTTTGCATGTCATCGAAGAAAGACTGCTCAGATGCTTGCAACAACTGATCATTAGAGAGGGTAATCAGATGCAAAATATCGTCCTGATAGAGTGAATGAATCTCTGTTGTCACCTGCCCAAGACTATCGACTAAATGAGGAGCGAGGGCTATCTGCCCAGGTGTTGCACCAGGTGCCTGACTGATGCTGCGCACATGCAACGCACTATGAGCAAGCAGGCTGGTGGTGTCAGTACTTCGTTCACAACTCAAAAGTGACGCTTGGACGTTTGCGGCAATTGTAGCGTCAGGCGTAGTCGGTATCCCTTGTGGAACACCATGTAGATCAGATGGAGCGCATGAATACCCTCTGAGATAATAAAGAATATTTACAAGGTGTTGACGTAATGCCACACTATCCTTGTTTTGCCTGGCATCGTGCGCGGCATTAACCTCGCGCAAGAGTGCGTTTGTGTTCGCAACTAGCCAGTAGCGCAACCCATTATGCATACCAAGCTTCTCAAGGCTTGGATCGCTTGTGAGCAAATGGTTCAAGTGATTCACAACGCTATAGCCATCGGTTGTCGCCAATTTTTGTGGGATAGACGCGTAGTACAAGTCATCATTCGGATCAAAAGAAGGTACTGCTGTATTATTGCTATCTTGCAGAGTGATGAGAAAAAGATAGGGTGATGCGTTCAGCAAATTTTGATGCTGTGCGTTCACATACGTTGTTGTGACGAGCGTTCCATTATGGACGGTGAGAGGCCAATGTACAAGCTCAATACTATCATTATGTGTCTCAAGCCATGCATAATAGCTCTTGCCACTGGGCGCATTGGGTATGCCCTTCAAGGTAAGTTGTGCTTCGTCAAAAGCACCCGTTGTATTGGGACTATTGACAAAAAGCACCTGTCCAATACTGGTAGTCGATGCAGGAACGGATGCGGTCGGCGTTTTGTGAGTACTCCATAGTATGTAGCTTACCACACCCGCAGCTAGCACGAGCAGTAACACGATTGAAGCAAGACGATAGAACTTCTTGCTGGGACGCTTTCTAACTGATTGTGGCACAGGAAGTGGTGCAACGGGAACCTGCGGTGGTGGTATGGTTTGAGAACCACGTGCAGAAAAGGCAGCGTTACCGTTCACTGCATGTGTAGCATTTACTGGTGGTGGTGTAAGTGGTAGCGAGAGCACGGAAGGTGGCACTGGATAAGTTTCAAATGATAAGGCTGGGTCTGCGACTACAATGCCTGGAAGAGAAATTGGATTCCGCACCACGTTCCCATGTGTTGCAATGGATATAGAAGATATGCGTTGTAGTTCAGGCGGTATTGGGACGTTGAAAGCTTCCGCGAGCGCGATAGTCATAGCAGAAGCACTGGAGAAACGTTCTTCTGGTTCTTTGGCAATGCTTTTCAGAATGACATCAGAAACCGCTTGTGGTAACTCTGGATTGATGAGTATAGGAGGTGTTGGCGTGTCATTGAAGTGCCGCATGAGCAACTCCATCATAGACTCGCCACGAAAAGGTGTAACGCCAGTAGTCATTTCATAAAGCACAATACCAAGTGAATAGAGGTCACTATGCTTATCACCGGGCAAGCCTCGTGCTTGTTCGGGGGAAACATAAAGCGGTGTACCAAGTACTTTCGTCGTATCAGACCCACCTTGCAGCTTTGCAATGCCAAAATCCATGAGCACGGGTTTCCCAAGCGGCAAATCGTCGGGATTGCGGATATCAAGCATAATATTCGCGGGTTTGATATCGCGATGAATCATGCCGCGCTCATGTGCATAGTCGAGCGCAAGGCTGATAGCGGTAAAAATAGTAATGAGAGCAGAAGCGGACGGGAAGAGTTGTTTACGTGACGTGCTGCGTATATAATCAGAGAGGGTCGAGCCTTCGATATACTCCATGATCATATACGCGACAGGTACATTCGAGTCGGGATCAGGCATAAACTGGAAATCATGAATACGCACAATATTGGGATGGTGGAGCGAAGCAATAAATTGTGCTTCACGCTCGAAACGAGAAATAAAACTAGCATCGTCCTGAAAATTGGCGTTTAGTTGTTTGATGGCAACAAAACGCCGCAATTGCAGGTCGAACGCCTTCCACACCTCTCCCTGTCCACCGCGAGCCAGGCGTTCGCGTAGTTCATATTTACCGAGGCGGCGCGGTTGTGTACTCATGCGCTCTCCCTTTTCTATGTATAAGCTTTACAAGCTTTTGGGCACATTTTTTGTAACGTCGAAGGTTGCCAGCTTTTGTATAGCATAATGAGCTTGCAATATCCCTGGAATGACCTTATTTGTGGTCGCGTCAAGTTGACCGATATAGGCGTAAGTAGCTTGTGCCACGAGGTCTTCAAGCAGGCTTTGTGCGGCTGGCTGTGCTAATTGAGCAGGGCTCATGTTAAAAAGTGCCTTCGCGTCCATGCGTACTTGCGTGAGCCACATTTTTGCATCACCAACGGCAATCAGAATACTTTGCGCGAGTTGCCGTGTGTCCGATGAGTCATCGGGTGCTTTGACGAGTTCACTGAGATGTAATGCCACATGATCGAGATCACCAGGAGGATCAGTCTTAAGATATTTTGCCACACCTTGCCGCGTTGTGTCTACTGTAAGCAGGCTTACACGCGCAATGCTAGCATCAGCGTTAACAGGTGTCCCTGGCGGCACATCTATATGGACATTGGGGATACCATCAAGGTAATCCAGAATATTGATAAAGAGACTGTGCATCAGCCCATAGTTGCTTGTCGTGCCATTGAAGTCGTCGCGAGCACTCGTGGACCATTCCAGAATTTTTTCTGTATTTCTGAACACCCAGATATCCAATCCGCCATACAGTGCAAGCACTTGCAAATGGTCCTCATTATAGTAAAGATGGCGAATGTGATCAAGCCCTCTCAGATGAAGATGATTCCCATCATCTGGAATAATTGCCTGGGGCAACTGTGCATAATAGACCCATGTAGCGGGATTAGTAGAAGGATTGTTAGGCGTTCGTCCCGCATCCTCTCGCGTGATAAGCAGGCGGCTTGTCTCTGAGAGCAGGTTGTTGTGTTGAGTATCGCCTGGATAGGTGTAGTGAACGGCATTATTTTGCACAGGCAAGTTATTTGTGAGCAACAAGGGCGGATGTATTGGTGCAGGCACAAGCAAATCGGTTTGTTGTGACATGAGGTCCTTGTCACCAAACAACCAGAGATAGTAGCTTTTCCCCGATGGTGGAGGTTGCACGTTTTGCAGATCGACCTGTAATTCATCCGCGATACCTTGCGCGCCATCGTTCAATTGTCCACTACTCACAAAGAAGGCACGTCCTGCAAGGGAAGTATTTGTCACGACAGCAGGGCGATTGGTCAAGCGTGGCAATAGAAAGACCGCTCCAAGTGAGCCAGCGAGCAAGAGGACAAGCAAGGCAAGCAGACCAATAGCGAGTCTTCGCCTCGGTCTAGCTGGTTTGGATGGCATCGGTGTTTGTATTGGTGGTGCCGTCTGAGGAAGAGTACTCACTGCGTG
>JBBPYR010000181.1:0-14501 GCA_038199755.1 Ktedonobacterales bacterium | reverse complement strand
GGTTGCGGTGGTGGTCCTTGCCAGGGTTGCTTTGGCATAGGAGGAGGCTGATTGAAAGGCGAGCTTTGTGGCTGCCATGTGCCTTCTGGCGGTTGTTGTCTCTGAGGCTGATACGGGTCTTGATTCATACTCATGGTACTCTTTCTCAATTTTGCAAAGGAGTTTTTAGAATAGATACATAAAACTCATGTATGCTTATTATAGAACTTAATGCAATAGGCCAAAAGTATATTTGGAAAAGACGTGAAACTTTTTTGCATCTAAGCTGCTCTAATAGAGCAGACGTGTAAGCTGTTCTTTTGCAGAAGGAGATGTTTCCTCATGAGTGACTCCTCCGCGGTTCAAACTACCCTCTCGTTGTTGCAGGACTTGTTGCGCTTTTCCCGTCCACAAAATTTCGCGGTCCGTTTGTGGAATGGCGACACATGGGGACCGGAAGCCGGGCAAGAGGCACGGTTCACTATCGTTTTACAGCATCCTGGTGCGTTGCGGGCGATGTTTTTGCCTCCGAGCGAGATGGCTTTGGGCGAGGCGTATATTTACAACGATTTTGATATTGAGGGTAATGTTGAGGCGGTAATTGATTTCGCGCAAGACTTTTTGAAGATGAGTTGGGGCAAGGCAGAACAGATGCGCTATGGTGTACGGCTGTTGAGTCTCCCCAAACGTGAGCAGGGGACAAAGCACCTCTTTACAGCGAATTTTCAAGGGAAGTTGCATACGAAAGAGATGGATCGTAAGGCGGTCTCGTACCATTATGATCGCTCGAATGAGTTCTATCAACTGTTCCTGGACAAGGCTCTGCTTTACACCTGCGCCTATTTTGAGTCTGCTGAGGATAGCATTGATGTTGCGCAAGAGCGTAAGATGGAGTATGTGTGCCGCAAATTGCGCTTACGAGCTGGCGAACGGTTGCTGGATATTGGCTGTGGCTGGGGTGGTTTAATGATCTACGCGGCGCAGCATTATGATGTTGAGGTGGTGGGCATTACGCTGAGCCAACAACAGGCAAACCTCGCACGGGAGCGTATTCGCGCAGCAGGCTTGCAGGAGAGATGCCACGTTGAAATATGCGATTATCGCGAGGTAACAGGAAGCTATGATAAATTGGTTTCTATCGGCATGGCTGAGCAGGTGGGGAAGAGCCAAATAGGTGCTTATTTTCAGCAGGCATACAAGCTATTGCGTCCGCGTGGCGTCTTCCTCAATCATGCCATTTCTGTTCACTCGCAGTCACCAGCACCGGCCAAAGAGGATTTTATTGATCGCTATGTGTTTCCTGGTGGGGAACTGCTGACTCTTCCTGTGACGCTCAACGCCGCTGAAATGAATGGCTTCGAGGTGCGCGACGTGGAGAACTTGCGCGAACACTACGTGTATACGTTGCGGGCGTGGGTACAAGCGTTAGAAAAGCATGAGGCAGAGATCAAGCGTGTGACGGACGAGGTGACGTATCGTATCTGGCGTCTGTACATGGCTGCGTCCATCAATGCCTTCAAAATGGGTAACATTGGTCTTCATCAATCCTTGCTCGTGAAGTCGGAGAATGGCAAGAGCGACTTCCCATTGACGCGAGAGGATTGGTACACGGAACGCTAGATACTGGTGCGTATGGGCATCCGCGAGCAGATGCCCATACGCACCAGCTTAAGAATGGTTGAGTATCCCCTGCACGGGCGACCCAAGGGTCCCAGCCCCACATCCACACCGCCCCCGCCCCTACTGTAAAGCTGAGGCATCCGCTCGCGGATGCCCTTTTGGCTTAATAGGGCTTCGTTGCGCGCAGCACTTTATAGCCTTTGTTTCCGCCAACTTCGACGATATCGCGAAAACATTCCTGTATGGTTGGCTCATACTTGAGGAAGCGGTTGGCTACGAGATAGAATCTTCCACTGGGACGCAGGAGTGTGGCGGCCTCGCGAATGAAGCGTTGCGCGGTTGCCGTTGTTTGTATGCCCGCATGATGGAAGGGTGGATTGGTGGCGATGAGGTCGAAACGCTGATCGGATACCGCCTGTGTGCCATCGCTGGGCAGGACACGAATGTTTTGCAAGCCGCTCTGCTCAATGGCGCGTTGGGCGGCAGCGGCCGCGACCAAGCTGGCATCAACCATGGTGACATGACCCTCTGTGGCGAGGCGTGCGATATGCAGGCCGATGTAGCCCGCGCCACTGCCGATATCGAGGGCGTCATCGCTGTCCTGCACTTCCAATGCTGCTATAAGTAGGCGTGTCCCTTCATCGAGCTTGCCCTCGGCGAAAATGGTGCTGTCAGGTGAAGCAGGCAATGCGGTGGCAAGGGGGGTGAAGTCAGCCAATTTTTGTGAGCAGATGACGCGGTGGCCTTTGCTGATGGTGAGCGTTTCCACGTTGCCGAAGAGGGCTTGCATTCTTTTGGCAGTGCTGAGAATACCACGATCCTTCGCACCTGTGACATAGAGGCGACCGTGTGGACGGAGGGCATAGGCGGCGAGGTGAAGCCCATGTTGTATCCAGGCACTACCGGGCTGGTAGAGGAGATTCATGAGTGCTACATCCGTTGTGGCCGCTGGATAGTGTAAGATGTAGTCGTGAAAAGCGACGTGTTGTACATGGTTTCCTTGCAGCTCTGGTTGTTGCTGCGCGCTTGCTAACTTGCTATGCAGATAGGGCGCGACGGCGGCGATGTTGTCCTCGGCAAGGATGATGCTCCCCTGGCTGGCTTGTTGAATGGCCTGGGCGACGACAGCATCAGCCGCTGAATTGAGGACGAGCACGCGATCAGTGGCGGCAATGGTAACGGTAGCAGATAAGAGTTTTGAGAGGAGCATACAGAATGGCCCTTTACATTGATTGTGCGTATCTTCCCGATATTCGTGACGTGGCGCGTGCGGTCCCTGTGGCTGGCGTCACCACGAACCCCACTATTCTACTCGCAGCGAGGGATCGCGGTCAACGCCTTGACCCCATGAGTCTACTCAAAGAAATGCTGGATACGCTGGGTGGAACCATCTTCATGCAACCGGGGGCGACGACGGAAGACGAGATGTTCGCGCAAGCTCTGGCATACATTGAGCTGGACCCACAGCGCGTCATCCCCAAAATTCCTATGACCCATCATGGCATGCGTGTGGCGATGCGCTTGAAGCTGCAGGGGCATCGCATCTCTTTTACAGCAGTCACTTCAGTTGCGCAGGCGTATACGGCTGCAATGGTCAACGCAGATTTTATTATCCCCTATTATAATCGGCTTGAGCGGTCCGGTATCAATGCCAGTGAACGCATCTCGCAGATAATGGAGCTCTTGCATAACCAGCAACTCCCCTCACGTATTCTCGCGGCCAGCATCAAAACGCCGAAGGAGGCAAGCACTGCCCTGTTGGCAGGCGCACATGATCTGACGATGACTCCGCAGGTGTTGTTCGAGATGGTGCGAGACGACCTGAGTGAGGAGGCGGTCAACAAATTTGCAGAAGATTGGCGAAAGATGAATTTACTGTAATCTATGTTTTATCGGGTGTAGTGATGAATATGAATATTCTTTAAGGATTAGAGGCAATTGATTCATGGGTGTTTCATGACTCCATGGTATATTACTTATGTCGAAGGGAAGTTGACAGTACGCATGGCAAACAAGTGGTGGTGGATTATGTGGTAGTGAAGTCCATGCAGGGTGGTGGAAGTGGTACGTGTGGTTGAGACTGCAACGATTTCGACAGTGGATGGTAGGGATGAAGTGGAGTGAGATAGCAAACAAGTGGTGTGGTTAGGTGGCAGGGAAAGAACGTGATTGCTCATTCTGGTAAGGGATAGGGTTAAGTAGAGGAACGGGACCAACGGTGGCACTCACACAGGAAAACAAGATGAACTGGACGTGTGGTGGAAGATGGAAGGGTAATCGTGAGGGAACAGAGGATGTTGGAAGTGTGGGGAGGTAAGAGTGGCAGAAGGTGGGAGTGATGGTAATGGTAGGGCTGCTGGTTGGGTCATGTGGGAAGTGCAGTTCATATTTAGATAGATAATAACCGGATGGTGTGGTTAAGTGGTAGAGGTGGTGCCGGTTGGGGTTATGTGGCAAGCGTGGTGTGTATTTAAGATAGATAACGTGGATGGCGCAGTTACGTGGCGGATGTATATATTTTGTCGGTAATGTGTGGTGGTCAGGTGGTAGTGAGGAATGCATGTCGTCGTGTGGGCTACGTGGTGGTTGTGGGGAGTGCAGGCGGCACCGTAGCGGTTATTTTTTCGAGGGTGCGCTGGCGATGTGGAAGGGATGAAGTGTGGTAGCACAACAAGGGCTCCTGCTTAGTGTGGTGGTTGGTAAGGTGGAAGTGTGGGTTGGGCCAAGGTTGTCAGGGAAGACAGGGGAGCCGAGGTAGTCAGGGAAGACTGGGTGTAAGCGGTGAGGGAGTCCTGCGGATGAAGTAGGGTATGCCAGTACTGCGTGCTGGTGGTGCATGGGTGGGTGCGGCGTTGTCAGATAGAGAGTGTTTCGTGCGTGGCGTGTAAGCAAAAAGTAAGCAAAAGCAAAAGAGATAGCTAAAAGGTATAAAGAAAATAGCCTTGTTGCCGAATAGATAGAATAGGGAAGTAGCAAGGACGCGCAATGGAAAAACATTCTAAAGACAACGTCGCGGTGTACATTAATGCAGGGGATTTTATGAAAAAGCCTGGAACGATGATGTTCCAGGTTTTTTTTATGGGTAGTTGACGTGTGCTTGCAACCTTTGCATATGAAATGTTGCAAGCACACGACACTTTTGCATAGGTGAAATTTACGGAATATTCTCCGGTACCGTCAATGTACCTGCCTTGATCTGGCTGGCGAAGTCGTCAGCTTTGGCTTTGGCATCGGCGGGAACATCCGCGCTCGTCGCGGCATAACTTACGCCGCCATGTGTAAGGTCGAAGCGTGGTGGGTTGTTAGAGAAGCTGTTGTCCTCGACGCTCTTGATGGTGTCGTATACCGCAACGTCTACCTTCTTGAGTGCGCTGGTGATGACGCTCGTATTAATTTTCCCCTGGTCGGAGTCAACACCAATGCTGTAGACACCCTTTTGGTTGGCGGCATCAAGCGCGCCAATACCACAACCACCGGCAACCTGGAAGATGATGTCGGCTTTCTGGTTGATCTGGCTCAGGGCTACGTCTTTACATTTCGCGGTTGAGGCAAAGTCTTGTGAGTAGTTGACGATGACCTTAACGGTCGGGTCTACCTTCTGCGCACAGAATTTGTAACCAGCGATATAGCGGTTAACCGGCGGGATGGATAGGCCACCCACGGCAGCGATGGTGCCAGCCCCAAGCAAGTGTGGGACCTTGGCTTTGCCATCCAACTCCATTTGTCCAGCAACAGCACCCACCAGACAACCGGCCTCTTGCTCCTTAAAGAAGAGGGGGGCAACATTGGTCAAGGGATCACAGTTGCCCTTGGCATCGGTGGCACAACCGTCGATGATACCAAATTTTTTAGCGGGAAACTGCTTGGCAACCTGGTCCAATGGCGTCTGCATGAGAAAGCCGACGGCGATCACGAGGTCAGCTACCTGTGCTGCATTGGTCAAGTTATTGACATAATCGTTCTGCGACTGTGTTTGGATAACTTGCTCTTTGAAACCATACTGACTCTCGGCCTGCTTATATCCTGTGTAGGCGAGCTGGTTAAAGCCATTATCGTTCAAGCCACCAATGTCTGTCACCAGTGCCACTTTAAGTGTCGATTTCGGGGTGCTAGTACCCGTTGAGGAGCCACCAGTGCCGCTCGTCGTTGTGCTGCCGCATGCCGCGAGGAGCATAGCAACTAAAACGAGGAACGATGCGACTTGGGTGAGACCACCGAGCTTGCGCATAACAAAGTCCTTTCTTCTTGAACAGAGATAGAGTGCTTCCCATGAGAGAGAATCTGCCCTGTTGCATTGCAGTTGCTGCTATGAGATAGGGTTTCTGATACACGCCACAAGTCAAGGGAAGCGTTCGAGGCTGGGCACCATGTTTCCTCTCGATGTGTTGTTCCTGCAATGTCAATGAAATACAGACGTATACAAACATATACAAACGGTGTTGTATATCATACATACGTAATGGATGTGACTACTTCTCACAGAAGGTAATGAGTGCCATCATAGACGAACGAGACCCCATGTACCAAGGGGTATATGGGGTCTCGTTCGTCTATAGCTACATCTTGCTTATGAGCGAATTTCTTCTAGTAACGAGAGGTTGATGAACAGGTCGCAACTTTGGCGCAATGTCGCCGACATTGCTTCATCGAAGGCAGCTACCTCGACACGTACACCATGATCGGAGCAGTAGTCAAGCATGGGCATGAAGTCGCTATCACCGCTCACCAGTACAATGCAGTCAACGGCTCCGCCATCGACGATGCGTACCACGTCCATACACAGGTCCAGGTCCAGGTCAGCTTTTTTCGCGCCGCTGGAGAAGGTCTTGTAGTTCTTGGTTGTGATGCGATAGCCGAGTCCTTTTACCGCTTGCAGGAACATCTGCTCATCACCGGCCTGTGGACTGGTGGGGCAGTAAGCGTGTGCGCGTATCAAGCGACGATTGCCACGCAGGAAATCCAGTAGTTTGCCGAAGTCAACGGCAATGCGCGTGGTGCGGGCGGAGTAGAGCAGATTTGCCACATCGACAAAGACGCCGACGCGCTCAGACGATGGCATGGGTGGGAGGCTCACCGAAACATTCGTCGGCCCCTGGTTGGCGCGGCGCAGTTCAGCTACCATGCGATCAGTTTGCGTCTGAATGGCCTGCGAAAGCACACTGGCCAGTTGATGAACTGAGGTTGATGGTATCGCGGCCTCGGTAGGTCGTGCGGGATACACGTGTGAGCGCTGTGATTCGGCACGAGCGGTACGGCCATCACGAGTGATGGTGCTGCCACGTGCTGGTGATGGTTCTGGTCCCATGAATGGCCCAGAGGACTCATTACCCTGGTTCATCTGGTTCACTGTGTAGCCTGAAACGATGCTATACTGCGGATTTCCGATTGTGCGCGGTGCCATGCCAGTTGTGACTGGTGACAATACTTGGCCATTGCCTGACTCCGCAACTGCTGCGGGAAGCACCTTTGTGGGCTGCGCGAGCGGCTGTGGTTGCGGTAATGGCTGTGGCACTGCTGCCACTACTGGCACTACTGGTGCCACTGGCATCTGCGCCTGCACTGGCAGTGGTGCTGGTAGTGGCCCGATCACTGGGGCCGTTGTGGTCGTGCGGTGACGACGACGACGGCGTGGATTCGCTTTTTGTAAATCTGAATATTCCAACGGTGGCATATCCTCTGGCGCAACCTCGGTTGTGGGTTGTTCAGGCTCGACCAGTGCTGCTATATCGGCAACGGTCGCCGGATTCGCAGAGGCGGCGGCTGTGGATGAAGTCGTTCCTTGATTATTCGTTGCTTCTAGTGCTATAGCTACTGGTGTAGCAGGGGTCATAGTCTGCTCTTTCTCTCGTGGGCGTTCCTGTCCATGACGACGACGGCGGTCTTGTTCGCTGATATGCGAGGAAGCCGTAACTCCACTTGTGCTATTTTCTGTTGTTACTTGGTCCTGGGTTTCAGGCTGTTTGTTGGTCTGGCTATCTGCCGTTGGTGTAGATGTGGCGTTCGTAACGCTCGTATTGTTGGTCTGTTTGGCTATGTCGGCGTTGTTATTGCCGTTGTGCCCGTTCTCTGGCTTCGTGCCTGCAAGAGCGCGACCCTCTTCAGCCCGTGGTTGTGCTGGCGTTTGGGCAGAGTGAGTGGCGGCTGCGGCGGCTGACGAGCGGTTATCGAAGCGATAGCGGCGCGTTGGGCGTGGCTGTTCAGGAGCAGATGTGCTCTCACTGCCTTTTGCCTGGTCAATGGCTACTGGCTCCGTTGGTGCGGCTTGCGCAACTGCGGGTACTGGCTCATCGCGATGGCGTATGAGGCCATGTCGTGGCAGGCGAAGGCGGGTAGCGGGACGCAAGAGCGGTGAAACGGGACGCTCTTTTGGCACGATTGGGGCCACAGGTGTTGTGGGCGTCTGCGCCTGTTGCGCTGTATCTTGCCCAGCTTTCTGTGCCTCATCGGTTGTAGCCCCGAATATGGGTATTGCTGCCTCTGCCTCAGTGCTGAAAACCTCTTCTGTTGATGTTGGTGTTGTGGCATCAAACGTTTCCTGCACTGCACTGCTATCCGCAAGCACGTGCTCATTGTCATTGCTTGCGAGGAGCTGCGGGGCGTCAGCGGATTGGGCGGCGGCGAAGAGTGAGAGTGCCTCTACTTGCAATTCGTGGCGTGCCTCTTCCGCTTGCCGAAACTCTTCAAAGAAGGAGGTGAAGGGGCGTACCTCTTCAGGTGCGGCTATTTCTGCGACTGGTTGCTCTTCTTGTCCCTCTTGTACTTGGTGAGACTCCTCAGAAGCTTGAACCGCAGGTGTCATGTCTGCTGCTTGCTGTTGATCGCTATCCTGTCCTTCTGCTGGGTGTGCTACGGCCTCTGTTTCTGTAGAGAACGCAGCGGGTGTTGCTGCCTGCGTATCTGTCACGAGCAATGGCTCAACGCTCACTGCTTCAGCAACGGCTGACTCCTCTGTTTGAGATTGAGGGAGTGCTGTGTTGTGCTCAGGTTGCTCCTGCTGATCTTCTGTTATGGCAGCGGGGGCAGCGACCACGGGAACTTCTTCTGTTGCAGTAGTTTCAGCTTCATCGTTAGATGGAACGTCTTGTTGTGTGCTGGTTTGTAGTGCATCTTGTGGTTGCTCCGCAGCCGCAGCGGAAGAAACTGACTCTTCCACGTCTGCGTTTGCAGTGGATGATTCTTCGGCAGGAGCGGAAGTGATTGAAGCTTCCGGTGTTTCCTGTGCATCTGATGTTTCAGATGCATAAGGATGCCCGACGACGGATGCATCAGCGTCGTAATGGTCATCGTAATTATTTTGTGTTGTCACTAATATCTCCAGTCTCAATGCATACGGACCGGAGCGCAGGTGCGTGTGCTTAAAGAATATATGACTGAAGATAGTTGGGGCGAACCTGTTTGTTTGTGCTGTTCTCCAACTTATACACCAATCTCGGTTACTTCCGGGTGGTAGCTCACTTCAATGATGATGAGCTATGCTGTGCGCTTCCTTACAAACTCTGTGAACTACCGTGCTTGGGATATGACTATACTCACAACGTCCAGAGCTTGTAGGGGAACATGTCCACCTTACCATTATCTTTGGGCAGTATTCTTACACTGCGCTACTTTCAAAGGATGCGGCCCGATCTCGACTCGCCTACGCCGTTCATCTATGTCAATCTTGCTGTATGCTACCAGTGAACGGCGGAACACTAGTAGATACGGGATGAATCGCAGGTGCGTCATTCATCAGCAGTGGGTCAGGTAAATGATGCTGTTCTTCACTGGTATCAAGCTCATGTCTCGGTAAATGCTCGTGTGTCATAGCGATGACAGAAGTGCTCGCCGTCGTTGTGCGAATTGTACGCCAGACGGTCACGATCCGTTCTATAGCGGTCACATTTGAGAAGACCGCGAGAAGAGCAAGAGTCCAGATACAGATACCAGTACCCGATAAAAGTCCAATAGCCAGAATAATGACACGTTCGGGGCGGGCCAGCAGTCCCGTTTTACACTCCAACCCCAAGCCTTCAGCGCGGGCTTTTGTGTAACTTACCATCAAAGATCCGACAACAGCTATGAAAATGAAGGCGATCAGCCACGACTGCTCATTTCCGGCAGGCCAGAGGAGATCATGAAGGCCTGGGTGTTGAATCGTATAAAGCAACAATCCCAGTAGGATAATTCCTTCTGAATAGCGATCTAACGTCGAATCAAAGAATGCTCCGAAGGTGGTGGCGGCGTTTCGTGCGCGGGCCATCGCCCCATCAAACATGTCAAACACGCCAGCAAACAGCACCAACAAACCACCCGTGAACAAAAATCCTTGAGTAATAACGGCTGCCGTCACAATACTCAGCAGGAGTCCGATCACGGTCAACGTATTTGGCGTCACACCCAGTCGAGCCAGCGGTTGTATAAGCAAGGTGACAAGGTGCCTGACTCGTTGCTGTATGCGTCTGCTAAACATATTCCTATTGTAACACACATTGACCCAATTGGACTACTGTTTTGAAAAATTGGCTCTCTATCTTGTGAGTGAGAGGGGAGGCCCCACCTCAGACGCGCTAAAACTGGTTCCTATAGTGCTAATCCTGTTCATATACAAAGGGAAGAGGGGCTGCCAACACGATTGGCAGCCCCTCTTCCCTTTGTATATGAACAGGATTAACGGTTATTGCCCGTTATAGCCAAAGGCGTCGTTGCCGCCTTGGGTGGGGAAGCTGGCACCGCTGGTATTAATATACATGGGTCGCTCGACTACGAAGAAGCCGCCGTTGGTGAGCGTCTGCACCGTCATCGAAACCTCATAGCCACGATGATCGTCACCGGGTTTCACCAGGTTTATTAACACCTGCGCGGTGACATCGACGTTGGCACGAGTGTTTGCGCCGATGTGCATGATAAGGGTAAAGACGCGCCCATAGCCATTCACCATCGTGATATAGATGGTTTCGGGTGTTGCGGTCGGATTCTGCAAGGTCAGCCATTCGTTGAAGCCTTTATTGCTATAGCCTTCCGCGAAGCTGTAGGAGGCCGACGTGCTGATTTGCGTTGCCAAGCCCGTTACCTCACTGCCGCCAACTACTGGCAGTGGTAGGGTGTGTTGGTAGTGGAAGAATTCCTGGCGTGCCGCAACGATAGCGGCTCCTATCGAGGTTACATCTGCCGATACTTCCGGCGAACCTGGGCTGGTGCCGTTGGTATTGACATTCCAGATCAGTTGGCTCTTAGGCGCAACGGTGACGTTGAACGAATGCTTGGTGCCATTGAGGTATTCCAGGTTGATGGTGACATTCGCCGTTGCGTTGGCAACTGCGTCAACATTGGAAATGACCAAGTTTTCCTGGAAACCCGGGCCGGTGTAGCCCTCGGCGAAGAAGAATTCGTTTTGCAACTTTTGTGAGCCGATCACTGAGGCCGCCCCTGTAACCGTGCCCGCGTTGCCACCGTTGATGTTCGAGAAGTACGTGGGACGCTCGATGACCACTGGCTGAGAAGAGGTTACAACGGCTGCGCTATGCTGTGGCAGCGAGATCGCGCCAGGAGCAATCGTGCCGCGCTGTCCCGCTGGTACGCTAACCACTTGCTGACCCACCTGGACACCTTTGGCGTAGTAGGTCGCGGTAACAGTGGCGGTCTGACCCTTTGGTGGGTTCAGGATGGTGATGTAGGAAGTGATGCCACCACCACTAGGAATATCGGCGAAGTAGAAATTCGTGTTGAGATGGGTGGCACCAACGACATCACTATCACTCTGGTTGCCGTGATAGTTGAAGTACATCGGGCGTTCAGCCGCGAAACCAATACAGGGCGAGATGGGATCGTTTTGTAGCATCACCGAAACAGAGGTTCCTGTTACAGAGGTTGCCGCGACATTGAGATCGGCATTTACCGCGACCGTATAGCGACTCGCGGGGTTAACCGTGATCTTTTTCGCGATGGAGGTACCGCCCTCGCGCAGGTAGGTGATATCGACGATGCAGGTGCTGGCTATGCTAGGATTACCGATCGTAATATATTCCTGGAAGCCTCCGCCGACGCGACCCTCGGCGAAATACCAGGTGTTATTGGTCGGGCCAGGAGGATAGATGCTTGCAGGTGGCGGTAAAGTAGCACCAGCTAGAATCTGTCCCAGTTCGTCGTTATACTGTTCACCGAAAAAGACAGTATTCGTTTTGTCAACAATTAGGCCATCATGGGTATGTGGGCTATTAGGCAAGATCGTATATGTAACACCAGCAGATGAGCCATTATTGCAGTCATTCGCATAGTTTGCAGGGGTGAGATAGCCAATACGGGAATTGAGCGAGTCATCAAACCATACTTTGCCGGTGCTATCAATGCCAATACCAGAAATATGTGGATTAGCAACGCCATTGGAAACACAGAATGTGGTGACGACACCAGCTTTCACTTCGGCAACCTGACCACCGAAGCCTGTGCTAAACCACGGTATGCCTGCTGAATCGGTCGTAATCAGGTGAGGAGTCGTCCCTTTTGGACCGGTGAAAGGATATTCTTTGATCGCCGCAGTCGTTAATGTACCACTCGCGGGTGCAGTAAAACTTCCTACAGATGAAAGGCTGTTCTCTGTAAACCAGACGGTGACACCGTCAGGGGCTATGGTCATGCCATAGGGGGACGTGCCTGCTGTTGGCATAGGTGTCTCTGTCGCTATTAACGTTGATGTATTGAATTCACCAACTGCGCCTGTGGCATAGTCTGAATACCAGAGGTTGCCGTTTTTATCGAAGGCGATTCCAACAGGATATGAACCGGGAATGACCTTCTCCATCCAGGTGTTTGTGGCGGGGATAAGTTCGCCGATAGCATGGTTGGTAGGATCGCTGAACCAGAGATTGCCCGCATTCAATGCTATAAACATCGGATTGTAAGACGCAGGTGCTGGCGGGACGAAATCAGCCGTTTTTAAAAAGGTTTTGACGTTGTATTCACCGATTGAGCCGGGAGGTGGCGTGCCGCCCGTACTACCACAATAGGGATTGCCGTCGCAGTTTGGCTCGGCCACCCACAAATTAGTATCAGTGCTATCGATGACCATACCCCAGGGTTGGCCATGCGTCGTCAGGTAATTGATGCTAGAAGCGGCATGTGCGCTCTTGGGCTTCTGTCCCAGTAGGTGCCAAGCAAATGTTCCGCCACTAATGACAGCTAGCAGTGCTAGTCCTATGCAGGCCAGTACTCTCAGTGTAGAGAGCTGCGGTGCTCTCCATGAATGTGTTACTTTCATACGAAATTTCAACTCCATAGCAGGAAAATTTCAGTGTGGCTATTTTTCCTGCATCCTTCATACGATAAACAACAATACAAAATGTCACACAATGTGACATACCTCCACCTACTCCACATGCGACATGCAGCTATGTTTGCTGCTGTACAATATCGCCCAACTTTAATATGTATATTTCTCTCTATCAATAGGGTGTATATTTGTGTACAACGTTGTATATCGGGATGTATCACTTTTCGCTACTAAAGTAGGCATTTTTCCTATATGCCGATTTATGTTCCCACCTAGATGTACAGAAATATGGCCTTCCCCCTTATACGAGCTGCGAAATGTGAAATAACTATGGATATTTCGTCCGTAAGGACCTGTATTAGGAAAGATGTGCTATGTAGCTGACCTAATAGGATGAATATCGTTAAATACTAATAAGCAAGTAGAAATATAGGTAGTGTAGAGGGTACATCAAAGAGCAATATTGCCGATATACCCTGTATAGGACCACCTTGATAGTACGGAGTTGTCATGACAGCCGCTTTTACAAAGACTCCCTGTGTGGTTGTACCGATGGCGCGTACAACGCGTCCGGATACACCAGACTCCAAGCACAGAGTGAAAATGCCAATGGACGACGATATCGCAATAGTGTCGCAAGACGATTTTGCAGAGACAACCGCTGAGCCGCAAGCCCTTGCTCAGGCAGGGGAGCTTTCGCGTATTCGGTTGCTGGTTGTTGACGATCATGAAGTTGTACGGAAAGGCATATGTGCTATACTCGATGAGCAAGTTGACTTTGAGGTTGTTGGTCAGACGAGTAATGGCACGAGTGCGGTGATGTTAGCAGTGCAGACACATCCTGATATTGTGCTACTCGATATTCATCTGGGCACAGTAAACGGGCTAGACGTGGCTCAACAGTTGCGTCGTGCCTGCCCTAACAGTTCGATTGTCATTTTCACAGGTCTAACCGATGACATGTACTTGTTGCATGCCATGCGGATAGGTGTACATGGATACCTGCAAAAGTCGCAACCGCTAGCGGAACTATTAGACTCGCTCCGTGCTGTCTATCGAGGAGAGCGCGTCATCGGAGAGGCGCACGCAGTTACCCAGATACTTACTGAGTTCACCCGTCTGACCCGCGAGCAGGAGCGTCTGCGTTCTGGCCTGAGCGATGTAGAGATCGAACTGATCAGACTGGCGGCAGAGGGCTGTAGCAATAAAGAGATTGCTTCGCGCCAATTTTGGAGCGAGGTGACTGTAAAACGTAAAATGCAAGATATCTATCGCAAACTTCAAGTTGCTGATCGTACTCAGGCGGTCGCGGAAGCGATTCGCATGGGATTAATTTAAGAAGGGGATACTACCATGACTGAATGTCCACAGTGCGGTTTTCAGAACGAGGATGACATCAAGAATTGTAAGGGTTGCCGTGTGAATATGTACTGGGCCTTCCAGCATTATAATGAACTGGCATCGTTGCGTCAGGCAAATAGCTTGCCCCCACGCCCATCGTCGGCCACCTTCCTGGTAGAGACCAGCAAGAAGATTGATGATGGCCCTACCGCTGGCTGGCTGCGAAACACCATTAAGAAATGGGGCTTCAAAGAGGCTGGCAAGAAAGTAAACACCACCGCGAACTAGTGAACATAAGAAGAAGGGCGGTGCTGCT